>NZ_CP173721.1:2454721-2761561 GCF_045181065.1 Microbacterium sp. M | reverse complement strand
TCGGGATCGAGGAGGCCGCGGAGGCTCTCGGCCTGGCCGACGGCTCGGTCAAGCTCGCCCTGCTGCTGCTGGCGACCGGAGCGGATGCCTCGGCTGCTGCTCACGCGCTGGCCGAGGCGGGCGGGATACTGCGGGACGCGATCCGCGCTCTGAACTGAGCGAACGCCGTCAGCGCCGAGCGACCGCCTCCTGCGCATCCCCCAGGTCCAACTCGCTGATGCTGACTGCCTGCCCGGTCTCCAGAGACCGATTGCCCGCGAGCCCCACCACCATGCTGCGCACCCCGTCGGTCCAGTCCGCGGTTCGACCGAGCGGATCGTCATCGCCTCCCACGAACACGTCGCGCAGCAGTATGGCATCCCCTCCGCCGTGCCCGCCGCTGCCGCCGGGGATCGGCACCTCGCGCGCCGTGGAGAAGTGCTGCTGCACGACCAGGCGCTCGGAGACCGGGCGTGCCAGGTCGTCGGCGATGAGATCGGGACGCGCGCTCGGATCGACGACCGTCCTGCCCTCCTCGTCCACCAGTACGGATCCGCGCTCGACGACCGTCAGCTCTGCGCGCCCTCGGGTCCCGTTGACGGCGACCGTGTATCCCTCCCACGGCGCGTGAGCGTTCAGTGAGTACGACATGGTGCTTCCGCGCCCGTAGTCCACGACCAGGGAGAGATTGTCCTCGATGGTGATCCCCTCATCGAAGACATCTCGATCGCGCAGGTAGCCGTCGAGATGCTCCTGCTCCAGATAGAGACCGCGCCAGACGTCGTCCGTGCGCAGATCGAGGCTGAAGCGGTCCCGCAGCGGGGAATCGGTCGTGCCGCGCACTGGTCTCGGTCCGACGCCGAGCCGGCGGGCGTTCTCGGCTCCGTAGAACCGCAGGCCGCCAGAGGCGAAAACGCGGGTCGGTGCGTCGTCTATCCACCAGTTCACGAGATCGAAGTGATGACTGGCCTTGTGGATCAGCAGGCCGCCTGACTGCGACTTGTCCCTATGCCAGCGCCGGAAGTAGTCGGCACCATGGCCGGTGTCCAGCACCCATTCGAAATGAACGCTGGTGACGTCGCCGATCTCGCCTGAGGAGATCAACTGCTTCAGAGCGCTGTTGCGCGGCGAGTACCGGTAGTTGAACGTGAGGGTCACGTTCTTACCGGTTCGTTCGACGGCATCGGTGATCTTCCGGACGCCATCTTCGGTCGTCGTCAACGGCTTCTCCACGACGACGTCCGCGCCGGCATCCACCGCGCGGACGATCAGATCCGCGTGCGTGGAATCCGGGGAAGTGATGATGACCCTGTCGATGTCGAGTTCGCGGGTGACCGAAGCAAGTTCAGCCGGGTCGAACCGTCGTGGGGCACCGAGCGCGGGGTGGCGATTCAGAGACCAATCGATGCGCCCCGGGTTCGTGTCGGAGACCGCCACGAGTTCGCCCGCGTCCGCGTGCGCCCCTGCCAGAGCCTCCAGGTACATCTGTGCTCTCGACCCCGTGCCGATCAGCGCGTATCGCACTCTGCCCATTCCTGATCCCTCCGATGAATCGATCGCGGCGTTCATTTGATGCCGCTGGTCGCGGCGCCCTTGATGAGGAACCGCTGCCCGAACAAGAAGACGAGGAAGAGCGGCACGAGCGACACCACGCTCATCGCGAACATCGAGCCGTAGTCCGAACTGGACTGCGCATCCAGGAATCCCTTGAGGGCCAGGGAAGCCGGGAAGAGCTCTGGCAGCCGCAGATAGATCAGCGGCCCGAAGAAGTCGCCCCAGGTCCAGATGAAGGTGAAGATCGCGGTCGTGGCCAGCGCCGGGACGATCAGCGGCAGCGTGATCTGGAAGTAGCTGCGCGCGTGACCTGCGCCATCGATGCGCGCGGCCTCGAACAGCTCCTTGGGCAGGCCGCGGATGAACTGGACCATCAGGAAGACGAAGAAGGCCTCGGTGGCCAGGAACTTCGGAGCGATCAGCGGCAGGAACGTGTTCAGCCAGCCCAGCTCCTTGTAGATGATGAACTGCGGCACGAGCAGCACCTGGAAGGGCAGCATGATCGAGCCGAGCATGAGGGCGAAGGCGAGGTTGCGGAATCGGAACCGCATCCGTGCGAACGCGTATGCGGCCAACGAGCAGGACAGCAGATTGCCCAGGATCGCCCCGAACGCGATGATCGCGGAGTTGAGCAGGAACAGCCCGAACGGGTGCTGCAGATCGTTCCAGCCGTTGACGTAGTTCTCCGCGGTGAGGTTCGTGGTGAAGATGCTCAGGTCGCGGAAGATCTCGTCATTCGGCTTGAAGCTGGAGGCGACGAGCCAGATGAGCGGATACACCATGACGATGCACAGGAGCACAAGCACGATGTGCTTGACGACGGAGCGCCAGGGTGCGCTGCGCTGTCCTGGGCGCCGACGGCGCACGGGTGCGGCGTCGGCGGGGCGGATGAGGGTCTCGGTTTCAGTCGTCATAGAACACCCAGTACTTGGAGAGCCAGAAATTGAAGGCGGTGAACGCGGCGATCACGACCAGGAGGAACCAGGCCATCGCCGACGCGTAGCCCATGTCGAGTTCGGTGAAGGCCTCCTTGTACAGCAGGAGGGTGAAGAACATCGTGGAGTCGCTGGGTCCGCCGGTTCCCCCTGAGACGACGTATGCCTGGGTGAACGATTGGAAGGCGAAGATCAGCTGCAGCACCAGGTTGAAGAAGATGACCGGGGTCAGCAGCGGGAACGTGATCGAGCGGAACTGCCGGATCCGACCGGCTCCATCCATGGACGCGGCCTCGTAGTACATCGCCGGGATCTGGCGGAGCCCAGCCAGGAAGATGACGAGAGGGGAGCCGAACGTCCAGACGTT
Organism: Microbacterium sp. M; assembly: GCF_045181065.1. Taxonomy (GTDB): domain Bacteria; phylum Actinomycetota; class Actinomycetes; order Actinomycetales; family Microbacteriaceae; genus Microbacterium. The sequence goes on along the minus strand of NZ_CP173721.1, from coordinate 2,758,726 downwards.
CAGCACGATGAGCGTGCCGAGTGCGAAATCCGGATGCCCGATCCATCCAGGGCCGTCGATGCCGAACCAGGCGAGGACGCCGTTCACCAGGCCGTCCTTGCCGAACACCTGACGCCAGAGGATCGCGATCGCGACCGAACCGCCGAGCAGCGACGGGAGATAGAAGATCGAACGGTAGAACGGGAGCCCGCGCATCCCCTTGTCCAGCAGCACCGCGAGCGCGAGCGCGAGGATGAGCTGCAGCGGCACGCCGATGAGCACGTACTCGACGGTGACGCGGAACGAGTTCCAGAACCGTGCATCCGAGAACATCTGCACGAAGTTCTCGACGCCTGACCAGGACGGGGGCTGAAGCAGGTTGTAGTCGGTGAAGGACAGATACAGGGACGCCACGATCGGTCCGATGGTGAGTCCCAGCATCCCGATCAGCCACGGCAGCAGGAAGACCAGCGCCGCCCTGTTGTCGGGGAATTTCTCTCTGAAGCGCACGCCCTGCCCGCGTTTGACGCGGGTGATGGTGCGCAACTCGCCGAGACTGCTCATTCGACCTCCTTGTCCTGCGTGAGACGCTTCAAGAGAAAGCGGTTTCACGACCAGGACGATTATTCACACCGACTGATCTGGAAGTCAAGTCCCGGATTCTCGGTGCCAGCGGCAACTTGATTGAGGAGGGGCGAGGCTCGAGAAACTCAATCGTTGACAGCTTTGGTGGGCGATGCTAGTTTTCGAGAAAGCGGTTTCACCGCTGATCGGCCTTGACCCTTCCCTCCGGCGGACCAACTCCGCCCTATCGAAAGAGGCGCAATGACGCGTATCACCCGGTCTCGCACGACCGTACTGACCTTCGGATCCATCGCGGCGGTTTCCGCTCTTGCATTCAGCGGGTGCTCGGCAGACGCCGGAACGACGGGCGGCGGATTCGATCCCGAAGAGGAGATCGAACTCGAGATGTCCTGGTGGGGCGACGACGCTCGCGCGGCGCTCTTCGACGAGGTCATCACGATGTTCGAAGACGAATACCCGAATGTCAGCGTGACGCAGACGCCGGTCGGCTCGCCCGATGACCTGTTCAACCGTCTGGCCACGGACTTCGCCGGCGGGGGAGACACCGCGCCCGACGTGTTCGCGCTCGGCGGCGCCAAGCCGCAGGAGTACGGAGAGCTCGGTGCGCTCCTCGACCTCTCCACGGTCAGCGAAGTCCTCGACTATTCGCAGTATCCGGACTTCTCGCTCACCAACTCCATCGTCGACGACACCTTGTACGGCCTGCCGACTGGCGGAAACGCCACGGCCGCGTTCATCAACGCGGATGTGTTCGAGCAGGCCGGCGTGCCGCTGCCCGAGGAGGGCTGGACCTGGGACGACCTCGTCGAAGCGGCCAACACGATCGGCTCGGCCGGCCTCACGACCGCGGGCGGGCAGCCGATCTACGGCGTCGACATGCGCATCGCGGACATCATCGGCACCTACGCCGGCCAGGTCAGCGAGGTCGGCATGTACGACTGGGACGGTCAGCTCGGTGTGGATGCCGAGCAGATCGCCGGGCTCTACGAGATCGAGAAGGAGCTGTCGGATGGCGGCGGCATGCCAGACCCGTCGGTCGTGACATCCGGGGTCGCGCTCCCGCCGGACCAGCAACTGTTCACACTCGGCCAGGCCGCGATCACCTTCGGCTACAGCAATCTGATGAACGTCTACGGTGCGGCTGGCGATGATGTGCAGATCGCTCTGCCGCCCACCTCCACGGACACGACTGGTGTCGCGCTGCTGCCGTCGGCGTTCTGGTCGATCAACGCCGCGACGAAGCATCCGGAGGCCGCAGCCATGCTCGTGGACTGGTTCCTCAACGAGCCGGCGGCCGCGGAACTGATCCTGGACACGCGTGGCGTGCCCTTCAACCCCGACACGCTCGCTGTCGTCGCGCCTCTTCTGGAGGGACCGAGCCAGGTCGCCGCCGAGTACGTCGATGTGGTCCTCGAAAGCGGGGTGGTCGCGCCACCGCAGCCGGCCGGCGGGTCGATCATGAACGAGCTGTCTCAGCGGATGGAGGCGGACGTTCTCTTCGATCGGGCGACGCCGCAGCAGGCGGGCGAGCAGTGGGTCGCCGAACTCGGTGCGGCACTGGAATGACCTCGGTCTCGGGGACGGCGATGACGGCTCGTGACGCCGCGCTGCAGAGAATGCGCGTGAGCGATCCGGTCTCACGAGCCGGAATCGCCGGAACCGCGCTGGCCGAGGGCGTCGGAGCGGCAGGGATCCGCTTCGCCGCCATCGGAGGACCGCTGGAGGAGCGGTGGCACGCAGCGCTGACGGAACTCGCTGCCTGCATCGGCCCGGGATCGGACGGCCGGGACGTGCTCCGTGAGGGAGGCGGCTACCCCGGCGCGTGGATCGAGAGCACCGGATCCATCAGCGCCGATGTCGTGCGACGGTGGGCGCCTCGTGTGGCGACGAGCACCATGGTCGCCTTCGCCGAGCATCAGCGCGAAGACGGCCTGCTGCCCTACAAGATCACTGCCGACGGACCGGCCTTCAGCCAGATCCAGATCGTGACGCCGTTCGCCCGCGTCGTGTGGCGTCACTATCTCGCGACGGGCCGTGATCGTGGGTTCCTGCGCACGATGTACGAGGCGATGGTGCGCAACGACGACTGGCTCGCGCGCCATCGCGACACCCGTGGCACCGGAGCCGTCGAGGCCTTCTGCACGTACGACGCCGGTCACGATCTGTCGCCCCGATTCTGGTTCGCTCCCGAGCGTGCGTACCGATCCGACGCACGCCACTGCGATCCGCATTCGCCGACGCTGCCGTACATCGCCCCGGACCTGACGGCCAATGTCGCCTGCCAGCGCGCGTATCTCGCGCAGATCGCCGAGGAGCTCGGCGAAGACCCCGGGCCATGGCGGAACGCGGCGCGTCGGAGCCTGGATGCACTGTGGGCGCAGTGCTTCGACGACGAGGACGGCTTCTTCTACGACCTCGATCGGCACGCTCGCCGCGTTCGGATCCAGTCCGATGTCCTGCTCAGAGTGCTGGCCTGCGAAGTCGGGGACGAGGAGTTCTTCGTCGAATGCCTTCGCCGTTATCTGCTGAACACGAGGAAGTTCCTGGCGCACTACGGATTCACCTCGATCGCGATGGATGATCCTCGTTTCGACCATGACGCGACACGGAACTCCTGGGGTGGCCCGGTGAACTTCCTCGCGCTGTTGCGCGCGTCGGACGCTTTCGAGCATCACGGTCATCCCGCGGAGCTCGCGCTCGCCGCCCAGCCGGTGCTGGCCGCTCTCGCGATAGCCGACCGCTTCCCTCAGTGCCTGGATCCGTGGTCGGGTGACGCCGGCTTCGCTGAGGGATACTCTCCGTCGATCCTGTGGCTTCTCGACGCCGTCGAGCGATGGTTCGGCATCCTTCCCTCTCCGGACGGCGATGTCTGGTTCTCTGGGCTGTCGCCGACTCGTATCGGCCACGATGCAGCCGCATCGGCCGTGGCAGTGTCGCGAAGGACCGCCGCCGGCGCCTGGGAGCTGACCGCGGACGACGAGCGCGTCGAGGTGTATCGGGACGGAGCCGCCGCGTTCTCCTTTCCCCGTGGATGGCGCGTGATGACCGACGAGGACGGGGTCGTGCGCGGTGTGGTGAACCTCGCATCCGCCCCCGTCACAGGCGACCTCATGAACGGCGGCCGTGCTCTCGCGCTCGAGCTGGCGCCGAACGAGCGCGTCGAACTCGACGGATACACGATCGCCGCGCGCCGTCGCATGAGCTTCGTGCCGCCCGCGTTCGATTGACCACCGGCGGTGCGGGGCTCAGTCCCGCAGGCGCAGACCGTCCGGTGTCTCTTCGAGCGGAAAGAAGTGCGCGCGCTCGTGCGGTGTCCGATTCGGCGAATGCAGCGCGAGAAGCAGTGCCCCGTCGGCAGCGGTGAAGATCATGCCGTGGCCGCCATCGGCGGGCCAGAGAGGTTCGGGCGACTGCGACCACGGCCCGAAGATGTCCCCCGTGGCGGACGTGGCGACGCCCAGGGCGTACCCGGCATCGCCGAAGCTCGACCACAGCATCAGCAGGCGACCATCCGCGGTGCGGTGCAGTGACGGGCCATCGGTGACGTACACCGACGGGAACTCCGGCCGCGGAATCGACCTCGACCACGAAGCCTCCGAGGCGCGGAACAGCACGACCGGATCGCCGACGGCCTCGCGGAGATCACCGCTCAACGCGACCGCGAGGATCTCACCGTCGCCGACGTCCTTCCACTCGCGGCAGAAGACGAGATACGGGATGCCGTTCTCCACGTGCAGTGTCCCGTCCAGGCACTCCCATGCGGGCGGCGTGAGGGGTCCATCGGACCAGGGCAGAAACGGCCCTTGTGGATTTTCGGAGCGGAGCACCTGCGTGCCACGACGATGGCCTGGAGCCGTGAACGTCGCGAACAAATAGTAGGCGTCGAGATGCCGGTGCACCTCGGGAGCCCAGTACTGGGTGCGCGACCAGAAGTCGGCGCCGGGCCGGAATGCGGCGACGGGTCCCGACCAGTTCACCAGATCGGGGCTCCAATACGTGTCGAACCCGACGGCGGGCCCATCCCAGATGTTCGGATCGGTGCTGCCGTACAGCCAATAGCCGTCCGGAACGCGCAGCACGAACGGATCGCGGATCTGGATCTGTTCGAGGTGCACGGCCGCCGGGCTCTCGTCCGGTGTCAACGCGGGCATGGTCCGGTCGATTCGCGAAGTTCCAGCCGAGGCTGGAACTTCACGTCGTGATCGGGCGTTCCGCCCTCGATCAGGGTGCGCATCCGGTTCCACGCGAGGGTGCCGAGGGACTCGTGGGGAACGGATGCGGTCGTGAGCGCCGGAGTCATGAAGCGCGCGAACGGAATGTCGTCGAATCCCGTGATCGACATGTCCTCAGGCACCCGGACACCGCGCTTGGTCAATCCGTGCACGAGGCCGATGGCGACGAGATCGTTGAACGCCAGCACGGCTGTGGCACCGGTGGCGACGACGTCATCGACTGCTTCGAGCCCGGCCTGGCTGCTCGTGCCGCCTCGCACGCGTTCGAGCTGGAGCCCATCCACATCCCGTTGGAGATCGCCGATTCCACGCAGCCTGTTCTCGTTCGCAGGTCCCTCCGGCCCCTCGACGTAGGCGAAACGGCGGTGGCCCAGCGCGTACAGGTGATGAGCCAGACGCTCGAACCCAGCACGCGAGTCGACGGTCAGCGTGGGGGCGGAGGACGCCGGGCTCGATCTGTTCAGGAGCACCACCGGTCCGAGCGTTGACGTGGCGTTCCCGAGCGCCTCCTCAGACATTCTCGGCGCGCACAGCACCAGCGCGTCGCATCGGTTCCTGACCTCCGCGGCGAGCTGCGGTTCGTCCTCAGCCGATTCAGCGGAGTCGGCGACGAGAACTCGATACCCGTCTTCGGCTGCTGCCTTGCTGAGGCTGGTCAGGACGGCCTGGAACGTCGGGTTCGCCAGATCGGGCACGAGGAAAGCGATCGCGTTCGTCTGGCCCATGGCGAAGCTGCGCGCCAGGTGATTGGGGGAGTAGTCCAGCTCCCTGGCCGCGGCGCGCACCCGATCCGCGATCTCCGGTTCCCCGAAGAATCGTCCGTTCATCACCCGCGACACCGTCGCCGGCGAAACGCCGGCTGCTTGCGCGACCGAGCTGATCGTCGTCGCACTCGACCGTCGCACCACTGCCGTGTCCTTCCCGACCGAGCCGCGAGTCGGGCGACGGTCCGTGTCCGGTCAGTGTATCGCTGAAACCGCTTTCTCCTGCGGTGCGGCTCCGTGTCGAGCGGTCGAGTGTCCCCGGCATCCGCGAAGATGTCACCGTGACCACGACCGCACAGCTGCGCACCGAGCGACTGCGCTCGCACCTGTTGACCGCCCCGGCGCCGAGTCTCGCCGAGGCCGCGAGCCACATGCTCGCGGTGCAGAGCCAGGAGTTCTGGGGTGGGCGCTGGGCTCTGGCCTCCCGTACACGAGGAGCACCGACGATCACACAGGTCGACGCGCTCTTCGATGACGGGACGCTCGTACGGGCGTGGACGCAGCGCGGCACGCTGCACATCGTCCCGGCCCGCGACTTCGAGTGGATGCTGCAGGTGACCGCTGCGCGTCAGCTGCAGTCCGCTGCACCCCGGTATCGCGAACTCGGCCTCGACATCGAGGTGCTGGTCGGCGTCGAGCGCGCCGTGCGAGCGGCGCTGCGCGGCGGCAACGCGCTGATCCGCGCCGAATTGTTCGAGGTCCTCTCCCGTATCGGCGTCGACCCGGCAGGGCAGCGCGGAGCGCACGCCGTCGGCCACCTGGCGATGCGCGGCATCATCTGCCAGGGCCCGGTCGTCGCGCGAGCCGATGGCGTCAGCCGGGAGCAGCGCTTCGTGCTGGTGGAGGAGCACATCACCGAAGCTCACGCACCGGCCGACCCCGCGGCCGAACTGTTCGCGCGGTACATCGACGGTCATGGGCCGGCGACGGTCGCGGACTTCGCGTGGTGGTCCGGGCTCACCCTCACGGCATCACGGGCGGCGGCCGCCGCCGCAGCCGATCGGGTGGATGAGATCGACGACGGCGTGTTCCAGGCGCCGACACGTCCACGTCGCCGCGCCGTCCCAGACGTCCAAGCGCTCGCCTCGTTCGAGGAGTACTACATCTCCTATGCCGACCGCTCGATCGCAGGTCCCGCCGAGCGCTTCGTCGAAGTCGGCCCGGGCAAGAACGGCATGGTCCGGCCGATCCTGCTGGCCGAGGGACAGATCGTCGGCACGTGGCGGCAGTCGACGGCGCTCGGACGGCACACCGAGCATCCGACGGTCGAGCTCCTGGACGACATCCCCGAACAGGAGGTATCGGCAGCCCTCGGCCGCTACGCGTCGTTCGTCAGCGGATGATCCGCCGCTCGGTCAGCCGATCTCCACGGCGAAGCCGTCGCCCGCCGCGGTGATCCGCACGGCGGTCAGATCGTCGACGTGATGCGAGGGGTCGAACGACGGGGCGTGCGGTCCGACTCCGATCACGGTCATGCCGGCATCCAGACCCGCGCGGATGCCCGCAGCCGAGTCCTCGAACACGACGCAGTCGGCGGGGTCGACGCCCAGTTCCGCGGCGCCCAGCAGGAACCCTTCGGGGTCCGGTTTGCTGCGGGACACGCTCTCGGCCGTGACGGCGAGCGAAGGGACGCTCAGGCCGGCGGCGCCCATGCGGGCCGTCATCAGACGCACGTCGGCCGAGGTCACGATCGCGTGCGGGAAGGGAGCGAGGGCACGCAGGAAAGCGGCCGCACCCGGAATCTCGATGACGCCGTCCACGTCTTCGCTCTCCCGGAGCAGCATCTCCTGATTCTCGACCAGGTTCACGTCATGGTCGCGGTCCGGCAGCAGCAGGGCCATGCTCTGGTGCCCCTGTCGGCCGTGCACGGTGCGCAGCACGGTTTCGCGGTCGAGGCCGTGCGGGCCGGCCCACTCCAGCCACAGCCGCTCGACGACCGCGGTCGAATCGACCAGGGTGCCGTCCATGTCGAGCAGAGCAGCGCGGGCATGCAGGGTGATCGTCATCCCTCCAGCGTACGGGCGGCTCACTCCGCCGCGTGACGCGCGAGGAACTCGTACACCTCGTTGTCGTCGACGCCGGGGAACGCGCCCCGAGGCAGCGGCGAGAACATGTGCGTGTGCACCCGAGCGCTCGGCCATGCCTTGCCGCTCCAGCGGTCGGCGACATCGCTCGCCGGGCGGCGGCAGCACGCCTCGTCCGGACAGGTGGACGCGGCGCGGTCCGGCGTCTCCCTGCCGCGCCACCAGCGCGCGTCGTCGAACGGCACGCCGACCGTGATCGAGAACTCGCCGTCGCTGGAGGAGCCGGTCTGCGTCGCGCACCAGAACGTGCCTGAGGGCGTGTCCGTGTACTGATGGTGCTCCGTGGTGCGGTTCTGCTGCGAGAACGCGGCCCTGGCCTGGAACTTGCGGCACACGCGCTGGCCCTCGACAGCGCCGGTGACGTCCATCGGCAACGGCAGATCGTCGTTCTCGTACACCCGGGCGATCGCCCCTGTCTCGTCGACGCGCAGGAAATGCAGCGGCATCCCGAGGTGCTCGGTGAGCAGATTCGTCATGCGCATGCCTGCCGCCTCATGCGTGACGCCGAACGCGTCGCGGAAGTCCTCGACGGCGAGGTTGCGGTCTTTGCGCGCCTGCTGCAGGAACGCGACGCCGGCCGTCTCGGGGATCAGGCAGCATGCGGCGAAGTAGTTGATCTCGAGCCGCTGCTGCAGGAAGTCCGCGTAGTCGGTCGGGGGAGTATGGCCGAGGAGCCGGTGGGCCATCGCCTGCAGCGCCATCGAACGCAGACCGTGACCGCCGGGGATCGACGCCGGCGGCAGGTAGATGCGACCGTTCTCGAGATCGGTGACCGAGCGGGTCGAGTGGGGCAGATCGGCGACGTAGATGAGCTCGAAGCCGAGCTTCTCGGCCATGATGCTCACGGTGCGGTGGGTCAGGGCTCCGGCGACGTGTCCGGCCGAGCGCAGCTGCTTCTCGGCGAGCTTCTCGATGTCGCCGATGTAGTTGTTCTGCGCCCGCATGCGCAGGCGCAGCTCGGTGTTCGCGCGACGAGCCTCCTCCGGCGTCGCGATGGCCTCGCGCTCACGGCGCTGCAGCTCGCGGTGCAGACCGAGCAGGGACTCGATCGTCTCGTCCGACATGCCCTTGGTGACGCGGACGGGCGCGATGCCGAGCTGGCGGAACACCGGACTCGCCTGGGCGTTCTCGAGCTCGATCTCCAGCGCTGCTCTGCGGTTCGGCGGCTCGCCCGAGATCAGGTCGGCGACCTCGGTGCCTGTGGCCTGCGCGATCGCCTGCAGCAGCGAGAGCTTGGGCTCGCGCTTGCCGTTCTCGATGAGGCTCAGCTGCGAACCGGCGACTCCGACCATGGCGCCGAGCTCGTCCAGTGTGTAGCCGCTCGCGGTGCGATGGTGGCGAATGCGATGACCGAGGGTCGTGAGATGGATGCCGGAGCCGCTCATTCCTTGAGCATACCGAAAGAATCAAGATTCTTACATGCCAAAGCATCCGAAAGGCACGGAACAATCGACGCAAGATTGTCATATCGACCTACTCTTCAAAGGAGCGGACATGGCCATCGCCGAGACCTTCACCCTTCGAACAGCCTCCGTCGCACCGGCGCGTGCGCTGGGTGCGGAGCCGACGTACGACACCCCGGGGATGGCGGAGCTGCGCGCGTGGGTGGAGGAGATCCGTGCTCTCACCCAGCCGGACGCCGTGCACTGGGTGGACGGATCGCGCGCCGAGAACGACGCGCTGCTGCGCGGTCTCGTCGACGAGGGCAAGCTCATCAAGCTCAACCCCGAGTGGCGCCCAGGTTCCTACCTCGCACGCTCGCACCCGAGCGATGTGGCGCGCACCGAGGGGCGCACCTTCATCGCCTCCGAGCGCGAGGAGGACGCCGGCCCCACGAACAACTGGGCCGAGCCCGGTGCCATGCGCACGAAGATGGATGTCCTGTTCGCCGGTTCCATGCGCGGACGCACCATGTACGTCGTGCCGTTCTCGATGGGCGCGGTGGGCGGCCCTCTCTCGCACATCGGCGTGCAGATCACCGACAGCGCGTACGCCGTGGCATCCATCGGCATCATGACCAGGGTCGGCGACGCCGTGACCCGCGAGATCGCCGGCGGAGCGCCGTGGGTGCGCACTGTGCACACCGTCGGCGCACCGCTGGCACCAGGCGAGCACGATGCCGAGTGGCCGTGCAACGACGAGAAGTACATCGTGCACTTCCCGGACACGCTCGAGGTGTACTCCTTCGGATCCGGCTACGGAGGCAACGCGATCCTCGCGAAGAAGTGCTTCGCCCTGCGCATCGCTTCGGTCATCGCCCGCGACGAGGGCTGGCTGGCCGAGCACATGCTGCTCATCCGGATCATCGACCCGAACGGCCGCCGGTTCCACGTCGCCGCCGCCTTCCCCTCGGCCTGCGGGAAGACGAACCTCGCCATGCTGCGTCCGACGATCCCGGGGTGGCGCGTCGAGACGATCGGCGACGACATCGCCTGGATCCGTCCCGGCGAGGACGGGCGTCTGTGGGCGATCAACCCCGAGGCTGGATTCTTCGGCGTCGCCCCCGGCACCGGCGAATCGACGAACGTGACCGCCGTCGAGACACTGTGGGGAAACACGATCTTCACGAACGTCGCGCTGCGCCCTGACGGTGACGTGTGGTGGGAGGGACTCACCGACACGGCGCCGCGCGACCTCATCGACTGGGAGGGCAACCCCTGGACGCCCGATTCGGGGCGCCCGGCCGCGCACCCGAACTCGCGCTTCACTGTGGCCGCATCGCAGTGCCCGCAGATCTCCGACGACTGGGAGGAAGCGGTCCCGCTGGACGTCATCCTCTTCGGCGGCCGACGGGCGTCCAACGTTCCGCTGGTCGTCGAGGCGACGGACTGGGCGCACGGCGTCTTCCTCGGCTCGACCATCTCGTCCGAGCGGACGGCCGCGGCCGAGGGCACGGTCGGCGAACTGCGCCGGGACCCGTTCGCGATGCTGCCGTTCTGCGGCTACAACATGGCGGACTACTTCGCGCACTGGCTCGACATCGGGCGCAGGCTCCGTTTCGACCGCGCACCGCGCATCTTCCAGGTGAACTGGTTCCGCCGCGGCGAGGACGGCCGGTTCCTGTGGCCCGGTTTCGGCGACAACTCGCGCGTGATCGATTGGATCATCCGCCGCATCGACGGTCAGGTGCCGGCCGTGGACAGCCCGGTCGGCCGGCTTCCGCAGACCTCTGACCTCAACCTCGACGGCTTGGACATCTCGAAAGCCGATCTCGACGAGCTCTTCCGGGTGGATGCCGAGGCCTGGCAGGCCGAGGCCGACGGCATCGAGGAGTTCTACGGCACGTTCGGAGACAAGCTCCCTGCCGCGCTGCGGGCCGAGCTCGCCTCGCTGCGCTACCGGCTCGCGCGCACGAGCTGAGCGCAGCGCACAGACCCGCGACGGCGGGGTGACGAGGACGAACCCATGGCTGAGTGGTCCCCGGCATCCTGCCGTCGCGTCATCCGCGGCGGGCTCAGGCGAGCAGCTGGTGGCGGGCGAGGTCGCGGTACAGCGGGGTGGTCTCGATCAGCTCGGCGTGGGTGCCTCGACCGACGACCTCACCGTCCTGCAGCACGACGATGACGTCGCTGTCGATCACCGTGGACAGCCGGTGCGCGATCACGACCAGCGTGCGATCGGTGGCGACGGCGTCGATCGCCTCCCGCATGCGCTGCTCGTTCACGCCGTCCAGCGATGAGGTCGACTCGTCGAGCAGCAGGATCGGCGCTTCCGTGAGCAGCGTCCTGGCGATCGCGAGCCGCTGACGCTCGCCACCGGAGAGCATCACGCCGTCTTCGCCGACCGGCGTCGCAAGACCGAGGGAACCGCGCTCGAGCACGTCGCCCAGGTTGACCGCGCGCAGCACCCGCTCGCAGTCGGCGTCGCTCGCTCCGGGTGAGGCGAGACGGAGATTGTCGGCGAGGGTGCCGGCGAGCGTCGGAGCGTCCTGCTCGACGTAACCGAAGTGCGCCCGCAGTTCGGCGCGCGGGTAGGTGCGGATGTCGTGGCCACCGAGTCGGATCGAGCCGCCGGTCGGGTCGTAGAAGCGCTCGATGAGCGAGAGGATCGTGGATTTGCCCGCACCGCTCGGACCCACCAGCGCCACGCGGGCGCCACGGGGGACCGAGAACGAGACGCCGCGCAGCACTTCGCCGCCGCTGTCGGACGGCGCGGTCTCCTCGCCGTCGCGTTCCAGGTGCGCATCGACGAGGACGCTGTGCGCCTCGGTCGCGGCGGCCTTCCGCGCGGCGACGACGTCGGCCGGATACCCGAAGCGGACGTCGCGGAACTCCAGCGCCGGAGCGTCGGCGACGTCGGGGCTGCGGCCGACGCGCGCGGCCGTGTCGATGTCGTCATCCGACTCCTGCGGCAGGTCGAGGACCTCCTGGATGCGCCCGAGCGCTCCGAGCGCCTGGTTGACCGATGTGATCGCCCCGAACGTCGAAGCCAGCGGCATCACGAGCATGAACAGGAACATGACGAACGTGATGAGGGCGGCGATCTCGATCGAGCCCGCCGCGACGCGGAATCCGCCGACGCCCAGCACGACCAGCAGCGAGAGCTGCAGCGCGATTCCGGCGATCGGCACGACGAGCGCGGAGACCTTCGCGATCCGCACACCGAGGCCGTACGCCTCGCTCGCCAGCTCCGACACGGCTTCGGTTTCGCGTTCGGTGGCTCCGGATGCTCGTACCGTGCGGATCGAGCCGACCGCGCGCTCGACGCCGGAGGCGAGCTCGCCGACCTTGACCTGCTGAGCGGTCGACGCCTCGCGGATGCGTCCGCTGAGAGCGACGACCACGGCGACGGATGCTCCGATCACGACCACGATGAGCAGCAGGAGGATCGGGTCGATGACGAGCATCGCGATGAGGGCGCCGAGGAACAGGATGGCGTTGCCCACGGCATCCGCGAGGCCCTGCGTCAGCACCGCGTACAGCAGCGTGGTGTCCGTGCCGACGCGGGAGACGAGGTCTCCGGTGCGCCGCGCGTCGAACTCGCTGATAGGGAGATGCAGGATCCGCGCGATCAGCTTGCGCCTGGACGAGTACACGACGGCCGTGCCGGTGCGCTGGAGCAGATAGTGCTGGTAGCCGGAGATGATCGACGACAGGATCACGAAGCCGACCAGCAGCCAGATGAGCACGCCGAGCGCCTGCTCGGTCTGTACGGCCGTGATGACCTGACCGACCAGCAGCGGTTGCACGAGCGACGTCGCCGCGCCGAACACGCTGAGCACCGCGACGACGATCAGGGTGCGCTTGTGTTCGAAGAGGAAGGGGAGGAGCTGGCGGAACGTGGCGCGCGGACCATCCTGCGGCGCGCCGCGACCGCGGCGGCGTGCGGGCGCCGTGCGGGACATGCGGGGACCTCGTTCTGAGAGAAGGGAGTACTACGACCGTACTTCCTGTCGGGCGGGCGACTGTGATCGGGAGCGCAGGTTCACGGGGGAGAATCGCACGAGTCACGCTCCCAGGAGTCTTATAGGCAGAGTCGGAGGCCGTCGCTAATGTGTGGAGTACGGGGAAAGAACGCCGGGCGCCGCCCGCGTACGGGTGGAGGCACGCGATGACATCAGCGGTTCACGCGACTGCACGGCCGTCCTCGCGCGCCGGTGCGGCTTCGCCGGTTCCGATGGCGATCGGACTCGGCGCGCTCGCCGTGAGCCTCGTCATCGCGATCATCGTGATCGCCGCGTTCAGCGCGCCGATCGAACTGTTCCTCGGCATCCCGCTGCCGCTCGTGCTGGCAGAGCACTGGTGGCTCAGCTTCCTCGGTTACCTGCTCACGCCTCTCATCGTGATCGCCTGCTACGGGTGGGATGTGATCGGACAGCGGGCGGGTCTGCGCCGCAATGCGAACTTCACGGTCAGTGCCCGCTTCACCTCGATTCTGCGCTGGGCGCTGTGGCCAGCGGTCGTGATCGGGATCTGGCACATCCTGAATCTCGCCGTGCCGCTGTCCGAGGCGTGGGGGCTCTCATGACCAGGGCCACGAGGCTCAAGGCCGCGGTCGTCACCACGATCGTCGCGCTGCTGGCGTCCCTCGGCGCCGCGGGTTCGGCCGTTGCGGCCCCCGTGGCGACCGTCGCGCCCGTTGCGACAGCGGTCTCCGGCGGCGAGCTCTCGGAATCCGGCAACGCGGCCATTGCCGACCTGCGTGCCTGCCTCGCCTCGCAGAGCACTCTGAACGTGTACTACCTGATCGACTCGTCGACGTCGCTGCGCAGGGCGGACGGCGGCGGACCCGGCTCCGACCCCGACATGGTGCGGGCCGAGATCCTCGGCAACAGCCTGTCGCAGCTCGGCGCGCTCGGCGACGACATCACGGTGAACTGGGGTGCGGGCTTCTTCGCGTCCGACTACTCGGCCGCGATCGGCTGGCAGACCTACGACGACACCAGCTCCGACAAACTGGCCGACACGATCAGACAGAAGCGTCCTGAGGGCTATACGAACTGGCCGGATGCCCTCGCCGGCGCGCAGCGGCAGCTCGCCGAGCAGCAGAGCACGGCACCGGGCTGCCAGATGCTCATCTGGCTCACGGACGGCGCACTGGACATCCAGGCACCTGACGGACAGCAGCAGGAGGACTTCGACGCGCTCAACGCGATGTGCGGCGCCGCGCTCAGCGACCGCGGTGCAGCGCCGTCCGGATACGGCGTCTTCAACTCGTTCCGCCAGTCCGGCGTGGTGGTCGTCGGTGCGCTGCTCGCGGTCGGAGCGGACGCCGCGGATGCCGCAGGCACGATGCAGACGCTCGTCGAAGGCGGAGCCCAGGGTGCCGACCCGGTCTGCGGACAGCAGCCGATGCCCGACACGTTCGTGCACGGCGCGTTCGTGAATGCGGACGGCCCTGACGCGCTCTCGCTGGTGTTCCTGCAGCTCGGCGCGCAGGTCGCCGGCGGCTTCCCGCAGCCGTTCGACGAGGACGGCGGCTTCTGGATCGACGAGGGCGTCTCGCGCTTCCGCGTCATCGTGTCCGGGGACTGGACGCTGACCCCGCCGGAAGGGTCTGGACGATCACCCGTGACCGCCGAGACCGCAGGTGACGGCGTGGAGGTCACCGAGAGCGACGGCGCGAGCACGATCGAGGTCGCCGTCGACGACTCCGCCGAAGGCCGCTGGCAGCTGGAGGCGGCCGAGCGGACCTCGGCGTCGCTGTACCTCTTCAGCGACCTTCAGATCGAGTTCGACGACGTCAACGAGATCGAGATGTCGGCGGACGGGTCGTTCGCGGCCGCGCTCAACGCCACGGTGCGGGACGCCGAGGGCGAGGCCGTCGATCTCGGGCAGTTCGGGGAGGCGGCGTTCACTGCGTCGTATCTCGAGAACGGCACGCGCACGGTCCTTCCCGACGCGAGCGTCGACCCGGAGACCGGTCGGATCACGATTCCGCTCCCTGCCGAGGTGAACGCCGCGACCATCGACGTCTCGGCATCCCTCGATCCGCTGCGGACGGAAGAGCACGACCTGGGCCTTGCTCCCGTGACGACGCAGAAGACCATCACGCTCACGCTCGGTGCGGAGTTCCCGCACGCCGTGACGAATCCGCCTGCGCGTCTCAGCGATCTCGAGGGCTCGGACGGCAAAGCCGAGGGCGTCATCGCGATCGCCGGGCCGACCGAGGGCGGCGACGGGACGATCTGCGTCGCCGCAGACGCCGTGACGATCACGAGCGACGCCGGCGACCGCGCCGACGGGTGGCGCTGGAGCTTCTCCGGGCTGGACGAGAACGGGTGCGTCGTCGTCCCGGAGGACGGCGAGGTGCAGATCCCCGTCGCCGTGACGAACGAGATCGCCGCCGACAGCGACGTCGCCGCAGCCGTGCCGATCGCGTTCACCTCGGCGAACGGCGAGAGCGTCGAGCAGAACGTGCCGGTCGAGTTCCGCTCCACGCACCCGGTGAACACCGCGGCCGTGCTGCTGCTGGCCCTCGCGCTCCTGGCCATCGGTCTGCTGCTGCCGCTGCTGGTGCTGTGGGTGCTGAACTGGCTCACCACACGGATCGACGTGCCCAAGAGCACGCAGCGCGCGGCGTTCCCGATCGAGATCGGCCCGACCGGCGCGCACATCACCGCACCGACCCAGGGCAGCGCCCTGTCGGACGCCTTCGCCTACCGGTCGCCGTCCGACGGGGAGCGCTCGATCTCCGATCCGGTGCTCGGCACCCTGCGGGCGCGCGTGCCGTGGTTCCCGCTGCGCGCACCCTGGTACGAGGTCACCGCACCGGCGGGAACGGCTCTGGTCACCGCGCGAGCGGGTCGGATGGCGACGGGGTCCAAGGACTCCCGACGTCGGCTGCGTTTCGCCAAGCTGCCGCTGGACCGCTTCTTCGGCATCGTGGTGCCGGAGTCCGAGTTGCGCCGAACCGCGCGCGGCGACGCCGTCGCCGGCACCGTCGTCCTCTACCACAGGGCATCGCCCAGCGATCAGGGTCAGCACGCGCAGCGCCTGGCCGAGATCACGGTCGACTCCACGCTCGCCGAAGCGGTGAACCGCGCACGCGCCGACCTCGTCGAGAGGGATCGGGAGAAGGCCTCGTCCGCGTCCGGCCGGCCCGCCGCCCCTGCAGCGCGGCCTGCGACCGGCGCCCAGGCATCCGCACCGGCGCCGGGACAGCGGCCTTCGTCCGAAGGCGGCGCACCTCCTCCGCTTCCCGGCCGCGCGCCGGGCGCGGCCACCCCACCCGCGCGCGGCGCCGGTTCGGCGCCATCGCCGCGCTCCGGCGGCCCTGGCACTCCGCCGCCTCCGCGACCAGGCACCCCGCCGCCGCCGCGCCCCTGACATCCGAACCGATCGCGAAAGACAGAGAGACATCATGCTTCGTCCCTTCCTCATCATCGGCGTCGGCGGCTCAGGCGGAAAGACGCTGCGCGGCCTGAAGTATCAGCTCGAGCTCAAACTGCAGCAGGCCGGGTGGAACGGCGGGATCCCCGCCGCCTGGCAGTTCCTCCACTTCGATACGCCGACCGTGCAGGACGGCGTCGACTACCCCGCTCCGTTCCTCCCGGCGCAGGAGTACAAGGGCCTGGTGTCGGCCGGTGCGAACTACGACACGGTCTACAAGACGATCGAGGGCGCTCACGCCACCAACCAGAGCGTGCACGCCGACATCGAGCGCCAACTGCCCGACCCTCGCCGCGTCAGGGTCGACGTGACGAAGGGCGCAGGACAGTTCCGCGCGGTCGGTCGAGCCGTCGCGCTGTCGTCGACCAGGGACATCGCGGTCGCCGCGCGCAACGCGATCGCCCGGCTGGGAGACGCCGCGGCTCTCGCCGAGCTGCAGACCCTGGGCCGCGCCCTGCGCGCCAGGGACGAGTCGGCCAACAGCAGCCCGACGGTCATCGTCGTCTCGTCGGTGGCCGGTGGCTCCGGTGCCGGTCAGTTCCTCGACATCATCGAGATCGTCAAGTCGACGGCGAAGCAGTATCCGTGGTCGAACGAGGTCTTCAGCATCCTGTATGCGCCTGACGTCTTCGATCAGCTCGGCGTCACGGCCGGCACGCCGGGGAACGCGCTCGCCGCGATCGCCGAGACCATGAACGGCTTCTGGACCGACACCCCGTCGAACTCGACGATCGAGCTGCTGCAGACGCAGGGGGTCGCGCCGTCCTACGGCGGAGCCCGCGACCGCGTCGGGGCCGCGTATCCGTTCATCGTCGGCCGCAGCAACTCCAAGGTGACCTTCGCCGATCAGAGCGAGGTGTACAACGCCGTGTCGGCCAGCCTCGCTGCCTGGATCACCGACGACCGCGTGCAGGACAGCATCACCGCGTACGCCTCGGGCAATTGGCAGGCGCGCGTCGGCGCGAACGTCCTGCCGGACGCCACCGGTCTCATCAACTCGGCTCACCACTCGCCGGCGTTCTCGTCGATGGGGTTCGGCCGCGTGACGCTGGGCCGAGAGAAGTTCTTCGAGTACTCCGCCGAGCGTCTGGCGCGGTCCGTCATCGACCGTATGCTGTACGCGCACACCGAGGCCGACCCGCTGTTCGCGCAGCGCACGGAGGCCGAGTGGATCTCGGTACGCGCCGATCAGGACTATCAGCTGTTCATCCGCGAACTGCGGCTCAATGAGGACACCGACGACCACAACGACGTCATCGACCGGCTGCGCCCCGCCGCCGAGCGCGCCGCGCTCGCGACCAAGCTCGGTCAGGACATCCAGTTGCGCCTGAACGACCCCAACCAGCTCGACAAGAACGGCGGGCTCGACCTCACGACCTGGAGTCAGCGCCTGCTCGCCGAGTGGTCGGTGCGAAAGCCCGAGCTGCTGCGCGTCGAGCAGAACCACCGGCAGGTGCTGCTGGACACGTGGGAGCGCGAGGCCCCGGGCGAGATGCTGCGGGTCATCGCCGAGCACGTCGCGACCAACGGCCTGCCGGTCGTGACCGAGCTGCTCACCCGCCTCGACCGCACGCTCAAGAGCACCGTGGACGGCCTCGAGTCCGAGGCGCAGATGCACGAGGAATGGGTGCAGTCGCTGCCGTCGCTGGTCAGCGAGCAGTTGCAGAGCGCTCCGAACCAGCAGTCCATCCGTCCGGATCAGGATGCCGTCATCGGCGCCGTCGAGCGCATCCAGCAGGCGTTCGAATGGTCGGCGGAGGCCCCGCTGCGTCGCAGCGCTGCCCAGTTGCTGAACGAGTTGCGACGCGAGTTCCTGAGCCCGCTGCGCGTGCACCTCGAGGGCGCCTACAAGGAGCTGGCGCTGCGGGTCAAGGCGCGCAAGACCGCCGACGACCGCGACAACGACTACGACTTCTGGCCCAAGCGCGAAGACTCGACGGTGCCGCGGAAGTACACCCCGGCGCCCAACGAGCGACTGCTCGTGGAGCAGGACGAGTACCCGCGGGAGTTCGAGAGCCTCATTCGATCCACGTTCTCCGAGGGGACGGGGCGGTTCGCCGATGGGATCCTCGACGCCGTGCGCGAGCTCATCGTCGGCGTTCCGGCTGTTTCGCGCAGCGAGGAGGACGCCGGCACCTGGTCGATGATCGACCAGGCCCGCACTTGGAAGCCGTCGGTCACCGCCGACCCCGAGGCGTCGCGGTCGCCGCAGAACCCGCGCTTCACGATGGCGACCACACCGGACGCCTACGTCGACCGCGCCCGGAAGTGGATGCGCCGCGAGGGCACCGCCTTCAACTCCTACGTCACCGAGGATCTGCGGAGCTTCTTCGACGAGTCCGAGCTGGCCCCCGATGTGTTCGGTCGTCGACGGGAGAAGTTCCGCGAGCAGCTGCAGTCCGCGCTCGGCGCCAGCGAACCGCTCGTCAAGCTCAACCCGACGCTGCTGCGGCTCGTGCACGACAAGTCCGTCAACGAGGCCACCAGCCTGGTGTTCAGCTCGATCCCGTTCAAGGCCGGCACCGAGATGTACGCAGTCACCAAGCAGGTCCTCGGGGCGATGGGCTTCTGGAACGACGCGGTCTCCGACAGCTGGTTCCAGGACGCCAGAGTCGAGGGCATCGAAGTCTTCGCGATGAGCGGGTTCCCGTATCAGCCGATCGTGATGGACTCCGTGATGGAGCCGATCGCCCGTGACTGGCTGCGGCAGTCGAACTCGCAGGAGAGCCGTGAGGCCTTCTGGCGGTTCAAGCGCTCCCGCCTGCTCGGCGAGTCGATCCCGGCCGATCCGACTGTGATCAACGCGATGATCCGCGGCTGGTACGTCGCCAAGGCGCTGAAGTGGCTGACCGTCGACGGCGACGGCGGCGAGCGAGGACCCGGACTGTCGCTGTGGGACCCGGAGACGCGTCGGAACGCCGCTTTCCCGCGGCCGCTGCTCGACACCAGGCGCACCCAGCCGTACGACTACCCGGGCGTGGTCATGCAGTCGCTGACGATCGCGCTGGCGCTGTGCAACACGCAGGAGTCGCTGGAGCCGCTGCGCCCGTACCAGATCCTCGCGTTCCTCGGCGGAGACGATCTCGAGATGTCTGACACGCTGGTGCGCTGGGTGCAGGAGGGTCGGCTCGCGCCGGATGCTCCGGTTCCGGATGCCGCGCGCGCCGGCGAGGCATCGGGCTCGCTCGCTCAGCGGCAGCAGGCGCTGCGCGACTACTTTGCCGGCGAGTACGCCAACTTCCGCTCGCAGGTGGGCGAGCACGACTTCTCGGTGTCGGTGTACGACTACCCGGTGAGCTGGGAGATCCGGCACCAGGTGGCATCCGCGCTGCAGAGCCTGTCGTCGGCGGTCATGGCGACGCGCGCCGTGGATACCGGGGTCTGACGTGGTCCGATCGTCCTGGCCGGATCGCAAGGTGAGCGTCATCCTGCTCCCCAGCGGGGAGCAGGGAGAGGCGCTGCTCGCGCTCGCCGGCGAGTGGACCAGGATGGGACTGCTGGGCCCTGCGCTCTGGGTGCGCCCCGAGAACGTGCGGCGTGCGCGGTCCGGCCCGCCGCGCATCGGCGCGACGATCCTGGTGCTGGATCGCGAGCACCGACTGACGGCGGTCGATGTCGATCTCTTCGAGTCGCTGGCCAGGGAGAGCCTCGCTCTCGTGCGGCTCGTGAAGCTCCGCTCGGCCGTGCCGTCGCGCGAGGTCGACGCCGAACAGGATGAGATCGCCGAGCAGGTCGGGGAGTACCTCGTCAAGGCAATGCCCATGGCGGTGCCGACCGTCAGCATCGCCGATCAGCCGACGGACCTCTCGCGGCTGACGCTCATCTGCGCTCCCACGGAGTTCCAGTTGCAGCAGCGCGTCGACTGGGCGGCGTCGGAGTACGGCACGGTGGTGGTCGCTTCGCCGGAGGACCGCTCGACGCCGTGGTCCGGTGACGCGTTCGTCCGAGACAACGACCGGTTCGTCGGGTTCGCGCTGATGCACCTCGCCAGCGTCGCAGGGCTCTGGAACGGTGCAGGCGTCGGGAGCTTCGAACTCGTGCAGCGGGAGGCCTCCAGCCACCAGAGCGTGTGGGTGTCGCGCGTGTTCCTCAACGCCGTGATCACGGAGGCGCTCGGTCGTCGGACTGCGGCGCAGGTGCTCGATCTCGCGAGCCGAGCGGATTCGCTGCTCATCGATCCGAGCGCCGGTTCGCCGCCCACCGGGACGGCCTTCATCGAGGACGGCCTCGTCCCCGGCTACGTCGAGCAGATGGTGTCCGCATCGATGTCGCTCGATCAGGGGGCGCTGAGCTTCCATCCGATCGAGGAGGAGCGTCAGCCCGGCCGCGCCCGCATCGGCATCGGGGAGCAGCTCCGGCGCTTCGGCTCGTTCAGCGTCGACAAACTGGCCGCGATGCCGCGATGGACCTGGCGCTGGATCACCTCCCGGACGGGCAGGGCGCTGACCCGTCAGTTGCAGTCCGACGACGGCACGCACATCGTCGGCCAGGACTACGACACCGTGCTCGACGCGCGTGACGCGCAGCTCATCGCCCGACGCGACGCGATCTTCGACGCGGAGAAGGCTGCGCGCGCGGCCATGGCGGCCCCCGTCGGGGTCGGCGGTGTCCGGACGACACCTCGCCTGTGGGCGCGCCTGCGCGAACTCGTCTTCGGGTCTCTCGACGGCAGCTCGGATCTCACCGAGTTGGGCTTCGTGAAGATCGAGGAGAAGGTCCCGGTCTTCGGGCGCGTCTCGGATGTGTTCCCCGACCCGGACGATGTCTGGACGATCCAAGAGGGACCAGCGAATCTCCCGGTCCCGGTGGATTGGTACGTGCTCGCCTCAGGTGAACCGCGCACCCACCTGGCGGCGTGGGCGAACGCCGGTGTCGGCGAGGCGCAGCAGGCGGCGAACGAGGTGGCGGCGGCCGAGCACGCGTTCCGACTGCTCCCGGAGCCTGTCACCGCCACGGTGACGGTTGCTGACCCTGCTCCGGCGGCGTCCCCGATGGCCGCGCACGCGGTATCGGAGCCCGCAGAGGTGGCGGCCCCGGCCACGCCTTCCGCCGATTCCGACGCCGAAGAGCCGGCTGCTCCCGCGGAATCGGAAGCGGAGTCGGATTCCGGCGAGGGTCCGGATTCGGTGGAGGATGCCGAGGCGACGGAATCCTCGGACGCCGCACCGGATGCCGACGCGACCGACACGCACCGGATGACGGTTCAGGACGCGCCGGAGGATTCGGAGGCGGGGGAGCCCGCACCGACCGCTCCCGCACCGGCGCCGCCGGCGCCGCAGGCGGCATCCGCGCCCGAGACGCCGGAGCAGACGGCGAATCGCGAGCACCGCGAGCAGATGCAGCGCGAGATGCGGGTCCAGTGGGAGGATGCCAGGGCTCGTCGTGACGCTGCGGCAGCACGCGCTCGGGCGGCCGACGCCGAACGCCGCCGCCGTGACGACGCACTCGCCTCCTACGACAGCTGGGCGGTCGCCCGCGATCGCTCCTTCACGTGGCGCCTGCTCTCGACGCTCAACGCCGACCGCACGGCGGCGCAGACCGCGGTTGCCCGCTACGCCCGCGAGATCGACCGCCTGCGGGCGCCGATGCCCGGTGAGCTGATCCGCCTGCGCAAGGCGTTCCACCGGCGGGTGCTCATCGCCTGGCTCGTCATCGCCGCGGCCGTGGCCCTGGTCGAGCTGCTGCCGATCCTCGTCCCGCAGATGCGCGAAACCGTGAGCCGGGTGGGTTTCTGGTATCCGGACACCTGGATGACCGTCGCCCTCGGTGCCGTTGTCGGAGTGCTGCTGACGATCGGGTTCCTCGCGGCCTATCACCGGGGTTGGTCGACGTTCCAGCGTCACGTGGACCTCACGCACGCGCACCTCGAGCACATCTCGGAGGCCTCGCGGCACGCGAGGCGCGAGCTCGCGCGGCTCTCGTCGCTGCATCGTCAGACCGTCGATTGGCTGGACCTGCTCGCCAGGGCCGTGCATCACCCCTGGGCGATCCGACCGGAGTGGGAGTCGAAGCCCGACTACGAGGTCGCGCGGGAGTCACTGCCGTTCGCGATGAACATCGGCACCGTGATCGAGACGGACTACGCGGCCGCGACGCGACTGCGCCGGATGACCACAGAGCATCTGCTGCGCCGCGGGTGGCGCGCAGACGCGTTCCGGGATCTCGTGCGCGAGGTCGGCGCCGAACTCGGACAGGACGGCGCCTCGTTCGGCGTCGGAGCGCTCGACGACGACCTCCCGCACTCCTCGAACAACGCCAGACGGATGCTGCGCGACGCGATGTCGCAGGAGTCGGTCCTGACGCGCGTGGCGGCGCCACGCCTGCGGGAGCTGATGGGGGAGATCCAGCGGCATTCGCTGCACGGCAGCAAGCCGAGGGTCGCGGCGATCGACGACAACCCGCTGAGCGCGCTGGCGCACATGACCGATCCGGTCGGAATCGACGAGGGCATCGCCTGGGACGACTTCCTTCTGGACTCGCTGGCCGGTCGTCGGGAGCCGGTGACGCCGCTCAGCGCGACCTGGCTCGCCCAGCGGCAGGTGCAGGAAGGGCACCACGAGAACGTCACCAGCTA
Organism: Microbacterium sp. M; assembly: GCF_045181065.1. Taxonomy (GTDB): domain Bacteria; phylum Actinomycetota; class Actinomycetes; order Actinomycetales; family Microbacteriaceae; genus Microbacterium. Next base: position 2,735,677 of record NZ_CP173721.1, on the reverse strand, counting down.
TCTCGTGATGCCGGATCGCCTGGAGCGGCAACTGGGCTTCCACGACGGCGCGAAGGTCGTGACGGCTCCGTTCCGCGGTTCGGGGCGCGCCGGGATCGATCTCGTGTGGCGTGTGGATGTCGCAGGTCCCCTGCCGATCGGCGCGATCGGTCTGTGGGAGGCGGCTCCGCAGCGCACGGTCGCCGTCGAGATCGATCCGGACACCTACGACAGCGGCATCTGACGTGGCACCGACTCCGCCCCCGCGTCGGCCGGGGGACGACGTACGTGCGCGCGAGCGTGCGGCTCCGCCAGCCCGCCCGAATGCGGTGATGCACCACGGTCGAGCGATGCGCGGCGCCGGTCGACGCCGACGCGGAACTCCTCCGCGGGCGGGCGCGTGGTGGGGCGTCGGCGCCGCCGTCGTGATCGTCGTGGCGGTCGCGATCGGCATCGGCCTCGCGAACCCCGCATCGCCGACCGCGGCCGGACGACCGGCCCCGGTCGCGACGCCGTCCGCTTCCGCATCGGAACGGGATGCCGAGGCGACCGCACCCGCCGCGGCATCCGATCCCACCGTCGAGCCCGACCCGAGCGATCCCGAGACGCCGGCGCTCGGCATCCTGGCCGGCCTGGAGGCCGTCTCGGGGCTCGCGCCGTACGACTACGATCGCGACCTGTTCGGCCAGCGGTGGGCGGACGTGGATCGCAACGGCTGCGACACCCGCAACGACATCCTGGGCCGCGATCTGCTGGCCCCGGTCTTCAAGGCCGGAACCAGGGATTGCAAGGTGCTCGCAGGCGACCTCATCGACCCGTATGACGGGACGGCGGTGTCGTTCGTCTCTGGTCAGAACACGTCGGTGCTGGTGCAGATCGATCACGTCGTGGCGCTCGGATGGGCGTGGGGGCACGGTGCTTATGCCTGGAGCAGCGAGCAGCGCACGGTGTTCGCGAACGATCCGGAGAACCTCGTCGCGGCCTCACAGCGCACGAATCAGTCCAAGAGCGCTTCGGGGCCCGCCGACTGGCTGCCGCCCGAGCCGACGCTGCGCTGTGCATATGTCGAGCAATGGGTCGGGGTGCTCGACGCGTACGACCTCGGAATCGGTGACGAGGACCGCGCCGCCGCCCGAGCCGCGCTGCAGACCTGCTGATCGCCGTCGGGCTATGCCCGCCCGAACCGGCGGTGCGCGGCCTGCTTGCTCACGCCCAGAGCACTGGCGATGGCCTGCCAGGAGTAGCCTGCGGTGCGTGCCCTGCGCACCTGAGCCTCCTCCGAGCGCGCGATTTCGCGGCGCAGATCGGCGAGACGATGCAGCTCGGCGATCGGTTCGCCGGCGGGGTCCGTGGCGTTGGCGGTGCGGGTGTTCATGATTCGCCTCCTGCAAGTCAACTTACGTTGACGATCGACACCTGTCAATGTTCATTGACGATCCGATACTCGATGTCGTGATGGGATGGACGCATGCACATCCCGCCCAAGCTCGCTTCCGGTGACCGCGTCGCCGTCCTATCGCCCGCGTTCGCTGCCCCGGCCGTGGCGCCTGCGCTGCACGAGCAGGCGCTGCGTCGCCTGACCGAAGAGACCGGCCTCATCCCGGTCGAGTATCCGACGACCCGGCTGCTCGACGCGAGCCCCGAAGCACGAGCCGCCGACGTCAACGCGGCCTTCGCGGATCCGTCGATCCGCGGCATCCTCGCAACCATCGGCGGCGACGACCAGATGCTCGTCGTCCCGCACCTGGATGCCGGGCTCGCCTTGGCCGATCCGAAGCCGTTTGTCGGCTACAGCGACAACACCAACATCCTGAACTGGCTGTGGGGATCAGGCATCGCCGGTTACTACGGCGGATCGACCGCGGTGCACCTGGGCCCGGGCCCCGCTGCGGACGAGATCCATCTGCGGTCGCTGCGAGCCGCGCTGATCGACGGCGGCGAGCTCGAGGTCACCGAGCCGGGGGAGTCAGAGGACGTGGGTCGCCGATGGGAGGATCCCCGCGCGCTCTCCGAATTCGGCGATCGCTCGCCCACCGAGCCCTGGACGTGGGCCGGACCTCGGCTCCGCGTCGAGGGACGCACCTGGGGTGGGTGCCTGGAGGTGCTCGACGGACTCGCGTGGGTCGATCGGCTCCCCGCAGCATCCGATCTGGAAGGCTCGGTCCTGCTCATCGAGACGAGCGAGGAGCGCCCGAGCGCCGGCTGGGTGGCTCGGTGGCTGCGCGGGCTCGGCGAGCGAGGCATCCTGGCGGCCGTCGCCGGTGTCGTCGTCGCCCGCCCGCCGGTCAGCGACTTCGAGTTCCACCCGACGGATGCCGAAGCGCAGGCGCTGCGCGACGCGCAGCGGGACGCCGTGGTCGACGTCGTCGGCCGCTACAACCCGGATGCCGTGGTCTGCGTCGGCGTGCCGTTCGGGCACACGCGTCCGCAGTGGATCCTGCCGTACGGCGGCACCATGGTGCTGGACGGCACCGCGCGCCGCGTCTTCGCGCGCTACTGACGGCGGCGTTCGAATCGCTCGACTGACCCGTGATCGGGCCGAAGAAGGGACAATCGAGCGATTCGAACCGGGCGGGAGACCGCTACAGCGTCGCGCCGACCCCGAGATCGGACTCGTAGTCGTGGTCCTTGGTCTCCGGCGTGAAGATCAGTGCGATGAACGTGAGAACGCCCATCGACGACAGGTACACACCGACCAGCCATGGTTGGCCGTCGACCAGCGCCCACAGCGCCACCGCGATGAACGGAGCAACCGCGGCACCGAGGATCGACGACACGTTGTAGGCGATCGCGGATCCGGAGTAGCGGACGTTCGTCGGGAACAGTTCGGGCAGGAGGGCTCCCATCGGCCCGAACGTCGTGCCCATCAGCATGAAGCCGAAGATCAGGAACGCCTGCGTCAGCGCGCCGGTGAACTTCGGATCGGTCTGCGGCAGCAGGAACGTGTTGAACAGCAGACCGAACACGATGATCGCACCAGTGGTCCACAGCAGCAGCTTGCGGCGGCCGATGGCGTCGGCGATCGGCCCTGAGAGCAGCGTGAAGATGCCGAAGAACACGACGCCGATGATCTGCATGAGCACGAAGTCGGTGTAGCCGAAGCCGAGGCCGGGGTAGAACTGCGCGGCGAACGCGGCGGGATCGAACGCCTTGCCCGTGGCCTCGGCCGCAGCCGCAGCGGCGGCGGACGCGGTCTCGAGGTCGGCCGCCTTGGTGCCGTAGGTGAGCGTGAAGTTCGTCATCAGATAGAACAGCACGTAGGTCGCGAGCATGATGAACGTGCCCAGGATCAGCTGCTTCCAGTGGAACCGGAACACGGTCACCAGCGGGAGCTTGCGGATCGCACCCGAGTCGGATGCCTTCTTGAACGTGTCGGACTCGACGAGCTTCAGACGCACCCACAGGCCGATGATGACCATGACGGCCGAGAACAGGAACGGGATGCGCCAGCCCCAGGCGAGGAACGCCTCGGACTTCAGCGCCGGGTTCTCGCTGTGCGGCAGCATCCAGTTGATGGCCAGGAACAGCACGTTCGCGATGATGAAGCCCAGCGGTGCACCCAGCTGGGGGAACGAGCCGTACCAGGCGCGCTTGCCCGCCGGAGCGTTCTCTGTTGCGACGAGCGCGGCACCGGACCACTCGCCTCCCAGCGCGAAGCCCTGTGCGAGGCGCAGGATGAGCAGCAGCAGAGGCGCCACCCAGCCGATCTGCTGGAAGGTCGGCAGCAGGCCGATCACGAAGGTCGCGATACCCATGGTCAGAAGAGACGCCACCAGCGTGGCCTTGCGACCGAACTTGTCGCCGAAGTGCCCGAACACGACAGCGCCGATCGGACGGGCGACCATCGCCGCGCCGAACACGGCGAACGACGCCAGCAGCGATGCGGTGTCGTTGTCGCTGGGGAAGAACAGCACGGGGAACACGAGCACGGCTGCTGTCGCGTACGCGTAGAAGTCGTAGAACTCGATGGTCGTGCCGACCAGGCTCGCGGTGATGACGCGCGAGCGGGGGTTCGCCGGCTTGGTGACGGAACTCATGGGGCCTCCGGTGTGCTCGTGTGGGGAAAAGAGCACACCGGAGTTTACGCCCGGCTGTGCATTCCCTGTGGGATTACGACGTGTCGCGTCACTCGCTGAGGTCGCCGAGGGCGGCCTCAGCGACGAATGCGGCGACCGGCTCCAGTACGTTCTCCAGTTCGAGCACGACGATGCGGTTGTCGCCGGCGCGGGTGACAGAACCGGGCACGAACAGTGTGCGCTGGGGCCCGTTGCGCCAGTAGCGACCGAGGAAGAAGCCGTTCACGAACGCGTAGCCCTTGCTCCACGCCGATGTGTCCAGGAACAGGTCAGCCGCGGCATCCAGCGTGAAATCGGCCGTGTACGCGACGGGGCCCTGGCCCTCGGCGGCGCTTCCGACAGCGATGCCCGCCGCGATCTCCGCCACGTCCAGCGGCGTCGACGTCCATCCGCCGAGCGCCACGCCGTCCAGCAGGGGAGCGGTGATCATGCCCTTGTGCTCACCCAGGCGGTGGTCGTAGTTCACCCGACCCTGGTCCTCGACGAGGATGCGGAGGCGCCGGCCGGCGGGCAGCTCGATGGCGCGGTCGTGACGGGTGCGCGCGAGCGTTCCGACGCGCTTTCCGTCGACGCTCACCCAGGCCAGGTCGCGGATCTCCTCGTCCACCTGCAGGATGCCGCCGGCGAAGCCCTCCGGCAGCTCGGCGTCGTAGCGCACGAGCGCGCTCAGATGCCCGAGGTCGTCGAACGAGGCCGGCTTCTCGGAGGCGGGTGCGGTGGCCGCGGCATCCGTCCACGTCCCCGCGGGCCGCAGCTCGACCGAGAGCTCAGGAGCGGGGCGTGCCGCGGGCGGGACCTCGTCGGGGACCGGCGCGTATTTCGCGATGACGTCGCGCAGGGCGAAGAACTTCGCGGTCGGGTTTCCGGCTTCATCGAGCGGGGCGTCGTAGTCGTACGAGGTCACCAGGGGAAGATAGCGGCCCTTGTGATTCGCACCGTTCGTGAGACCGAAGTTCGTGCCGCCGTGGAACATGTAGATGTTGACCGAGGCTCCGGCGGCGAGCAGGGCATCGAGATCGCCGGCCGCGGCGTCGACGTCGGTGGTGTGATGCACACCGCCCCACCAGTCGAACCAGCCGTCCCAGAACTCCGAGCACATCAGCGGCCCTGTGCTCTGGTGGCGGCGCAGCGTCTCGAGGCGCTCGGCGCTGCGGGAGCCGAACGAGCCCGTCTTGTGGAGCTCCGGGAGGCTGCCGTCGGCGAGCATCCGGTCGGTGGGCTGATCGACCGTGGTGAGCGGCACCTCGATGCCGCAGGCTCGGGTGAGCCGGACGAGCTCTTCGAGGTAGGCCTTGTCGGAGCCGTAGGCGCCGTACTCGTTCTCGATCTGGACGAGGACGACCGAACCTCCGCGATGGATCTGCCGCGGCTCGACGATCTCGTACACGCGCTCGAGGAACCCGGTGACGTCGGCGAGATACGCCGGATCGGAGGACCGCAGCGTCCGCTCATCGGCGTCGACCCAGGTCGGCAGGCCGCCGTTGTGCCACTCGGCGCAGATGTACGGACCTGGGCGGACGATCGCGTCCATCCCCTCGGCGGCGACGAGGTCGAGGAAACGGCCCAGATCGTTCCAGCCGGTGGCATCCCACTCGCCGCGGCGCGGCTCGTGCGCGTTCCAGGCGACGTAGGTCTCGATCGTGTTGAGCCCCATCAGCCGGGCCTTGCGGATGCGGTCCTGCCACTGGTCGGGGTGCACACGGAAGTAGTGCAGCGCGCCGGAGAGGATGCGGTGCGCAGCGCCGTCGCGGAGGAAATCGGTGTCGCCGATGGAGAAGGTGGTCACGTGCCGTGCTTTCGGAGAAGAGGGTGGGTCGGGGTGCGGGCGCCCGAAGACCGAGCGCGCGCACCCCGACCCTGGATATCACTTGTTGACGGAGAAGCCCTGCTCATTGCCGTACTGCTCGAGCGCGTCCTGCCAGTCCGCGAGGCCGTCGTTCAGGTCGGTCCCGTTCTGGTACGACTGGCCGACGGTGTCGCCGAAGATGCTGTTCGCGTACACCTGGTAGGGCAGGTAGTTCCAGCCCTCGACCACGTCGTCCGCCGCGGCGGCGAGCACCTCGTTGATCTTCTGACCGCCGAAGTACTCCGGTGCGTCGGCGAGGAACTCCTCGTCGGCGAGCTGAGCGGTGGTGGACGGGAAGCCGCCGGACTCGAGGAAGAGGTCGATGCTCTCCTCGCTGTTGTTCAGCCACCACAGGAAGCCTGCGGCGAGCTCCGGGTTCTCGCTCTGCTTCGTCACGGCCTGACCGCCGCCGCCGTTCTCGGCGCTGGCCGGCTGCCCGTCATAGGTCGGCATCGGGGCGACGCGCCAGTCGCCCGCACCGTCGGGGGCGCCGGAGATCAGATTGCCCGGCATCCAGGCGCCGATCACGAGCGTCGCGATGCTGCCGTCGCCGAGGCCGCGGAACCACTCGTCGCTCCAGCTTCCGGTCGGGGCGATGAGACCCTCGGAGACCAGACGGTTCCAGTTCTCTGTCCACTTCTGCGAACCCTCGTCGGCGAGATCGATCGTGACGTCCGTGCCGTCCGTCGCGAACGGCTGACCGCCGGCCTGCCAGATCATGCTCGTCGCGAAGCCCGCATCGCCGATGTCGTTCGTAATGTACTTCGTCGGGTCGGCGGCATGGATCGTCTTGGCGGCCTCGTAGTACTCGTCCCAGGTGGCCGGGACGGCCAGGCCGAGCTCATCGAAGACGGTCTTGTTGTAGAACATCGCCATGGGGCCGGAATCCTGCGGCAGGCCGTAGATCGCGTCGCCGTCGGTCACGGAGTTCCACGTGGATGCCGTGTAGTCGTCCTCGAACTCGGCGAAGCCGTATTGCGACAGGTCGGCGAAGGCGTCGGTCAGCGCGAACTGCGGGAAGGCGTAGTACTCGATCTGGACGACATCGGGGCCGCCGGAGCCCGCCTTGATCGCATTCTGGAGCTTCGTGTACTGGTCGTTGTTCGTCCCGGCGTTGACGACGTTGACGGTGACGTTCGGGTACTCCTTCTCGAACGCCGCGGCCTGCGCTTCGGCGGACGGCGTCCACGACCAGTACGTGATCTCGCCGCCGGCCTCGAGCGCCGCCTCGACCGAGTCGAACGAGCCGTCGCCGGCTGCGCCGCCGTCGTCGTCACCGCCGGTGCTGCAACCGGCCAGTGCGAGGGCCGCGACCGTCCCGGCAGCGACCGCCGTGAGGGTCCGCCGGAGGGCGGGGGAGGGAAGGTGCTTCATTGCTGTGTCCTTTCAGAGTGGTGCATTCAGAGGGAGTCGGGGGATTACTGCTTGACGCCGCCGGCGGTGAGACCGGACTGCCAGAAGCGCTGCAGCATGAGGAAAGCGATCACGATCGGGATGATCGTGAGGAGCGAACCCATGATCACGAGGTTGTAGATCGGCTGGGATCCGGCGCCGACGGCCTGCGCGCTCCACTGGTTGAGGCCGACTGTGAGCGGATACCATGCGGGGTCGGAGAGCATGATCAGCGGGAGGAAGTAGTTGTTCCAGGTCGCCACGACCGTGAACAGTGTGACCGTCACGATGCCGGGCGCCAGCAAGCGCATCGAGATCGTGAAGAACGTCCGGAACTCGCCGGCGCCGTCGATGCGCGCAGCCTCGAGCAGCTCGGTCGGGATCGACTCGGACGCGAACACCCAGATGAGGTACAGGCCGAACGGGCTGATCAGCGACGGGATGATCACCGCCCAGGGTGTGTTCGTGAGGCCCAGCTCGCTGAAGAGCAGGAAGGTCGGAACGGCCAGCGCCGTGCCGGGGACCGCCACCGCGCCGAGCACGATCGCGAACACCGCCCGACGACCGGGGAACCGGTACTTCGCAAGGCCGTAGCCCGCCATCGTCGCCAGAAGCGTGGCACCGCCCGCGCCGACGACCACGTAGAGCAGCGTGTTGCCCAGCCACCGCAGGAAGATGCCGTCGCGGTACGTGAAGGTCTCGACGAGGTTGTCGAAGAAGGCGAAATCGTCGGAGAACCACAGGCCGAACGAACTGAACAGCCCGGACTGCGTCTTCGTCGAGGCGAACAGCAACCACACCAGCGGGATGAGCGTGTACAGCGCGTACCCGATCATGACGACCAGCAGCGTCTTGGACTTGCGCGGGTTCAGCAGGTCGTTCTTCCTGCGCGTCTCGCGTGCGAGGGGGAGAGCCATCTCAGCGCACCTCCGGGTTCGAGCCGCGCAGCTGCACGACGTAGGCGATCACGGCGGTGATGACGCCCATGATGATCGCGATGGTGGCCGAGTAGTTGAACTGCTGACCGGCGAAGGACAGGTTGTAGGCGTACATGTTCGGCGTGTAGTACGTCGTGATCACGTTCGGCGCGAGCGGGCGAAGGATGTTCGGCTCGTTGAAGAGCTGGAAGCTGCCGATGATCGAGAAGATCGTGGCGATCACGAGAGCACCGCGCACCGAGGGGATCTTGATCGAGAAGATCGTCCGCCAGACACCGGCGCCGTCCAGCGCCGCCGCCTCGTACATGTCGGTCGGGATCGTCTTGAGAGAGGAGTAGAAGATCAGCATGTTGTAGCCGACGAACTGCCACGTGACGATGTTGCCGATCGAGACGAGCATCCACTCCTTGGCGAACGGCGTGATCGCGTCGATGCCGAGGAAGTCGTTGATGTTCGCCGTGAGACCGAACTGATCGCCGTAGATGTAGCCCCACATCAGCACGGCCACGACGGCCGGCACCGCGTATGGCAGGAAGATCAGGATGCGGAAGAACGATGCTCCGCGCAGGCGCGCGCTGTCCAGCGCAAGAGCGGCGGCGAGGGCCAGTGCCAGCATGATCGGCACCTGGATCACGAGGAAGATCGCGACCCGTCCGAACGCCTCCCAGAATTGCGAGTCCGTGAGCGCCCGCACGTAGTTGTCGAAACCGACGAATGCGGTGCCGCCGACGAGCTTGTCCTGGAAGAAGCTCAGATACAGGGCATAGAGGAGCGGGGTGAGGAAGACCAGGGCGAACACGACCATGAACGGGCCGACGAAGGCCCATCCCTTCCAGTCGCGCCGTTCCCGGCGTGGCGTGCCGGTGGCCGCTGGCGCTGCGGCGAGCTGTGTCGTCATCGACGAACCTTCTTACGTTGGTGGGCGCGACGTGCGCCGATATGTCAACGTCAACATATGCGATGCGGTGCTAGTGTGTCAACGTCAACACATGAACGGATGAATGATCGTGTCCCAAGAGCTTTCGGCAGAGTCGCCGCAGCGCAGACGTGAACCGTCGATGGAGGACGTCGCTCGAGCGGCCGGCGTTTCAGGGCAGACCGTGTCGCGTGTCGTGAACGCGCGCGGCTACGTCGGCGCCGCCACGCGCACGCGGGTCGAAGAGGCCATGCAGCAGCTGGGTTATCGGCCCAACAGCGCGGCGCGGGCGCTGCGCTCCGGGCGATTCCGGGCGATCGGCGTCGTCATGTTCTCGTTCAGCTCGTACGGCAATCAGCGCACGCTCGATGCGATCGCTGTTCGCGCGGCGCAGGCCGGATACGCGCTCACTCTCATCCCGATCGAATCCAGCGCGACCGAGACGGTGGCCGGGGCGTTCCGCAGGCTCGAGGAGCACGCGGTAGACGGCATCGTGATCGTCATCGAGGCGCACCAATTGGACGAATCGGCGGTCGAGATCCCCGCCGGGGTGCCGATCGTGTTCGTCGACTCGAGCAGGGAGAGCACGCGCCCGTTCGTCGACACCGATCAGGCGCAGGGCGCTCGGCTGGCCACGGAGCATCTGCTCGGGCTCGGCCATGAGACGGTGTGGCACGTGGCGGGTCCGGCGAAGTCGTATTCCGCCGAGCGTCGTCGGCAGTCCTGGCAGGAGACGCTCGAGGCGCGCGGATGCCCCGTGCCCGAAGCTCTCGTGGGGGACTGGTCGGCAGACTCCGGCTATCTCGCCGGACTCCGGCTGCGCGACAAGGCGGACGTGACCGCCGTCTTCGCTGCGAACGACCAGATGGCGATCGGCGTGCTGCGCGCGTTCCGCGAGGTCGGCCGGGACGTCCCCGGCGAGGTCAGCATCGTCGGCTTCGACGGACTGCCGGATGCCGCGCAGCTGTGGCCGCCGCTGACGACCGTCCAGCAGCATCCGGAACGCGTCGGCGCGGCAGCGGTCGACCTGCTCCTGGCAGAACTCGACGGTGAGACCACGACGTCGATGCCGCTGATCGGTACGGAGCTCGTGATCCGCGAGAGCACGGCTCCGCCGCGCCCCCGTTGACCGAACTCAGCCGCACGGTCCGTTTCGACTCGGGCCCCCTCGTTCGTTGAGCGAGCGGAGCGAGTCGAAACGCGTCAGCTGCTGAGTCGCGTCAGCGCCAGAGCACCGCGATGGCGGCGTTCGTGGCGGTCAGGATGCCGACCAGCCAGAAGATCGCCGGCGAAACCGGGGTTCCGCGCTTCTGCCGCGCCAGCCCGGAGCCGACCAGTCCGCCGATGGCGATCAGGATCACGAGCTTGACGCCGATCTTGATGTAGTTCGGCTCGACGCCCTCCGGCAGACCCCACGGGGCCGCGAGGATCAGGCCGGCGATCCCGGCGATCAGGAGACCGTACTCCATGATCTTGCCGAACTGCCGCTTCCCTCCGAACGCCTGCGTCGCCCACGCGCCGAACAGCGTCGCGAAGCCGATCAGGTGGATGAACAGGACGATGTGGCGCAGGGTCTCCATGACGCTCACGCTAGGCCTCCCAGCGCCGATGCGCTAGGTAGGTCGCCCTGACCTCGACGTCGACCTGGCTCAGCCGCGCAACTGCTTCACGAGCAGCGCCGTGCGGATCGCGGCATCCGCGGCCTCCGCGCCCTTGTCCTCCTTGGAGCCCTCGAGGCCGGCGCGATCCAGCCCCTGCTTCTCGTCGTCGAGGGTGAGCACACCGAATCCCACCGGCTTTCCGGCATCCAGTGACACCCGGGTCAGCCCGTCGGTCGTGGCCGCCGACACGTACTCGAAGTGCGGTGTCCCGCCGCGGATGATGACGCCGAGGGCGACCACGGCATCCGCTCCACCGGCGAAGGCGGCCTGCGCGGCCAGCGCCAGCTCGAAAGAACCGGGTACGCGGACGAGCCGGTGCGTGGCGTGCGCGGCGTTCAGCGTGCGCTCGGCACCCGCGATCAGGCCGTCGGTGATCGTGTCGTGCCACGTGCCGGCGATGATCACGACGTTCAGTCCGGTCGCGTCGATCGGCTGCTGCGGGGTGGGGGCTCCTGCGCCGCTCATGCCTTGTCCTTTCCGTTGGCGAGAGCCTCCGCGAGCTCCGCCTCTCCGATGATGTGACCCATGCGGTCGCGCTTGGTCTCGAGGTACTGGTGGTTGTTCGGGCCGACGCCGACGATCAGCGGCACCTGCTCGATGACATCCAGCCCGAGCTCGCGCAGCTGCTTCACCTTGTCGGTGTTGTTGGTGAGCAGGCGGACCTTCGAGATCCCGAGGTCGCTGAGGATGCCGGCGGCCGCAGCGTACTCGCGGGCGTCGGCGGGGAGCCCGAGGGCGAGGTTGGCGTCGACGGTGTCGAGGCCGTCCTCCTGCAGGCTGTAGGCGCGCAACTTGTTGATGAGGCCGATCCCTCGGCCCTCGTGACCGCGCATGTAGATGACGACGCCGCCGTCCTGCTCGATCGCGTCGAGCGCGGCATCCAATTGCGGACCGCACTCGCATTTGAGCGAGCCGAAGGCTTCACCCGTCAGGCACTCGGAGTGCACACGCACCAGCGCGGTCTCACCCGGTTCGCCCGAGACGACCGCGATGTGGTCGGTGCCGGTGACCCGGTCCTTGTACGCGAGGAAGCGGAACGTGCCGTGCTCTGTCGGGACGGTCGCGTCCGCCCGCAGGCTGACACGGCGCTTGCCCGTCGCGGATGCCGCGGCCGTCGCCTCCCGCGGATCCACTTCGTTCAGGTGGGCGATGAGCTGCTCGATCGTGATGACCGGGACGTCGTCCCGCTCGCCGAGCTCGATGAGCCCTGGCAGGCGCATCATGCTGCCGTCCTCGGCGACGACCTCGGCGATCGCGCCGACCGGGCGGAGGCCCGCGAGCTTCATGAGCTCGACCGCGGCCTCGGTGTGGCCGCTGCGCTCCCGGACGCCGCCGTCGACGGCGCGCAGCGGAAGGATGTGCCCCGGGCGGATGAGGCTCGTGGACGTGGAGTCCGGGTTCGCCAGGACGTTGAGCGTGTGCGCGCGGTCGTGCGCGCTGATGCCGGTCGTGACGCCCTCCGCGGCATCCACGCTGACCGTGTACGCCGTCGAACGCGCATCCTCGTTGGCCTCGACCATCGGCGGGAGGTTCAGCTGGTCGGCCAGGTCGGTGGGCATCGGGGCGCAGATGAATCCGGAGGACCACCGAACGGTCCACGCCACCCACTCGGGGGTCGCGAGCTCGGCCGACAGGATGACATCGCCCTCGTTCTCACGGTTCTCGTCGTCCGCGACGATCACGGGGCGGCCGGCGCGCAGGGCGTCCAGGGCCGCAGGAATGGTGGCAAGGCTCATCGCGAGCCTCCTTCCGGAGCAGAGCGGAACGCGAGCAGGCGCTCGACGTGACGGGCCAGGATGTCCGTCTCGAGGTTGACGACGTCGCCGACGGCGCGGACGCCGAGCGTGGTGGCGGTGAGGGTCTCGGGGATCAGCGAGACCTCGAGCCAATGGTCGGTCGCGTCGGCGCTGCTCACGGCGCTCACCGTGAGCGAGGTGCCGTCGATCGAGATGGAGCCCTTGTCGACGACGAGCGGCGCGAGGTCCGCGGGCACGGCGATGCGCAGGACGCTCCACTGATCACCGGGTCGAACCTCGACGATGCGGCCGGTGCCGTCCACGTGCCCTTGGACGATGTGCCCGCCCAGGCGCGCGCCGACCGGCATCGCCTTCTCGATGTTGACGCGCGAGCCGACGGATGCCGCGGCCAGCGCCGAGACATCGAGAGTCTGCTTCATGACGTCGGCGTCGAAGGTCTCCGGCGTCGAGTCGACGACGGTGAGGCAGACGCCGGATACCGCGATGGACTCGCCGTGGACGGCGTCGGCAGCCGCGCCGGGGGCGCGGACGGTGAGCCGCCAGCCGTCTCCGGACGGTGCGATGGCGGTGATCTCGCCGATCTCGGTGATGATTCCGGTGAACATCAGCTTCCTTCTTCCGTGACGGGGTGCGCGATCAGGAGCAGGTCTTCTCCCAGCCAGACGCGTTCGACGACCCTGAGCCGTCGTGCCTCGCCGATCGAGCCGACGCCGATGTCGGTGAGCGCGAGGCGCCCACCGCCGAGCAGGACGGGTGCGATGTAGGCGAGGACCTCGTCGGCGAGGTCTGCCGCGAGGAACGCGCTGGCGAGCGTCGGGCCGCCCTCGATGAAGACGCGCTGGATCCCGCGCGCGTGCAGGTCGGAGAGCACGGCGCGCAGGTCGTGGGTGTCGAACCGGAGCAATCCCTGCGGGTGCCGGTGCAGCGCCGCGGTCGCGGGGATCTCCCGCGACCCGATCACGACAGGAATCGGCTGGTGGGCGTACAGGACGTCGCCGTCACGCGCGGTGAGCGACGGATCGTCTGCGAGAGCCGTCCCCGTGCCCACGACGATCGCATCGGATGCCGCGCGCCGGCGGTGCACATCAGCGCGCGCCTCGGGACCGGTGATCCACTGACTCGTGCCGTCGTCCGCCGCGGCGCGGCCGTCCAGGCTCTGCGCCCATTTCACGGTGACGTGCGGGCGGCCGAGGCGCCCCGCTGTCAGCCAATCCGCCACGACGGTGCGCGCGGCATCCGCCTGCTCGCCGGCTTCGACCTCGATACCTGCGGCACGCAGGCGTTCGGCGCCGCCGCCGGATACGGCCCCCGGATCGTCCAGGGCGTAGACGACGCGGCGCACACCCGCCTCGATGAGCGCGAGTGCGCACGGCCCGGTGCGACCGGTGTGATTGCACGGCTCGAGGGTGACGACGGCGGTGGCGCCGCGGGCCTGGTCCGGCGCGAGGTGCGAGAGCGCGTCGACCTCCGCGTGAGCGGTGCCGGCGCCGCGGTGCCATCCCTCGGAGATGATGTCGCCGGCGGGGGAGAGGAGCACCGCGCCGACCTGCGGGTTCGCGCCCCGTGGTCCGCGGACGGCGAGTTCGAGGGCGCGGGTCATCGCCCGGCGCTCAGCCTCGGTCACTGCCATCCGTCGTCCTTCGTGAAGGCTCCGGGGTGGTCGAATGCGCGCGTACGCGCATCGTGCTGCCTCCCATCCGGACTAGCGAGAGGTCTCCCTCGCATCACCGTCGGTTCCGGATTTCCACCGGATCGGCGTCTCGGATGAACCGAGACGTTCGCGGACTGTCACCGCCGGTTCGGATTCTCACCGACCCCGGAGCACGTTTATCGCTCTGAGTGTACTCAACGCACCTGAGCGGATTTCATTCCGTGTCGGCAGGGTCATTTCAGCAACCGGGACAGTCTGCGGTCGGCGAGCACCTTGCCGCCGGTCTGGCAGGTCGGGCAGTACTCCAGTGAGCGGTCGGCGAAGAACACGCTGCGCACGGTGTCTCCGCAGACCGGGCACGTCTCTCCTCGGCGGGCGTGCACCTGGAAGCCGGCTCGCTTGGCGTCCTTGAGATCGGCCGGCGGCTTGCCGGAGGCCTCGGCGACGGCGCTCAGCAGGGTGTCCTGCAGGGCGGCGTAGAGCCGGTCGACCTCTCGGTCGTCGAGCGTGCCGGCGATCGCATACGGCGACATCCGCGCGGCGTGCAGGATCTCGTCGGAGTACGCGTTGCCGATGCCGGCGATCACGCTCTGGTCGCGCAGCAGCCCCTTGATCTGCGTGCGCCTGCCGGCGAGCAGGCCGGCGAAGGCGTCTCGTGTGAACGCCTCGTCGAGCGGGTCGGGTCCGAGGCGCGCGATGCCGGGCACGTCCTGCGGGTCGCGCACGACGTAGACGGCGAGCGACTTCTTGGTGCCGGCTTCGGTCAGATCGAACCCGCTGCCGTCGTCGAGCGCGACGCGCAGGGCGATGGGACTCTTGCCGGGCTTGATGAGCGTGGTCGGCAGTTCGTCGTACCAGCGCAGCCATCCGGCCTTGGCGAGGTGGAAGACGAGGTGCAGGTCGTCGCCGCACGCGAGATCGACGAACTTGCCGTGCCTGGCTGCGCCCGTGATCGTCGCCTCGTGCAGCGCCGTGTTCGGTGGATCGAACGTCTTCAGCGCGGCGACCGCTCCGACGCTCGTCTTCGTGATCGTGCGTCCGGCGGCGCGCTCGCCGAGGAAGTCGACGAGTCCCTGAACCTCCGGCATCTCAGGCATGAGGACATCCTGTCACCGGCATCCGACATCGTCACCCCCTGTGCAGCTCAGTCCAGCACGGGCCAGTCCACCGGGGTGCGGTCGTCGGTCGCCAGCAGGCCTGCGAACCAGCCATCGTCCCGGCCGCGAGGGCTGGTCAGTGCGAGCCTCTGGAACCCCTCGTAGCGGAATCCGAGCGACCGTGCCGTGCGTGCCGAGGCCACGTTGCCGGCCACAGCGCGCCAGCCCAGGCGCACCATGGCGCGATCCGCGAACGCCCAGTCAATAACCTCTCGCGCAGCCTCGGAGAGGTATCCGTGCCCGCGGGCCTCGGCGACCATCCAGAACCCGATCTCGGCATCCGTCCCTGCCGGGTGCGCGTTCACGTGGTGCAGACCGATCATGCCGATCAGTTCGCCGTCAGCACGGATGCTCCAGACGAACTCGCCCTCCTCGGCCCATCCCGTCGCGGTCAGCTCCACGAACCCCTCCGCGTGCTCGCGCGAGTACGGACTGGGCACGGTCGTCCACCGCGGGATCTCCGGGTCCTGGCAGGCCGCCTCGATGGCGTCGACATCGGATGCCGTCGGTGCACGCAGTTCGAGGCGGTCGGTTCTCAGCACGACGGGTTCCATCCCGGCATCCTATGGGACCGGTGTCGGAGGTGCGGCATAAGCTGGTCCGGTGACTGTTCCGGGGATTCTGCGCGCCTTGGAAGAGGCGTCTCTTTACCGCGACGCCTTGACCTGGGCGCAGACCGACGCCGATCTCGGTCTCGTCGACGGGCTCGACGCGCCCGCGCTCGCCGGCCTGCTGCGCAAACGGGCGCAGGGAGGGCACCCGGCGTCCCTGCTGGCGATCGCGCCCACCGGCCGCCGTGCCGAGTCGCTCGCGCTGGCGCTTTCGGCCTACCTGCCGGATGCCGAGATCCTCGACTTCCCGGCCTGGGAGACGCTGCCCCATGAGCGGCTCAGCCCGAGCCCTGACACCGTCGGCCGTCGCCTGGACACGCTGCGCCGCATCACCACGTGGACCGGTGAGCGTCCGCTCGTCGTCGTCGCATCGGTGCGGGCGGCCCTGCAGCCCATCGCCGGCAACCTCGGCGATGCGGCGCCGCTCGAACTCGTCGTCGGCGGGCGGGGCATCGAGCTCGAGCACGCGGTCGAGCAGCTCGTCGAGCGCGCCTACACGCGCGTCGACATGGTGTCCCGGCGAGGCGAGTTCGCCGTCCGAGGCGGCATCCTGGATGTCTTCCCTGCGGCGTCGGAGCATCCCTATCGTGTCGAGTTCTTCGGCGACGAGGTCGATCAGATCCGGGCGTTCTCGGTCGCCGATCAGCGTTCGCTCCCCGGTGATGTCGATCGGGTCGATCTCCCGGCCAGCCGCGAGCTGCTGCTCACGGTCGATGTGCGCGAGCGCGCTCGCGCGCTCGTCGGCGCTTTTCCCGCGATCGCGGGGATGCTGGAGAAGATGGCCGAGGGCATCCCGGTCGAGGGCATGGAGTCGCTGCTGCCGGCCGTCGCCGGCCCCCTCCAGTCCCTCGTGGAGTACCTGCCGGAGGGCTCGGCGACGGCGCTTGTCGACCCGGAGCGCTCGACGACCCGTGCGCAGAGCCTCGGCGACACGAACCGTGAATTCCTGGACGCAGCCTGGAGCGCCGCCACCTCCGGCGCCTCGGCGCCGATCGACCTCGGGGCCGGCGACTTCCTCACGGTCGCGCAGCTGCGCGAGGTCGTCACCGAGCGGGACGGCGTCTTCTGGCGGCTGAGCCCGTTCGCGACGGACGACACGGATGCCGAGAACATCGACGCGTCGATCATCCCGTCCTTCCACGGCAACGTCGACGGCGCGATCGCGTTCGTCGAAGCCCGCGTCACCGACGGCTGGCGGGTCGTGGTCATCGCCTCCGGTGCCGGACTCGTCGAGCGCGCGCGCGACGTGCTCAGCGACCGCGGCGTGGCCGCGCGCATCGTCGACGGCCTGGAGGATGCCCCGGCGACCGGCGTCGCGACGCTCGTGACGGGATCCGTCGAGAGCGGGTTCCAGGTGCCGGAGGCGAAGCTCGCCGTCCTCACCGACAACGAGTTCTACGGACGCACGATCGGCGGCGACCAGCGCGTCGTCAAGAAGCTCGCCTCGCGGCGCAAGAACGTCGTCGATCCTCTGCAGCTCAAGCAGGGCGACTACGTCGTGCACGCCACCCACGGCATCGCCCGTTTCGTGGAGATGACCCAGCGCGAGGTGTCCAGCGGCGGCCGCAACGCGACCAAGACCACGCGCGACTACCTCGTCCTCGAGTACGCGCCGTCCAAGCGCGGTTATCCCGGCGACAAGCTGTACGTGCCGACCGATCAGCTCGATCTGCTGTCGAAGTACGTCGGCGGCGAGGCGCCGGTGCTGTCCAAGATGGGCGGCAGCGACTGGTCTGCGGCGAAGGGCAAGGCGCGCAGGGCCGTGCGCGACATCGCGGTCGAGCTGGTGAAGCTGTACTCCGCGCGCATGTCGGCGAAGGGGCACGCGTTCGGCCCCGATACGCCGTGGCAGCGCGAGCTCGAGGAGGCGTTCCCGTTCGCCGAGACGCCGGATCAACTGCAGACGATCGATGAGATCAAGGCCGACATGGAGCGGCCGATCCCGATGGATCGGCTGCTGTCCGGCGACGTCGGGTTCGGCAAGACCGAGGTCGCCGTCCGCGCCGCGTTCAAGGCGATCCAGGACGGCAAGCAGGTCGCGATGCTCGTGCCGACGACGCTGCTGGTGAAGCAGCATCTCGAGACGTTCACCGAGCGCTTCGCCGGGTTCCCGGTGAAGGTGCGCCCGCTGTCGCGCTTCCAGACCGACAAGGATGCCCGGCTCACGCTGCAGGGACTCATCGACGGATCCGTCGACATGGTCATCGGCACGCACCGCATCCTCACCGATCAGGTGATGTTCAAGGACCTCGGGCTCATGATCATCGACGAGGAGCAGCGCTTCGGCGTCGAGCACAAGGACACGCTGAAGAAGATGAAGACGAACGTCGACATCCTCGCGATGAGTGCGACGCCGATCCCGCGGACGCTCGAGATGGCCGTCACCGGCATCCGCGAGATGTCGACCCTCCAGACCCCGCCCGAGGACCGGCATCCGATCCTCTCCTTCGTCGGCGCACGCAGCGACAAGCAGATCGCGGCGGCGATCCGGCGAGAGATCCTGCGCGAGGGCCAGGTCTTCTTCGTCCACAACCGCGTGCAGTCGATCCAGCGGATCGCCAGCGAGCTCGCCGAGCTGGTGCCGGAGGCCCGCATCGCCGTGGCGCACGGGAAGATGGGCGAGCATCAGCTCGAGCAGGTCGTCGACGACTTCTGGGAGCGCAAGTACGACGTGCTGGTGTGCACCACCATCGTCGAGACCGGCCTGGACATCTCCAACGCCAACACGATCATCATCGACCGCGCCGACAAATACGGTCTCAGTCAGCTGCACCAGTTGCGTGGTCGCGTCGGCCGCGGCCGAGAGCGCGCGTACGCGTACTTCCTCTACGACGACGGCAAGGAGCTGTCCGAGACGGCTGCCGACCGCCTGCAGACGATCGCGATCAACAACGACCTCGGCTCCGGCATGCAGGTCGCGCTGAAGGATCTCGAGCTGCGCGGTGCCGGAAACCTGCTCGGCGCCGAGCAGGCGGGTCATATCGCCGGAGTCGGCTTCGACCTCTACCTGCGCATGATCGGCGAGGCCGTGGCGACCTTCCGCGGGGAGGAGACAGAGACCGGCGGCGAGCTGCGCATGGAGCTTCCGGTGGATGCCCGCATCCCCGAGACGTACATCGACAGCGAGCGGCTGCGCCTGGAGGCGTACCAGAAGCTGTCGGCGGCAGCGGCGGCGACGGCCAAGGACGACGCGATCGACCTGGTCCGAGAGGAGCTCCTCGACCGGTACGGCACGCCGCCGGATGAGGTCGAGGGCCTCTTCGCGATCGCGCGTCTCCGTCGCAGGGCTGCCAAGGCGGGGCTGGCCGATGTCGTCGCGATGGGCTCGAACCTGCGCGTCGCACCCGCACGCCTGGAGGATTCGATGAAGATCAGGCTGCAGCGGCTGTACCCCAACGCCAAGCTCGTCGGAGGCGGAGAGGCGCTCGTCGTGCCGCTTCCGCGGCCCGGGGGCGAGGCACCGACCGATGCCGGGCTGCTGGAGTGGGTCGGTCAGCTCTTCACGGCGTTGTTCCCCGAGCCGGTGCCCGCCGCTTCCTGACATCCGGACGGATGCCGGAGTACGCTGACGGCATGCTGTACGAGCACCTCGGGGCTCGCCCCCGTATCGACGACACCGCCGTCATCGCGCCCACCGCCGTCATCTCCGGGGATGTGACGATCGGACCGGACTGCCAGGTGCTGCATGGCGCCGTGATCACGGCAGAGGGCGGGCCGATCACGCTCGGCGCTCACGTGATCGTCATGGAGAATGCGATCGTCCGCGCGAGTTCGGCCAATCCCGTGCACATCGGCGATCACGTGCTGATCGGCCCCGGTGCGTCGGTGTCCGGTGCGGTGGTCGGCGACGAGGTGTTCCTCGCCACGGGGACGCGCGTGTTCAACGGCGCCCACATCGGCGACAGGGCCGAGGTCCGCATCAACGCCGTGGTGCATCTGCGCACGGTGCTGCCGGAGGATGCCGTGGTCCCGATCGGGTGGGTCGCCGTCGGCGACCCGCTTCTGGTGCTGCCGCCCGATCGGCACGAGGAGATCGCCGCGGCCCAGCAGGAACTCGACTTCCCGGGGTACGTCTTCGGCGTGGACCGGGAGACCCCGGATGTCATGGTGCAGCTGACCGAGCGCTATGCCCGCTCGCTGGCCAGGCACGCGGACGACTCGCCGGCCTGAACCGGAGTCCGATGCTCAGGCCGTCGGCACCGCCGACCACGCGATCATCACGCACGTGAACAGGCCGATCAGGGCCGCCAGCGCCATCG
The DNA here is from genome assembly GCF_045181065.1 of Microbacterium sp. M. Lineage (GTDB taxonomy): Bacteria > Actinomycetota > Actinomycetes > Actinomycetales > Microbacteriaceae > Microbacterium. The sequence continues at coordinate 2,715,434 of NZ_CP173721.1, read as the reverse complement.
CGAGCATCAGCAGCGCCAGCAGCCGCAGGCGACGGGCGCGGTCGGCGATCAGGAAGCGCGCCGCGATCAGGGCGGCGTACAGGAGCACGATCAGCACGAGCGTCGTCCATGCGGCGGCAGCGGCACCACCGGGGTTCGCCAGGATCATGACGAGCGGTATCGCGCAGGCGATCGCGAACGCGCCGGCGACGATGATCCAGACGGTGCCGTCGGAGGTCCGCAGCGCCGGCTGATTGCGCACCAGCGTCTCGTCCTCGAAGCTGCGCCGGCGGGCGTGGTGCGGTGTCTGGTCGGCGTGATCGGTCATCGGGTCACCCCGGTCAGACGCGGTCGACCAGCTGCGGTTCGCCCTGCAGGCGTGCGCAGTGGGCGCAGCAGAAGATCTGAGCCTCGGCCTCGACGCCGTGACCGATGATGCGGCAGCCGCAGTGCGCGCAGGTGGGAGCCATGGCCTGGATCGCGCACTCGAAGCTGTCGAACGTTCCGACGTGGTCGCCCCTGGCCACCGTGAACACCTTGTCGTAGACGTTCCCGCACGTGTCGCACGTGGCCGTCATGGTGCCGCCCTCGGCGGTGCCCGGCAGGCTCATGATCCGGCCTCGTCCTCCTCCTCGAGGCGCGCGAGCAGCATCTGCTTGCCCTGCTCACCGGCCTTGAGGCTGTTGTGCTGGATCTTGCGGAACCACTCCGCGAGCTCCGTGTCTCCGGCTCGGTCCGCGTCGTCCGCGTACGTCTGCATGGTCCACGCGTTGCGAAGCGAGGATTCCAGGACGGCGACGAGGTTGTAGTTCTTGTCCTTCATCGCCGATGCAGGTGTGCCAGTCATCATGCTCTCCTTCGTCTCGATGAGGACTCAGGTTGCCGCGGATCGGCGCCGGTCACGAGGGGGTGGCATCGGCAGTGGTGAAGGCGTACCCTCACCTGGATACGAGACCGGCCAGTAGTTCGAGCACGCACAGCGCAGCCAGCCGGACCGTTCGCCCATCGGGTGCGTCCGCCGTGGCATCCACCTCGGCGATGTCGGCGCTGACGACGCGGGGATCGGACGCCACGGCGCGCGTGAGCGCCCGCAGCTCCCACGCGGCGAGGCCCCCGGGAACGCTCGCCGGGCAACCGGGCGCGACCGAGCGATCGCACACGTCGACGTCGATGTCGAGATGCACGCGTGCCGCGGCATCCGCACCGGCGACCTCGACGGCCTCGGCGACGACGTCCGCGATGCCGCGCCGACGCACCTCGTCCAGCGTGATGACGCGGATGCCCCAGTCCGTCGCGCGCCGGACATAGGCCGCCGAGTTGGCGAAGTCCGCGATGCCGATCTGCACGACGCGCGACCCGTCGATGCGTTCGCCGTCCGGCGCATCCTGGATGAGACGGCGCACGGGGGATCCGTTGGAGACGCCGTCGCGCAGGTCGAAGTGCGCGTCGAACGTGATGAGCCCGGTCGCGCCTGCGCCGCGGGCGACGGGATAGGTCACGGAGTTGTCCCCGCCCAGGGCGATGGCGAAGGCGGGCTGCAGAGCGCGCACGCGAGCAACGACACCCTCGACGTCGGTGTCCGCGTCGGCGACGTCGCCGGCATCCGCGATCCGCAGCCGCTCGTTCAGATCCACCGCAGGGGGGCCGATCAGCGTCGTGCTGTAGCGCTGCAGGGCGTCGCGTATCGCCGCAGGCGTCGCGTGCGCGCCGGTCGGTGAGAGAGACGTCCGCCATGCGGGGATGCCGATGATCGCGGCATCCATCGTCTCGTCGGGTGCGGGCCACGAGCCGGCGCGGGGCCAGAGCGGGTCGTGGGAGAGCGCCATGTCAGACTCCGGGGATCAGGTTGTGGGCGATGGTGAAGATTGCGAGGCCCGCGAGAGCGCCGACCACTGTGCCGTTCAGGCGGATGTACTGCAGGTCGCGACCGACCATGAGTTCGATCTTCTCCGTCGTCTCGGCCGGGTCCCAGCGCTCGACGGTGTCGGTGATGATCGACGCGATGTCGTGGCGATAGCGATCGACGAGGAACACCGCCGCGTCCGTGACCCAGGTGTCGACACGGCGCTGCAGAGACTCCTCGGTCGTCAGGCGTTCGCCGATCTCGCGGACCGCCTGCGCTGCGCGCTGCCTCAGCCCGCTCGCGGGGTCGGCCAGAGAGGTCAGCAGGCCCGCCTTGGCGGTGTGCCACGCTTCGGCAGCCAGTGCCGCGACGCGCGGACTGTCGAACAGGGCCGCCTTCGCGTTCTCGAGCTTCGCCCTGGTCGTGGGGTCGTTCTGCAGTCCATCGGCGAGGCGGGCCAAGTAGCCGTCGATCGCGATGCGGGCCGGGTGCTGCGGATCGGACTGCACCGCACGGACGAACGTCACCGCTTCGCGGTAGACCGTGTCGTCCACGAGCCGGTGCGCGAGCTTCGGCACCCAGGAGGGCAGTCGGCGCGAGACCAGACCGGCGAACGCTTCGGCATTCGCGTCCAGCCAGGTGGCGATGCTGTCCACCGCGAGGTCGACGGCGCCGTGGTGCGCGTCGGTCTCGACGATGCGCTGCAGCCAGACTCCGGCCGGCGTTCCCCAATCAGGGTCGATGAGGTGTTCGCGGGCGAGGTCTCCGATGAGGTCGCGGACGTCGTCGTCGCTGAGCGCGTTGAGCACTGCGGTGGCGACGGTCGCGCCTTCGGCGGCGACGCGCTCGGCATGCGCGGGGACGCGCAGCCACTCTCCGGCGCGTTCCGCGATGCGCGTGCGCGAGAGCTTGTCGCGGACGACGTCGGCTGCGAGGAAGTTCGTCTCGACGAACTCACCGAGCGTGTGCCCGATCTCGTCCTTGCGATTCGGGATGATCGCGGTGTGCGGGATCGGCAGCCCGAGGGGCCTGCGGAACAGAGCGGTGACGGCGAACCAGTCGGCCAGGGCGCCGACCATGCCGCCCTCGGCCGCCGCGCGGACGTACTGCAGCCAGCTGTAGCGCTCCTGCAGGGAGAACGCGATCACGAACGCGATCGCCATCGCGATCAGAGCGCCGAGAGCGACCGCCTTCATCCGACGCAGTGCCCGCGCGCGGTCCTGATCGGCCGGAGAGAGCAGAGCCATCGGTGTGCGCGCCATGCCGTCATCCTCGCACGCGAGCATGCACCAGTACGCGAGTACCCTCGGAAGGGTGATCGAAGACATCAAGAAGCGCGCCATGCATCGCACCAGCATCCTCGAGGGGCAGCTGCGCGGCGTCGCGCGGATGATCGAGAACGAGGAGTACTGCATGGACATCATCACGCAGTCCCGCGCCATCCAGAAGTCCTTGGAATCCCTGAACAGGCTGCTGCTCGAGAATCACCTGCGCACGCACGTCACGCACATGTTCGAGCACGGCGGTGACGAGCGCGATCAGGCCGTGACCGAGCTGCTCAAGGCGTTCGACTTCGACCGCAAGTAGGCAGTCCGCGGCCGGTCAGCTCTCCAGCGGGCCCAGCCATGCGCTCGCCGCGGTGGAGTGCGCCGACTCAGGGTCCGATGGGTGGAACATGCCGGCCAGCACGTCGCGGTACAGTCGCGACAGCTCGTTGGACGAGAAGTAGGCGCCGCCACCCGCGGTCAGGATCGCCTCGTCGACGACGCGCTTCGCCATCGTGACCGCCCGATGCTTGACCCCGGACAGCAGCGTGAACCAGCGGCCGCCGTGGTCGGCGAGAGTGTCGACGTCGCGTGCCAGGCCCGCGATCTGCGGCGGCAGCGCGTCGTAGTCCAGGCCCATGTCGGCGATGCGCCAGCGGATGTCCGGGTCCTGGCTGTACGTGAGCCCGGTCTTCTTCGACCGGCGCTTGTGCCCCGTCTCGACCGCGAGATCCAGGGCGCGCCGCGCGATCCCGGTGTACACGGACGCCAGCAGGATCTCGAACACGCTGAAGATCCCGAACACGATCGGGTCAGGATTGGGGCCGGGGTCGATGCGGCGAACGATGTGCGCGGGGGCGGCGACGGCCCCGTCGAGCCGCGTGGTCCGGCTCTGCGTTCCGCGCATGCCGAGGGTGTCCCAATCGTCGCCGGTGGTCACGGCATCCGTCCGATCGACGAAGGCGAAGACCAGCTTCGGGGCATCCGGACTCGTGGTGTCGAGGCCGTGCAGGCCCAGTTTCGTCCAGACCGGCGCGAGCGAGGTGAAGATCTTCGTGCCGGTGAAGGCGTATCCGCCGTCCGGCTGCGGCACGGCCGCGGTGTCGCTGCCGAACAGGACGAGATCGTTGCCTCCCTCGCTGATGCCGAAGGCGAACACCTCGCCGGCAGCGGCGCCGTCCTGGACGAACTCGAGTCCTGGCACGCCTCGATCGCTGAAGACCTTCGCGACGCCGGTCCACACCAGGTGCATGTTGATCGCCAGCGCGGTCGCGGGCGCCGCGGTCGCGAGTCGCTGCTGCAGGATCGCGGCCTGCTCGAGGCCGAGTCCCGCTCCGCCACGGTCGGTCGGCACCAGGATGCCGAGGTAACCGGCATCCCGCAGCTCATCCAGATCCTGCTGCGGGAACGTGTTCTCCCGGTCGTGGATCGGTGCGCGCTCGCGGATGCGCTCGAGCAGTTCGTCGGACAGGTGCTCGGTGGGATCGAAGCTCACGACAGGGCCTCCAGGATCTGCTGCATGGTCTCGTCCGGCTGGTCGCGATGCGGTGAGTGCCCCGCGCCGGGGACGATCGACATCGAGATGCGGGGATTGGCGGCCAGGACGCCATCGGCCGTCGCGCCGGTGAACAGGCTGTAGACCTCGGGGTCTGCGCCGATGACGTGGGTCGGGATCGCCAGCCGGGCGGCGTGATCGCGGACGTCCCATGGCTGGTTCTGCGCGCTGGTCTGCTCGACCGCCCACGCGCTCGTGCGTGTGACGGCATCGATCTTCAGTTCGAGATCCTGCTCGTGCCAGTGCGGATGCTCCTCGCGGACCACTTCGATGCGATTGTCGGCGAAGGCGCGTTCCTGGCTGCGGCGGACGATCGTCGCGTCGCGGCCGTCGACCAGGATGGCAGGGTCGATCAGGAGGAGTCGGCTGGTCCAGGCCGGATCGGATGCCGCGGCCACCGTGCTCGCCGCTGCACCGAGGGAGTGGCCGATCACGGCATCCCATGCGCCGCCGTGATGCGGGCGGGTCGCGGCGACGTCCTCGGCGTACGCGCCGACCGTGTAGTCGAGGGCGCGCGGTGCGTCGCCGTGGCCGCGCAGGTCGACCGCGACGGCCAGCCAGCCGGCGTTGGCGAGCGCGTCGCCGATGCGCCACATGAGGGCACCTGATGAGCCGAGCCCGTGCACGAGCAGGGCGGTCTTCGCGGAATCCGGGGCACCCCAGGAGAGCCGGGGGAGAGTCACAGCAGCCACGCGCTCAGCCTACTCAGGAAGGCGTGACCGCCACGGGTTCGGTGTCGGGGTAGGGACTCGGATCGCGGTGGCGCAGATCGGGGAAGGCGCGGACGAAGACGATCGCGACGATCAGACCCACGATCGCGAACAGCGTCGCGGCCAGGTAGGCGCCCTGCGGGCCTCCCGTGCTGTCGACGAGGAAACCGGCGATGGCTGAGCCGGCGGCGGCGCCGATCAGCTGGCCGGTTCCCGCCCAGCCGAACGCCTCCGCTGTCTCGCTGAACTTCACGCTCGCCGTGGTGATGGCGAACATGACCGCAAGCGCCGGAGCGATGCCGATGCCGGCGAGCAGCAGGGTCCCGCCCAGCCAGTACACGTTCAGCGTCACCATGGTCAGCGACAGGCCGACCGTGACGATGACGAGGCGTCGGGCCATCGCCCACGGCCCGATCGGGATGTGGCCGAGTGAGAGGCCGCCGATGAGGCTCCCCACGGCGAACACGGCGAGGACGAGGCCTGCTTCGAGGCTGCCGTGCTCGAACGTCGCGACGACGCCGACCTCGACCGCCGAGCAGGCGCCGATCAGCAGGAAGCCGGTCACGGTCGCCAGCAGCACAGGCGGCTTCAGGACGACGCGTCCGAATGCGCGGCGGCTGCGGGGGATGCGGACGCGTCCGACCTCGGGGGAGAGGATGAACCAGCCGCAGCCGACGACGAGGACGGCCGCGACGAGCAGCAGCCCCTGGGTCGTTCCGATCTGCGTGGAGACGAGCGTTATGACCACTGGGGCGAGGATCCAGATGATCTCCTGCAGCGAGGCATCCAACGAGAACAGCGGTGTGAGCTGCGACGAGTTGACGAGTTTCGGGTAGATCGTGCGCACGGCCGACTGGACCGGCGGTGTCGAGAGTCCGGCGAGCAGTCCGAAGAACATGTATCCGGTCAGATGCAGGGGCAGGAGGGCGAGGCACAGCATGGCGCTGATGCAGACCGCGGCCGTGAGGGTGAGGACGCGTCGCATGCCCCACGCGCCCATCCAGCGACTGGTCACAGGGCCTGCGACGGCCTGTCCGACCGACGTCGCGGCGAGCACGAGACCGGCGGCGCCGTACGACCCGGTCTGCTGCTCGACGTGCAGGAGGATCGCCAGCGAGGCCATGCCGTTGGGGAATCGCGCCGTCAGCTGAGCTGCGATCATGCGCGCCACGCCGGGCGTGCGAAGAAGGTCCCGATATCCCGCCACCTGACAACGGTACCGGGGTGCGCGATCGGCGTCAGCACGGGTGGCTGCGGCGACACGCCGCGACACGCCGGAGACCCCTCTCCACAGGAAATCGGATGTCCGAACCCCGGCGTAGCGTCCCACCTGTGGATGGATTCGCGACGGCCGTCCGAGAGCCGCGATCTGACGCGGTTCGCGGGGGTCTGAGAAAGGTCGCCGGCTGTGGATGAAACGGTGGACAACCTGTGTTGTATCAGTGGAGAGCGGTGGAAAACTACAGGGATGTAACTACTATCCCTTGTGGTCGGTCCGAATGTCCGTCCCTATATGTAGTATTGAAGTCCCGGCGGGGGGCCTGCCGGAAAACCAGGATTTGAGGGGAAGCGATATGTCGATCACGGTCTACACCAAGCCTTCGTGCGTGCAGTGCAATGCCACCTACCGGGCGCTGGATGCCAAGGGCATCGAGTACGAGATCCACGACCTCTCCGAGGACGCCACGGCGCTCGAGCAGGTCAAGGCGCTCGGCTACATGCAGGCGCCGGTCGTCGTGACCGATGAGGACCACTGGTCGGGCTTCCGCCCGGACAAGATCGACGAGCTCGCCGCTCGCCTGGCCTGAAGGAGATGAGGTCATGAGCGCCGTCGCCACAGCAGCGCCGCTCCTGGTCTACTTCTCCAGCGTCTCCGGGAACACGGCGCGCTTCGTCGAGAAGCTGGGCCTTCCCGCTCGCCGCATACCGCTGCACCGCACCGACGAGGATCTCGTCGTGGATGAGCCGTTCGTGCTCGTCACCCCGACGTACGGGGGCGGGCAGGGGCGCGGCGAGGAGAAGGGCGCCGTTCCCAAGCAGGTGATCCGGTTCCTCAACGACGAGCGCAACCGGCGTCACATCCGCGGGGTCATCTCCGCAGGGAACACCAACTTCGGCGACGCCTTCTGCGCCGCCGGTGACATCATCAGCCGCAAGTGCCACGTGCCTCACTTGTATCGGCTCGAAATCTTCGGCACACAGGACGATGTCGATCGGGTGACCGACGGATTGGAACGACGGTGGGTACTTCATTGACCGAGACAGTGGCATTCAAGGCGAACCCCGCATACGAGGGTCTCGACTACCACGCGCTCAACGCGATGCTGAATCTCTACGACGCGAACGGCAAGATTCAGTTCGACGCCGACAAGCGCGCCGCGCGGGAGTACTTCCTGCAGCACGTGAACCAGAACACGGTGTTCTTCCACTCGCTCAAGGAGCGGCTGGACTACCTCGTGGAGAAGGAGTACTACGACGGCACGCTGCTCGAGAAGTACTCGTTCGAGTTCGTCCAGAAGCTCAACGAGTTCGCCTACTCGAAGAAGTTCCGGTTCGAGACGTTCCTCGGCGCGTTCAAGTACTACACCAGCTACACGCTGAAGACGTTCGACGGCAAGCGCTACCTCGAGCGCTTCGAGGACCGCGTCGTGATGACGGCTCTTGCTCTGGCCGACGGTGACGAGCAGGTCGCCATCGACCTCGTCGAGGAGATCATCTCCGGCCGGTTCCAGCCGGCGACGCCGACGTTCCTCAATGCGGGCAAGGCGCAGCGCGGCGAGCTCGTCAGCTGCTTCCTGCTGCGCATCGAGGACAACATGGAGTCGATCGCCCGTGGCATCAACTCCGCGCTGCAGCTGAGCAAGCGCGGCGGCGGCGTCGCGCTGCTGCTGTCGAACATCCGCGAGTCCGGTGCACCGATCAAGCAGATCGAGAACCAGTCCAGCGGCATCATCCCTGTGATGAAGCTCCTCGAAGACAGCTTCAGCTACGCCAACCAGCTCGGCGCCCGCCAGGGTGCCGGCGCGGTGTACCTCAACGCGCACCACCCCGACATCATGCGCTTCCTCGACACCAAGCGCGAGAACGCCGACGAGAAGATCCGCATCAAGACGCTGTCGCTCGGCGTCGTCGTGCCGGACATCACGTTCGAGCTCGCCAAGAACGACGAGGACATGTACCTGTTCTCGCCGTACGACGTCGAGAAGGTCTACGGCGTGCCCTTCGGTGACATCTCGGTCACCGAGAAGTACCGCGAGATGGTCGACGACCCGCGGATCAAGAAGACGAAGATCAACGCGCGCGAGTTCTTCCAGACCATCGCCGAGATCCAGTTCGAGTCGGGTTACCCGTACATCATGTTCGAGGACACGGTGAACAAGGCCAACCCGATCAAGGGCCGCATCAACATGTCCAACCTCTGCAGCGAGATCCTGCAGGTGAACACGCCGACCACGTACAACGAGGACCTCTCGTACGACCAGATCGGCAAGGACATCTCCTGCAACCTCGGCTCGATGAACATCGCTCTGGCGATGGACGGCGGCAACCTCGGTGCCACCGTCGAGACCGCGATCCGCGGACTCACCGCGGTCAGCAACCAGAGCCACATCTCTTCGGTCCGCTCGATCGAGGACGGCAACGACCGTTCGCACGCGATCGGCCTCGGGCAGATGAACCTGCACGGCTACCTCGCTCGTGAGCACGTGTTCTACGGGTCCGAAGAGGGCATCGACTTCACGAACATCTACTTCTACACGGTGCTGTTCCACGCGCTGCGCGCATCGAACAAGCTCTCCATCGAGCGCGGAGTGGCCTTCGACGGCTTCGAGGACTCCACGTACGCGTCCGGCACGTTCTTCGACAAGTACATCGACCAGGCCTGGGAGCCTGCGACCGAGAAGGTCAAGGAGATGTTCGCCGGTCAGTTCATCCCGACGCAGGCCGACTGGGTCGAGCTGAGGGAGAGCATCCAGAAGCACGGCATCTACAACCAGAACCTGCAGGCGGTGCCCCCGACCGGCTCGATCTCGTACATCAACAACTCGACGTCGTCGATCCACCCGATCGCGTCGAAGATCGAGATCCGCAAGGAAGGCAAGCTCGGCCGCGTCTACTACCCGGCGGCGTTCATGACGAACGACAACCTGGAGTACTACCAGGACGCATACGAGATCGGCTACGAGAAGGTCATCGACACTTACGCCGCTGCCACGCAGCACGTCGACCAGGGCCTGTCGTTGACGCTGTTCTTCAAGGACACCGCCACCACGCGCGACATCAACCGCGCGCAGATCTACGCATGGCGCAAGGGCATCAAGACGATCTACTACATCCGTCTGCGCCAGATGGCCCTCGAGGGCACCGACATGGCCGAGTGCGTCTCGTGCATGCTCTGATTGCCTTCTGATCTGGGATTTCGACAGGAAAATAGAATGACACCCCACGAACCGCTCAAGCTGGTCGACCACGTGCAGGCGATCAACTGGAACCGCATCCAGGACGACAAGGATGTCGAGGTGTGGAATCGCCTCGTCAACAACTTCTGGTTGCCCGAGAAGATCCCGCTGTCCAACGACATCCAGTCGTGGAACACCCTCACCTCCGACGAGCAGCTGCTCACCATGCGCGTCTTCACCGGACTCACGCTGCTCGACACGGTGCAGGCCACGGTCGGAGCCGTCTCGCTGATCCCGGATGCGATCACTCCTCACGAGGAGGCCGTCTACACGAACATCGCGTTCATGGAGTCGGTGCACGCGAAGAGCTACTCGTCGATCTTCTCGACGCTGTGCTCGACGAAGGAGATCGACGAGGCGTTCCGCTGGTCGGTGGAGAACCCGAACCTTCAGAAGAAGGCTCAGATCGTCACCGACTACTACCGCGGCGACGACCCGCTCAAGCGCAAGGTCGCCTCGACCCTGCTCGAGAGCTTCCTGTTCTACTCCGGCTTCTACCTGCCCATGCACTGGTCGTCGCGGGCGAAGCTTACGAACACGGCCGACCTCATCCGCCTCATCATCCGCGACGAGGCCGTGCACGGCTACTACATCGGCTACAAGTTCCAGCGCGGCCTCGAGACGCTCGACCAGGCCAAGCGCGACGAGCTGAAGGACTACACCTTCTCGCTGCTGTACGAGCTCTACGACAACGAGGTGCAGTACACGCAGGACCTCTACGACGGCGTCGGTCTGACCGAAGACGTCAAGAAGTTCCTGCACTACAACGCCAATAAGGCGCTGATGAACCTCGGCTACGAGGCGATGTTCCCGTCCAGCGTCACGAACGTGAACCCGGCGATCCTGTCGGCGCTCTCGCCCAACGCCGACGAGAATCACGACTTCTTCAGCGGGTCCGGCTCGTCGTACGTCATCGGCAAGGCCGAGGCGACGGAAGACGACGACTGGGACTTCTGAGTCCGAGCGTGAGAACGACGGAGGGCCTGCGAAGCGATTCGCAGGCCCTCCGTCGTGTCAGGCGCGATTTCTCGCCTGCAGCAGCAGGGCGAAGGATGCCGGGATCGAGCGCACGAAGGCTTTTCGGCGTGCTGCTGCGGCCCGCTGCCGCGCTGCTCGCGCCACTTGTCGCTCCCACCGCATCTCACGGATGAGGTCGCTGAATTCGCCGGCTTCGGCAAGGCTCATAACGTCGTTTCGCATGGCGGATCCTCTCGTCGGAGGGAACCGCTCCTCGGTCGCCCTCGTGAGCACCACGAACGATATGCGCGCCTTTCGACATCCGAGCACAGAAAAAGTTGCGACTTCTTTTCGCATTCCTGTCGAATCGACATGGACGTGTTCGTGGTGATGATGAGGATCGCCGCACGTGCGATCGAGAGGAGCGCCATGACCGCGCGACAGAAGTTCCTCGTCATCCACATGACGGACCCCGCCGGTGCCGAATGGGACCAGGACATCGATGGTGCCCGACTGCAGCGCTGGCTGGAGTTCCGTGACGGACCCGACGGCTGGGAGCCCAACGGCCAGACCGTCGCAGGTCCCGATCAGGCCCGACGCATCACCGCGCACGGTGGCGACGTCGTGGTGACCGATGGCCCTTTCCCGGAGTTCACGGAGTGGTTCCTCGGCGTCGAATGGATCGAGGCCACCGATATCGAGCAGGCGACGCGGCTGCTCGCTGAGCATTCGACGGCGCGCATCGGCCGTATGTACGTCATTCCCGCGAGCGGGGACTGATGGCCGACAGGGGCCGCGCCGTCGACGTCGATGCCGAGATCGCCCGCACCCACCGTGCGGAATGGACCGTGATCGTCGCCGGGCTCGCCCGCCGCTACGGCGACCTGGACCTCGCCGAGGAGACGGCCGCAGAGGCGTTCGCCACCGCCGTCGAGCGCTGGCCCGTCGACGGCGTGCCGCCGAATCCGGGCGCCTGGATCACCACCACAGCGCACCGCAAGGCGATCGATCGTCTGCGCCGCGAAGCACGGCGGGACGACAAGCACAGGGAGGCGTTCATGCTGCAGGACGACTCGCCCGTCGAGCCGACGGGTCGTATCGACGACGATCGGCTGCGCCTCATCTTCATCTGCTGTCACCCGGTGCTCTCGATCCAGGATCGCGTCGCTCTGACGCTGCGGATGGTCGGCGGGCTTACGGTCTCGGAGATCGCTCGGGCCTTTCTCGTGCAGGACACGACGATGGGACAGCGGATCAGCCGGGCCAAGGCGAAGATCAAGTCTGCTCGGGTCCCGTTCGCCGTGCCGCTGCAGGAGGACGTGCAGCCCCGCGTGGCCGGCGTGCTCGCGGTGCTGTATCTGATCTTCAACGAGGGGTACTTCGCCTCCGGCGGGGACGTCGACCCGATCCGACGGGACCTCGCTGAGGAGGCGATCCGCCTCACTCGGCTGGTGAGGACGCTTCTGCCCGCTGATTCGTCCGAGGATGCCGAGGCGACCGGGCTGCTGGCACTGATGCTGCTCACCCAGGCACGGGCCGATGCCCGGTTGTCCGCCGGCGGCGAGCTCGTGCGGCTGGATGAGCAGGATCGCGCACGGTGGGACCGGATGCTGATCGAGGAGGGACTCGCCCTCCTGGACGATCTGCTCGAGGCCTGCGGTCGAGACGTCCGGGCCCTGGGGCGGTACCAGCTCCTCGCCGCGATCAACGCCGTGCACGTGTCGGCACCGCGAGCGCAGGACACCGACTGGGCGCAGATCGTGGCGTTGTACGGTGCGCTCGAACGCATCGATCCGAGTCCGATCGTCCGTCTCAACCGGGCCATTGCGATCTCGGAGTACGACTCGCCGGATGTCGCGCTCGCCCTCGTCGAGCAGCTCGGCGAAGATCTGGCCGATCACCACGCCTTCCACACGACGCGCGCAGAACTGCTGCGCCTGACCGGGCGATCGGATGCCGCGCGCAGTGCCTACGATCGTGCGATCGCCCTGGCGGCCAACGCCGCCGAGATCACTCACCTCACCCGTCGCCGAGACCAGATCGCGGTGGCATCCGAAACCGATGGCACCACGAATGAAGGAGAACTCTCATGACCAGCACCTACCTCGTCATCCACATGACCGATGCGCAGGGAACCGCGCTTCCCGAATCAGAGGATCGTCAGAAGCTCGACGCGTGGGCCGAACGCGGCAAGGAGTCCGGCATCCTCGGCCCCGGCGCCCCGGTTGCCGGTCCTGAGCAGGCGAAGTCCGTCGCGATCCGCGACGGACAACTGCTCATCACGGACGGTCCCTTCCCGGAGTTCAAGGAGTGGTTCGCCGGATACGACCTGATCGAAGCGGACTCGATCGATGCCGCAGCCGCGTACATGTCCGAGCATCCGACGGCTGTGGCGGGACGGATGTACATCCTTCCCGTCGTCGCATTGCCGTGGGACGAGACCGACCACGCGGCGGCGGCATCGTGAGCCGTGCCGCCTGATCAGTTCCGGTTCGCTGTGTAGTACGCCAGCAGGGCCTTCGTCGAAGCATCCTGCGCGGCCACGGCATCCGCATCGCCGGAGATCGCCGGAGCGATCTGCATGGCCAGCTGCTTGCCGAGCTCGACACCCCACTGGTCGAACGAGTTGATGCCCCAGATCGTGCCCTGCGTGAACGTGATGTGCTCGTACAGCGCGATGAGCTGACCGAGCACCTGCGGGGTCAGTGCGGGGGCGAAGACCGACGTCGTCGGGCGGTTGCCGGCGAACGTACGGGCCGCGACGAGCGCGCCAGTGGTGCCCTCGGCCTCGACCTCGGCGGCGGTCTTGCCGAACGCGAGAGCCTTGGTCTGCGCGAGGAAGTTCGCCAGGAACAGCTCGTGCACGTCCTGACCGCCGTCCGAGAGCGGGTAGGCGGGGTTCACGAACGCGATGAAGTCCGCGGGGATCAGGCGGGTGCCCTGGTGGATCAGCTGGTAGAACGCGTGCTGGCCGTTCGTCCCGGGCTCGCCCCAGAACACCTCTCCCGTGTCGGTGGTGACCGGCGACCCGTCCCAGCGGACGGACTTGCCGTTGGACTCCATCGTCAGCTGCTGCAGGTAGGCGGGGAAGCGGCTCAGCTGCTGGGCGTAGGGGAGCACGGCGTGCGACTGCGCACCGAAGAAGTTCACGTACCAGACGTTGAGCAGGCCCATCAGCACGGGAACGTTCTCGGCCAGCGGCGTGGTGCGCACATGCTCGTCGACGGCGTGGAAACCGGCCAGCAGGTCGCGGAACGCGTGCGGCCCCAGCACGATCGCGAGCGACAGCCCGATCGCGGAGTCGACAGAGTAGCGGCCGCCCACCCAGTCCCAGAATCCGAACGCGTTGGTGGGGTCGATCCCGAAGGCTGCCACCTTGTCGAGCGCGGTCGAGACGGCGACGAAGTGGTGCGCCACGGCATCCGTGCGGGATGCGTCGTCATCGGCGATGGCGCCGGATGCCGCAAGGCCCGCCCACAGCCAATCACGCGCGAGTCGCGCGTTGGTCAGGGTCTCCAGCGTCGTGAACGTCTTCGACGCCACGATGAACAGCGTGGTCTCGGGGTCCAGCCCTGCGGTCTTCTGCGCCAGGTCGGTCGGGTCGATGTTGGAGACGAAGAGCGCCTGGATTCCGGCATCCGCGTACGGCTTCAGCGCCTCGTAGACCATCACGGGCCCGAGGTCCGAGCCGCCGATTCCGATGTTCACCACATGCGTGACCTTCTTGCCGGTCACTCCGACCCACTCACCGGAGCGGACCCGGTCGGCGAATGCCGAGAGGGCGTCGAGGACGCCGTGCACGTCGGCATCCACGTCCTGACCGTCGACGACGAGCGCCGGTGATGCGCCCGCCGGGCGGCGCAGTGCGGTGTGCAGCACCGCACGGTCCTCGGTCGTGTTGATGCGAGCGCCTTCGAGCATCGCGGCGTAGCGGTCGGCGACGCCGGTCTGCTCGGCGAGGCGAAGGAGGGAGGCGAGCACCTCGTCGGTGACGAGGTTCTTCGACAGGTCGACGTGCAGATCCGCGAGCGGCAGCGACAGCCGATCGGCGCGCGACGGATCCGTCGCGAACCAGCCGCGGAGGTCCGGAGAGAACGAGTCGTGGAGGGCGCTGAGCTCGGCCCAGGCCGGGGTGCTGGTGGGATCGATCGGGGCAGACATGCGTTCAAACTACCGCGAGCGCGACGTTCCCCGTCTCACATGACGCAGGTCGGTGCTGTGAGGCGTCGGACCTCCCGGCTAGTGTGCTCCCATGGGAACTCTCGAGTACAACAGCACGCGTCCGGCGATCGGCGTGGATGATGACACTCTGGCGCATCTGAAGATCGTGATCGGGACGAAGCTGCGCCGGCAGGAGAGCTTCATGATGACCTGGCTTCCCGAAGCCCAGGACAAGGCGCAGGGCCGGCTCACGATCTGGATGAACCCGAGCATCCCGCTGATCATCGCGTTCGACGGACCGACCATGCCCGCCATCGACCCGAAGCGCATCGAGCGCATGATGGAGAACCTGAACGTGCGCGGCGAACTCGTGCTCGACCAGCTCGGATAGCGCGTGCAGGGCGCAGGAGGCGACCGCGTGCGAGCGGCGTCCTGGCGCCGCGTGGGCGCGAGGACTCGGGGCGGCCGGCCGCCTGGGCCTCCGCCCTGGCAGGCCGCGACCACCGGCGGCGGTTCGATGGTGCGCTTCCGTGCGATCCCGATGACGATGCGTGCGCTGGTCTGGTCCATCCTGGGCATCGTGACCGCCGCGGGGGCTCTCGTGGCAGTGCTGCTGATCGCGGTCTCGGACATCCTCCAGGTCGGCGCGCGGCTGACGATCATCATCGTCGGTGTCGGAATCGCCCTGCCCGTGTCGCTGGCGTTCTCCGCTCTGCTGCGTCGCCGCACACGTGATTGCACGGTCGCGTTCGGTGCATACGAGCTGCGCATCACGACGGGGACGGCCGAGATCAGCATCCCGTACCGCGAGCTCGAGCATTTCCGCTGGCGATGCGACAGCGAATACGCGAGGGTCGAGGCACGCGGCGCCGAGATCGACGTCTCGCTGATCGTCGGCATGGCGAAACCTCCGGTCGACACCGCGACGGGGCTTCCGCCGCTTCCGCGCCGCGTCTACGGACTGCTCGACGCAGCGGGGCTCACGGTGGCGCGGACACGCCGCGGGGACGTCATCACCTTCCGGCGGGACGCCCCGCAGCTCTCCGGCTGACTGCTACACGGCCGAGTACCCCTGCCCCCGCAGCAGCCTCGCCAGGTGCGCGGCGTCGGCTGCGGCCGTCGCGGTGGCCTGCGCGACCTTCTCGGGCGTCTCCGGAAGGTCTTTGTAGTCGGTCTGCTGCATCGCCTCGCCGTTCCAGTAGACCGACCCCTGAGCAGGGATGCTGAAGCCCACGTCGTTCAGCGATTGGAAGAGGATCGCGGCGATGTGATGCGCGCCGTCCTCGTTGCCGACGATGCCGGCGATCGCGACCTTGTCGAACAGCGTCGGGCGGCCACGGGCATCCGTCTCGCTCAGCTCGGCATCCAGTCGTTCGAGCACGCGCTGAGCGATGCTGGAGTGCTGACCGAGCCAGGTCGGCGTGAGGAAGACGAGGACATCCGCTGCGAGCACCTGTGCGCGCAGCGCCGGCCATTCGTCGCCCTGCCCCATGTCCTTCCCGACGCCGGGAAGGAGCGTGTGATCGACGGCGCGGACCATCGTCCCGATGACGCCGTGCTCCGCCAAGGCCTTGAGGATCTGCCGACCGAGGAGCTCGGAACTCGAATCCGCGGGGGAAGGTTTGAGTGTGCAGTTGATCGCGAGTGCCGTCAGTTGTGCGTCCATGCCGGCACGATAGGCGCGGATCGCCGGAGCGCGGAGGGGGTTTCGCGCGTCGATCGTCTGCGCTAGGCGGTTGCTGGTCGCGGCACGGGTATCCTGGACGGAGCGAGATTTCCCGACTTCAGGAGCGCCCGATGATCCTCAGCTTCATCTTCTTCATGATCCTCTTCCTCGGAGGGTTCTGGCTGATGGGCATCTCGTTCGGCCTGCCCGAGTGGCAGGCGGCGGCATTCCTCGGCGGACTCGCGATGATCTGCATCGCGCTGGCCTTCATGATGCGCCAGGGGCGCTCTGGTGCGACGCGCCGCTCGAACAACTGGGACGGCGGACCGGCGGCCAACTGAGCGCTCAGCGCCTCTTCGCCAATCGCATCTCCAGGTTCGCCTTCACGGCCGGCCATTCGGGTTCGATGATCGAGTACTCGACGCTGTCGCGCAGAGCACCGTTGCGGTAGCGCAGGACCGCGCGCATCACGCCGTCCTGCTTGGCTCCGAGGCGCTCGATCGCCGTGCGCGACTGGAAGTTCACCCACTGCGTCGTCAGCCCGACGCGGAACACGCCGAGCTCTTCGAACGCGTGACGCATGAGCAGATACTTCGACTCCGCATTCGTCCCGGTGCCATGAGCGGACGGACGGTTCCAGGTATAGCCGATGTGGAGCCGGGGGACATCGGCGACGAGATCGTACAACGACGTGAGGCCGATGGTGCGCCCTGTCGCATCGAACGCGGTGAAGGGCACCATCTCGCCGCGTTCCGCCATCGCCAGCCGTTCGTCGATCGCCGCGGCCATTCCGTCAGGCGACGGGACCGACGTGTACCAGGCGGTCTTCCACAGTTCGCCCTCCGAGGCCGCCTCGACGAGCCCGTCGTGATGGGCGCGCTTGAGCGGTCGCAGTTCGACGAGCCGGCCGGTGAGCGTGAGCGGAGCGGGGGCGATGAGGAAGGCCATACGGCAATTCAACCAGCCCTGTGTCACCGGTCCGCGCTAGCGTGGTGGTCATGAAGACAGTGCCGTTCGCCACAGCATCCGCCCCCGCCGTCGTCGCCGGGATGATGCGCATCAACGACAAGGAGGACGCCGAGATCCGCGCGCTGTACGACGCGGCGCGCGGCGCCGGTGTCGACTTCTTCGACCACGCCGACATCTACGGCGGACGGATGCACGCGTGCGAGGAGCGCTTCGCCGAGGCCCTGCAGCTGACCTCCGCCGAACGCGACGAGATCACCCTGCAGACCAAATGCGGCATCGTCCCAGCGGACGGAGCCTACGACTTCTCGTACGAGCACATCATGCGACAGGTCGACGGCTCGCTCACCGCGCTGCGCACCGACCGGGTCGACGTCCTGCTGCTGCACCGCCCTGATGCGCTGGTCGAACCGGAAGAGGTCGCCCGCGCGTTCGACGAGCTCGAGGCGGCGGGGAAGGTCCGTGCGTTCGGCGTCTCCAACCACACACCGCGGCAGATCGATCTGCTGCGCACGGCGGTGACCCAGCCGTTCGTCGCGAACCAGCTGCAGCTCTCGCTCACGCATGCGTCGATGATCGCCGGCCCCATCGCCGCCAACCGCGAGGCCACCGAGCAGAGCGTCACCAGGGACGGCGGCGGAATCCTCGAGTACTGCCGCGCCAACGGGATCACGATCCAGGCCTGGTCGCCCATGCAGGCCGGCAGCGGTCTCGGACCGTTCATCGGCCACGCGGATCACCCGGAGCTCAACGCCGCGCTCGAGCGCATCGCCGCTGTGCACGACAGCTCTCCGATCGGGATCGCGGTCGCGTGGATCACCCGGCATCCGGCCGCGATGCAGGTCGTCATGGGCACGACGACCCCCGAGCGGCTCGTGGCGGCGGCGCACGGGTCGGACGTGCAGCTCACCCGCGCCGAATGGTACGAGCTGTATCGCGCGGCCGGTCACCTGCTGCCCTGACCCGCGCACCGTCGTCTACCCTGTTCTCATGCCGTTCATCTTCATGCTGCTGACGATCGCGCTCATGATCGGTGCGCTGATCGACATCATCACGCGCGACGATTCGCGGGTGCGCTTCCTGCCGAAGATGGTCTGGCTCATCATCGTGATCCTGCTGCCGCTGATCGGCAGCATCCTCTGGTTCGCCCTCGGTCGTGAGTACGACTCGCAGGGCGTCTCGATGCCGAGGATGCCGCGCCGCCAGCGCGCCACCGGGCCGGCCTCCGGCCCGCCGGCGGCGCCGCCCGCACCGGTGGACACGCGCAGCACCGAGCAGCAGATCGCCGACCTCGACCGTGAGATCGAGGAATGGCGGCTGCGTCAGGAGATCGAGAAGCGCAAGCAGGAGCGCGGCGAGGACTGACCCTCTCAGCGCGCGAGCGCGAGATCGAAGGACTCGCGCAGGGCCGGTTCCAGGGTCGGAAAGCGGAACTCGTATCCCGCCGTGGTCAGCTTCTCCGGCAGGACCCAGCGGCTCTTGAGGATCAGCTCCGTCTCGGTGCGGATGCCGATGGCGCCGATCTCCAGCATCCAGCGCGGCATGGGCGGACCGAACCGCACGCCGAGGACGGCGCGCACCGCCGCCATGAACGTCGTGTTGTCGACAGGGTTCGGCGACGCGACGTTGACGGACCCGTCGAGCTCCGGATGCTCTTCGAGGAAGTCGATGATGCCGGCGACATCGTCGACGTGCACCCAGCTGAAGCGCTGCCGTCCTCGCCGGGCCCCCGGGAAGTGCGCGGTCCCGGCCGCTCGGCGGCGCGCCGTCACCGGCCACCATCCGTCGTGCTGCGCGCCGCCGAGCCCACGTCGGGCCAGTGAGCGCAGCGGCTCGAGGACTCCACCGTGGCCGAGGACGATCGCACTGCGCAGCGCCACTCGTCGCGTGCGCGGGAGATCATCCTCGAAGAGCGCCTGTTCCCAGGCCTTCGCGACCTCGACGGAGAACCCGGTGCCGATCTCACCGGTCGACTCGGCCATCGGGCGATCCTCGGCGTGCCGGTAGATGGTCGCCGTGGACGAGTTCACCCAGAGCGCCGGAGGGGCCTTGGCGCGCGCGATCGCCGTGCTCAGAGCAGCGGTCGTCTCCAGTCGGGAGGAGAAGATCTCGGCCCGGTTGGCGGGTGTGTACCGGCAGTTGACGCTCTTTCCGGCGAGGCCGATCACGAGCTCGGCCCCGTCCACGGCGGCATCGATGCCGTCCTGGTCCGCCCAGACGAGGTCAGCACCGGACCGTGAGATCGTGATGACTTCGCGGCCGGCGTCGCGGTACTTCTTCACCAGGTAGCGGCCCATGAAGCCGGACGAGCCGCCGATGACGATGCGCCCTGTGCTCATGATTCCTTCTCGATCCGGTAGGTGAAGGTGCCGGTGTACTCGTAGAGCCGCCCGACCAGTGGAGCATCGATCGTCAATTCCACGCGCTGGCGGCCGGATTCGGCATCCCTTCCCTCTCGCAACCGGATGCGCGGCACGAGCCGTCCTGCGACGCGTGGACGGAGACGGCCGATGCGCATACCGATCGCACGGCTGGTGAGTCGCAGTGCGCCGTCGTCGGTGCCGACGTCGAAGCTCGCCGCGAACAGCGGTGGCTCGCCGAGCTCGTCGACCAGACGTCCGTGGGGTTTCAGCGCGACCGCGTCCCGCATGATCCACTCGCCCCCGGGGAGCATCAGGGTGCGCTCCGCGATCGCGCGCCCGGCAATCGTGCGGTTCTCGATCCGGAAGGGGACGTCTGTGTACCAGCCGGCCACCAGGAGGCCGCGACGGTGCAGGGGACGCAGCAGCGGTGCGAGCCATCGGTGCCGCGTGCCGACCTGATCGAACACGCCTTCGCCGACGCCGACATGTCCATCGGGGATCGCCGCGAAGTACGCCTGCGTCGGCGGGTCCAGCAGCGGCATCCGCGATCCCAGTGCTCGAGCGTACGGGGATGTCGAGGGATGCCTCATGCTTCGAGCGTAGTCGTGCGCGAACGCGCGATCCGTCAGCGCTCGCGCAGGCGGACCAGTCGTTCGTGCCCTGTCTCCTCCAACTCCGCGATGTCATCGCGGGACTTGAGGAAATCGGAGAACGATCGGTATCCGAGGGCCTTCTCGCTGAAGGACGGATCCATGCGGCGCATGTGGGTCTTGACGGCCGAGCTGTGCAGCCACTCGTCGGCATCGGCTTTGTCGTGCCCCAGACGCAGCGCGCGCTCGAGCAGCTGCGTCGCCTCCTCCTGCTCGGTGAGCTGCGGGGCCTCGGGCTCCGGCGCCTTCGGTGCCTTCTTGGCGCGTGACCGAGGTGCCTTCGCCTTCACGGGCGCCTCCGCCGCGGCATCCGGTTCCGGATCGGGCTCCGGCTCCGGTGCAGGCGCCGGCGTCTGGGCCTTCGCGACCGGACGGACGACACCGGGAAGGGAGTCGTACGCCTCGAACTCGTCGCAGGCAGCGGCAAGCGACTTCGCCGTGGAGCCTGCGACCCCGACGCCGATCACATAGCGGCCGAGACGCTTGCAGCGCTGGGCGAGCGGGACGTAGTCGCTGTCTCCGGCGACGATCACGACATGCGTGAGGTCGGGGAGGCGGAACATGTCCTCGACGGCGTCCACGGCGAGCCGGATGTCCGCGCCGTTCTTGGCGTAGGCGGCGGCGGGGAACAGCTGCACGAGATCGACCGCGCGGGCGACCAGCTGGGATCGGTACACGGCGTTCACCGGGGACGACCAGTCCGCGTAGGCGCGGGTCAGCACGAGGGTGCCGAACGACGCCGCGTAGTCGATGATCGCACCGACCTCGATCATGGCCCGCTTCAGGCGCTCCGCGACCTCGGGATCGCTCGGGTTCTCGGTGATGCGCTGGCGGTCCTTGCCGTACGCGTTGCGTCCGTGGACGCGGTCGTACCAGGAGATGACGATGTTGTCGAAGTCCAGGTAGACGGCGACGCGGGTGTCCTGCGGTTCGGCCATGGTGTCATCCCTCGCTCGGGTACCGCACGCCGATCTGGGCGCGGATCTCATCGAGCGTGCCCATGATGGCGGCGCTCTCGGCGATCGGGAGGATGTCCCCTTCGATCGTGCCGCTCGCCACGAGCCGTTCGGCCGCGAGCGCCTGGTACTGCATGCCGCGGCCGGTCACCTCGGAGGCGTAGCTCTCGTGGACCGTGCCGTCAGGACCGACCACGCGGAAGGAGGTCGGCGTGTACCAGACACGGTCGATGTCGATGCGCGCCTCGGTGCCGATGATGGATGCCGCGTTGGGGCCGGATCCTCGGGCCGATGACAGGCTGGTCGACACCGCGCCGCCCGCGTGCGTCATGACGGTCGCGACCTCGGCATCCGCTCCGGTCTCGCCCAGACGGGCGACGGCCTTGATCGCCGTCGGCGCGCCGAGGATGTCCCAGATGAACGAGATCGGGTAGATGCCGAGGTCCAGCAGCGCGCCGCCACCGAGCTCGAGCGCGTTCAGACGGTGAGCCGGGTCGGAGGTGATGAGCTGCGTGTGGTCGGCCGTGACCGCACGGATCTCGCCGAGCGCGCCGTCGGCGATGAGCTCGCGGATGCGGATCATGTGCGGCAGATACCTGGTCCACATGGCCTCCATGACGAGGAGGCCCCTCTCGGCGGCGAGGCTCTGCAGGTCCTCGGCCTCGGCGCGGGTCACGGTGAACGCCTTCTCGACGAGCGCGTGCTTGCCGTGCTCGAGGGCGAGACGCGCATCCGCGTGATGCATCGGGTGCGGAGTCGCGACGTAGATGATGTCGACATCCGGGTCGGCCGCCAGCGCTTCGTACGAGCCGTGCGCGCGAGGGATGTCGAAGCGTGCGGCGAACGCGTCAGCCGATGCCTGCGATCGGGAGCCGACCGCCACGAGGTCGAGTCCTTCGGTGCGGAGGTCGGCGGCGAACGAGGCGGCGATGCCGCCGGTGGCGAGGATTCCCCAGCGAAGACCAGTCATGCACTCAGCGTACCGGCCGGTCCCGACGCCGAACCCCGTCAGAGGCGGGCCAGGGCCTGGTTCAGATCGGCGATGAGGTCGGCAGGGTCCTCGAGGCCGGCCGAGAAGCGGATCGTGTTCAGCGAGATCCCTGCTGCGGCGCGCTGGGCAGGAGTCAGGTGCGAGTGCGTCATGGATGCCGGATGCGCCACCATGCTGCGCGCATCGCCGATGTTCGCGATCAGGCGGACGACGGCGAGACCGTCGATCACGCGGGCCGCGCGTGCATGTGCCGCGGGGTCCTCATCGCCCGTGATGTCGCCCGCCAGATCGAACGAGAACACGGACGGCACGCCACGCGGCAGGTAACGCTGCGCGAGACCGTGCCAGGGGTTCCCCGCCAGTCCAGGGTGGTGGACGGCTGCGACCTTCGAATGCTGCGCCAGGTGCTCTGCGATCGTCAGCGCCGTCGCACTCTGGCGGGAGACCCGCAGGTCCAGAGTCTCGATGCCCTGCAGGATCTGCCAGGCGTTGAACGGCGACAGCGACGGGCCGAGGTCGTGCACGTACTTCGACTTCACGAGCGCGCCGAAAGCGAAGCCCTGCCCGAAGCGCTCCCACAGCACGAGCTCGCCGAAGCGCGCGTACGGAGCGGTGAACTGCGGCCAGCGCTCGGGCTCCGCCCCGAAGTCGAACGTGCCCTGGTCGACGACGACGCCGCCGAGCGAGGTGCCGTGACCGGAGAGGAACTTGGTCGCCGAGTGCACCACGAAGTCCGCGCCGTGCTCACCCGGGCGGACGAGGTACGGCGTGCCGACCGTGTTGTCGATCACGAGCGGGATGCCGGCATCGTGGGCGATGTCTGCGACGAGGCGGATGTCGAGCACCTGCGCGATCGGGTTCGCGACCGACTCCGCGAAGAGGACGCGGGTCTCCGGGCGGATCGCGGCGCGCCAGGCATCCGCATCGTCCTGGTCGACGAACGTCACCGGGATGCCGAAGTCGTCGAACGTCTCCTGCAGCAGGTCGACCGTGCCGCCGTACAGCTGGTCGGCTGCGACGATGTGCCCGCCTCGGCCCGCGAGCGCGAGCAGGGTGACCGCGACCGCGGCCTGGCCGGAGGCCACGGCGACGGCCGAGGTGCCGCCCTCGAGCGCGGTGACGCGCTCCTCGAGCACCTGCTGGGTCGGGCTCGCGTTGCGGCTGTACAGGTTGCCCGCCTTGCGCAGGGCGAACAGGTCCGCGGCATCCGCCAACGAGGCGAACTGGAAGGCCGCGGTCTGGTAGATCGGCGGAACGGCGCTGTTCTGCGGGGTGCCTGGCAGGTAGCCGGCCTGGATCTGCCGTGTGGCGAATGCGGTCGAGCCTGGGTCGGCGGAAGCGGTCATCCGTCCATTGTCCCGGCGCGCATCGCGCGCGCGTGTGCGTGTGTCGAAGTATTGCGGGCCGGAGTCAGGGGATCAGGACGATCTTGCCGCGGGCGGCGTGCTGCTCGACGAGCTCGTGTGCGCGGGATGCCTCGGCGAGCGGAAGCTCCGGCCCGATCTCGATCTGGAAGTCACCATCCGCCAGTCGAGCGATCGCGAGCGGAACGGCCTCGGCACGCCAGGCCAGTTCTTGCGACGTCAGCGGCTGTGATGCGCCGCCGCTGAATGCCCGGATGCCGAGCTCCGCGGCATCCGGACCGCGAACGATGGTGGCGATGCGATCGTGATCGGCGACCAGCTGCTTCGACACGTCGATCGCCTCGTCCGTGCCGATGCAGTCCAATGCCGCCGTGACGCCCTGAGGTGCGGCCTCTCGGACGCGATCGGCGAGGCCGTCTCCGTATGCGACCGGGATCGCGCCGAGCTCGCGCAGCTGCGCGTGACGGGCGGGGCTGCCGGTGGCGACGACCGTCGCGCCCCGCGCGACAGCGAACTGGATCGCGGCCTGCCCGACGGCGCCGGAACCGGCATGGACCAGCAAGGTGTCTCCGGCTTCCACGCCGAGCGATCGGACGCACTGGTAGGCCGTGCCGATCGGGATGCCGAGGCTCGCGCCCTCTTCGGCGGTGACGGCATCCGGGAGCGGTGACAGGCACTCCGCCCGGACGGCCAGGTGCGTCGCGTACGTGCCGACCGCATCGCGGATCGCGACCCGGTCGCCGACGGCGAAGCCGGCGACGCCGTCTCCGATCGCGTGGACGGTGCCCGCACCGTCGAATCCGACGCGGCGGGGCTCGGTGATCGGCGGGGACGGGCGGGCGCCGCGACGGAGCTTCGCGTCGAGCGGGTTGACGCCTGCGGCCTCGATCCGCACGACGACTTCGCCGGGGCCGGCGACGGGGTCGGGGATCTCCACGAGCTGCAGGACGTCAGGGGTGCCGATTTCGGTGTAGACGATCGCGCGTGCCATGCCGCCAGGCTATCGCGTGCCGGCGAGCACTTTCTGGATCCGCTGCGGCGACACCGGCTGGGCGGTGCCGAGCCGTTGGGCGAAGACGCTGATCCGGTACTCCTCCAGCAGCCATCGGGCCTCGACGAGCGACTGCGGCGCGTCCGCCGCCAGCGGGATCGTTCCGCCGGCGTCCTCGAACGCGCGCGCCATGCGCTCGAATTCGCTCATGCGGGTGCGGTCCTTGCCCGGCTCGTTCGCCAGGGTGTTCAGGCGATCGAGCATCCCGTCGAGATAGCGCGGCAGGTGCGAGAGCCGTTCGGCGCCGGTCGCCGAGATGAATCCGGGGTGCACGAGGCCGGCGAGCTGGGAGCGGATGTCGTTCAGCGGTCCGAGCAGGGCGAGCGAATTCTGCGCCTTGATGGCCCGTTCGACATCACGAGCCTTCGTCAGGATCTTCGCGATGAGAGACACGCACGCGAACAGCCGGTCCACGAGTGCGGCGTTGACGGCGTCGCGCACCCGGGTGAAATCGGCTTCGGTGCGGACGATGCCGCCCGTCGCCTCGGCCTCGATCATGGCGCGCGCGACGGCGGCACGGGCGTCCTCGATGAGCGCCGCGACGTTCTGGTACGGCGAGGCCGCCAGTGCCAGCTTCTCCTGGCTCGTCAGGTGCCCCTGGATGTACGACGAAGGGGAGGGGACGTTCAGGAGCACCAGGCGCAGGATGCCGTCGCGCGTCGCCTCTTCGGCGGCATCCGCGGTGGCCTCGACCCGGACCGACACCGTCTTGCCAGCATCCACGATCGCGGGGTATCCGCGCACGACGCCACCCGCGACGCGCGTGTCGAGGACCTCCGGCAGTTCGCCGAACGTCCATGCGGTGAGGCCGTCCTGCTCGCGCATGGTCCTGGCGCCGGACGGCGCGGCCGACTCCGGGCCCTGGGTTCCGCCGTCCGTTCCCTGAGCCTGCCGCAGAGCGTCCGCCATCGCCGTCTCCGGTCGTCGGCCACGGCCGTCCGTCGGTCGTGAGATCGATCGGGCGACGCTCGCGCGCGCCCGGTCGGCCAGCTCGTCCTGCAGACGGGACAGGTCCCGCGCGGAGCCCGCGACTCGACCGCGTTCGTCGACGGCGCGGAAGTTCATCCGCAGGTGCCCGGCCACGCGCTCATCGTCGAAGTCCGAAGCCGTGACCGGCTGGTTGGCGAGCGGCTGGATGAGCTTCGCCAGCGATTCCTTCAGCGTCCGGGGCGGCAGGCCGCCGTGATGCTCCGGCCCGTCCGCCGCGAGGGTCTCGCCGAACTTGTCCGCCCAGTCCGCGGCCGGCACGACGTGCCGACGGATGGCCTTCGGAAGCGCGCGCAGCAGCGCGGTGACGAGCTCGGCCCGCAGACCAGGCACCTGCCAGTCGAAGCCGCGGTCGTCGATCTGGGCGAGCAGCGCCAGCGGTACGACCACGCTCACACCGTCATCCGCCGCCCCCGGCTCGAAGCGGTACGCGAGCCCCAGGACCTGGTCGCCCTGGTTCCAACGCGTCGGGAACTCGCTCTGGTCGGCGCGATCGGCGTCGTCGAGCAGATCGCTCTCGCGCATCACGAGCATCTTCGGCGTCTTCTGCAGCGCCTCCCGCCACCAGCGCTCGAACGAGCGCACATCGAAGACATCCGCGGGGATGCGTTCGTCGTAGAAGCGGTAGACGGCCTCGTCGCCGGCGAGGATGTCGCGGCGCCGTTCGCGCTCTTCGAGCTTCTCGAGGCGCTTGCGCAGCTCGCCGTTGCTGCGCCAGAACGCGCTCACCCGCTTGTCGATCCGGCTCGGATCCCACTCGCCCTCGACGAGCGCGTGCCGGAGGAACAGCTCGCGGGCCGCCGCGCGATCGATGCGCGCGAACTGCACGCGGCGTCGCGGGATGATCTCGACTCCGAAGAGCATCACCTTCTCGAAGGCCACCGCCGCCCCGGCGTCCTTGGACCAGTGCGGCTCGGACACCTGGCGCTTGGCGAGGTCGCCGGCCAGCGCTTCCGCCCATACCGGATCGATCGCCGCCGCCGTGCGGGCGAACATGCGCGATGTCTCGACGATCTCGGCGGCCATGACCGCGCTCGGGCTCTTCTTGCGCAGGGCGGAGCCGGGAAAGATCGAGAACCGGATGCCGCGAGCGCCGCGGTACTCCGTGACCCGGCGCTTCGTGTCCTTCGGCGGTGTCTTGTTCGCTCCCTTGGCTGCCGCGGTGCGCTCGTCGAGGATGCCGATCTGCGACAGCAGCCCCGACAGCAGCGCGCGATGCACGGCATCCGGGTCGGCGGCGGGGCCGTCGTGCGTCGATTCGCTCCGCTCGCTCGACGAACGGGAAGAACGGGACGGGTCCTTCACCAGTGACCTCAGCTGGCGGTGCACGTCGAACCATTCCCGCACGCGTACATAGTTCAGATGCTCCGCGCGGCACATCCGTCGGAACGCGCTCGAGCCCAGCTCCCGCTGCTGTTCGCGCAGGTGGTTCCAGAGATTGAGGATCGACAGGAAGTCACTGGTCGGGTCGGCGAAGCGTGCGTGCGAGCGCTCCGCCTCGTCGCGTATGCCCTGCGGGGCATCCTGCGACGGGCGCTCCCGCACATCCTGGATCGAGAGGCCGGAGACGATGGCGAGCACATCCTCCGCGACGCCGGTCTTCGCCGCCTCGACGAGCATGCGGGCGAAACGCGGGTCGATCGGCATCCGTGAGATGTCGCGGCCGATCCTCGTCAGACGGGGGGCATCATCGGACAGGGTGATCGCGCCCAGCTCGGTCAGCAGATCGAACGCGGCCTTGATGCCGCGCGAATCGGGCGGGGTGAGGAACGGGAATGCCTGGATGTCTCCGAAGCCGAGCGAGAGCATCTGCAGCACCACTGAGGCGAGCGAAGTCCGCAGGATCTCGGGTTCGGTGTACTCGGGCCGCTTCTCGAAGTCCTCTTCCGAGTAGAGCCGGATCGCGATGCCGTCGCTCGTGCGTCCTGCACGGCCGGAGCGCTGGTTCGCCGAGGCCTGCGAGATGGCCTCGATCGGCAGGCGCTGCACCTTCGACCGGTGGCTGTAGCGCGAGATGCGCGCTGTGCCGACGTCGATGACGTACTTGATGCCGGGGACGGTGAGGCTGGTCTCGGCGACGTTGGTGGCGAGGACGACGCGGCGACGCACCCCGGCGACGCGGCTGCGCTCGAAGACGCGATGCTGCTCGGCGGCGGACAACCGGCCGTAAAGCGGCAGGACTTCGGTGGGGGAGCGGTCCTTCGCGTACGCGGCGCGCACGGCATCCGCGGCATCCCGGATCTCCGCTTCGCCGGGGAGGAACACGAGAACGTCGCCGGCGGCCTCGCGATCGAGTTCACGCAGGGCTGCGACGATCGCGGAGACCTCGTCGTCCGGCTCGGAGTTCCGAGGCGTCGGCTTCCGGCCGGCGGCATTCGTTCGATTCGCGGGCGCTCCGGACGAGTCAGCGGGAGTCGGGGGTTCGTCGACGAGCGGGCGGTAACGGATCTCCACCGGGAACGTCCGCCCCGACACCTCGATGACCGGCGCCGGCGTGCCATCGGCATCCGCGAAGTGGCGGGCGAAGCTCTCCGGATCGATCGTCGCCGACGTGATGATGACCTTGAGATCGGGCCGTTCGGGCAGGATGCGGGTGAGATAGCCGAGCAGGAAGTCCACATTCAGTGAGCGTTCGTGGGCTTCGTCGATGATGATCGTGTCGTAGCGGCGGAGCAGGCGATCGCGATGGATCTCGTTCAGCAGGATGCCGTCGGTCATCAGGGCGATCTGCGTGGCATCCGAGACCTGGTCCGTGAAGCGCACCTTGTAGCCGACGAGTCCGCCGAGTTCGACGTGCAGCTCCTCCGCCACGCGCTCCGCGATGGTGCGGGCGGCGAGGCGTCGCGGCTGCGTGTGCGCGATCTTCGTACGCCCGAGTTCGAGGCAGATCTTCGGCAACTGGGTCGTCTTGCCCGATCCGGTGGCGCCGGCCACGATGACGACCTGATTCGCGCGGATCGCGTCGGCGATCTCCTCCCTGGCCGCGCTGACCGGCAGCTCGGCGGGGTAGGAGATCACGGGAGAGGACATAGCCCTCCATCGTACGACGCGGAACGCGACGTCTGCGTTCGAGCGGCGCGACCTCGGTCGCACGGCATCCATACCTGCGGTGGATGTCGTGACGAGCGGGACCGCTCAGGCTGATCGGCATGAACAGAATCCTGCGCATCGCCACAGGCCCGTCCGCGCTCGTGGTCGTCACGATCGCGGCTGCCTCCGCGTCCGTCGTCCGGATCGTGCTCGGCCCGGGGGCCGCATACGCGAACATCTTCCCGCCCCCGTGGCTCGGGCTGGTCGCGGCGGCGATGGTCGTCCCCGTGATCGTGCTCCGGGCGCGGGGCAGCGATGCGGCGAGCCTGTGGTGGGCGTGGGGTTGCGCCGTCTTCTTCTTCGGTGCCTCCGGCGGCTTCATCCTCGACGCATTCCGCGCATTCTTCGCCCTCACTCGAATTCCCGCGGGCGACTTCGGGATCGTCGACCTCGCGGGTGCCGTGTCCCGCGGGATCGATCTGATCGCAGCCCTGGTCGTGATCCTGTACGCGCACGCAATCACGCACCGAGAAGCGCCGCCAGCCGGCCGGAAGCCTGCGCTGCTGTGGCTGGGAATTCTGTTCGCGGTTCCGTACCCGTTGCTCAAGATGGTCTGGTGGGTTCAGGGACCGAGTGCGATCCAGAATGTCGGATTTCCCGCGGGGGAGATCGTGGCCTTCGGGGCTGCGGCGATCTGGATCGTCGTGCTCGTCGGCCTCACGCGCCCCAACGGCTGGTCATGGACAGTCGTCTGCGGCGGGATGGTCGGTTCGGGGGCATTGCTCAGCATGGGAGCCCTCATGGTGTTCGGATTCGTCTTCCAGGCAGTGGCGCCCTCTGGAGCCGTCGTCTACGGCGAGGGCGGTTCCACATTGCTCGTGTTCGGCGTGTACGGCACCTGGCTCGGCCTGGGGGCCGTCATGCTGGCCGCGACGTTGACGGCGATGGAGACTCTGATGAACGCACGAACCGCATCGCGCGCGGTGCGCCCGTGAGCAGCCGTCTCGTGGTGCTGGCCACGGCGGTGACCGTCGTCCTGCTGCCGTTGACCGCGACCGTCGCCTTCCTCTCGCTGCCGCCACCGGCAGCCTGGGCTGTCTTCCTCGTCGCGATAGTTCAACACGTCGCGTCGTACTTGTCCTCTTCGCGGCCGACGATCGCCCTCCTGCTGATCGCCGCCGGGGCCGCGATGCAGGCGTTGATCACCGGTCTGTTCTTCCTTCTGCCGTCCAACGGGCTCGTTCTGACCGCGATCTGCGTCGCGTCCGCGCGAGGGAGCAGTGCAGTCGCCATCGGCGTCGCGTTGACGGGTTCGGCTCTCGCGACGATCGCGTACGCGTCGGACGACAGCGTCGTGGACTCCGGCTTCGGTCCCCAGCCGTGGCTGCTGCTGACCCTGTTCATCGCGCTGTCGGCGGTCGCCTGCGCTTCGGGGTGGCTCTGGCGGTCGCAGCGGATCGCGGCGGAACTGATTCGAGAACGGGATCTGCGAGATCGGCGAGAGCAGGAATCACGGGCGATCGAGGGGGAGCGCAATCGCATCTCTCGGGATCTGCACGACATCCTGGCGCATTCGCTCGCGGTGGTCATCAGCCAGATCCGGGTTGCGCGCTTCGAACCCGACAACACGGAGGAGGCTCTCGCGACGGCCGAGGCGACGGCGCGATCATCGTTGGCGGAGCTCCGTCAGACTCTCGGGGCACTGCGCGAGACCCGCCCAGGCGACCGGACTGCGAGCGTGAAGATCGACATCGGTCACCCGACATCGTTGGCCGCTGCCGCCGAGGCGCTCGGAGTTCCGCTCAGCCACGTGGTTCGCGGGACACCGCGCACTGTCGGCGAGCACCGTCGTGCGGCCATCGGCTGGCTCGTCCGCGAGGCACTCACGAATGCCGCGAAGCACGCCCCCGGCGCGCGGGTGGACTACGCCGAGGTCTGGGAATCCGATCGCCTGGAGATCTCGTTCAGCAACGACCGGACGATCGCCGATGGCGTTGCTCATGCGAGCGGAGGTCTCGGTCTGCGGGGGATGGCCGAGAGGATGGGGGAGGTCGCCGGAGTCCTGTCCGTGCAGTCGTCACCGCGCTTCGTGGTCACGGCCGTTCTCCCGTTCGAATCGCCGCTCGAAGGGAAGTCCGTCCGATGATCCGCGTCTTCGTCGTCGACGATCAAGAACTCGTCCGTGCCGGCATCGTGGCGACCGTCCGTGCGCAGGATGACATGGAGGTCATCGGCGAGGCCGCCGATGGCGAGCAGGCTGTGCGAGGGATCCTGCGCACGCACCCTGATGTCGTGCTGATGGATCTGCAGATGCCGATCGTGGACGGGGTCGAAGCGATCCGGCGACTCCGCGCCGCCGAGGCCGATGCGGCGTTGATAGCACTGACGACTTTCGACACGGACGACAACGTGTTCCGCGCCCTGCACGCCGGTGCCTCGGGTTTCCTGGTGAAGGACGCGTCCGTCGATGACGTCGTCGCGGCGATTCGCTCAGCTGTCGGCGGCGATGCAGTCCTCTCGCCCACGGTCGCTTCCCACGTGGTGGCGCAGTTCCTCGCCTTCGCACCGGATCCTGTGCGGCGCGCAGCCGAGAGGGAGGCCCTTGCGCCGCGGGAGATCGAGATCGTCGGAATGATCGCCGAGGGCCTGAGCAATGCGGAGATCGCCGGGCGGCTGCACTTGTCGGAAGCGACGGTCAAGACGCACGTCGGCCGTGTGCTGACCAAGATCGGACTGCGTGATCGTGTGCAGATCGCCGTGTGGGCCCTCGGTGGCAGGAAACCCTGAGGCGGACGCCCGATGGTTGACATGCAAAGAGCTTTGCAATACAAAGTTAACCGTGAGCGATCCGCGGACGATCTCGAAGTGGGCCATCGGGCTCCCCTTGCTGCGCGTCGCGCTGGTGGCCGCGGCATCCGCCCTCACCTGGCTGGTGATCAGCGGGATCGACCCCGGTGTCGCGTTCCCGCCGCCTCCGGTCATCGCCGTGGTCGCCATGGTGCCGGTGAACGTGGTGTGCCTGGTGCTCGTCGCCCGGCTGCTGCGCCGAGACGGACGCACCCTGCGGGAGGTGCTCGGCTACGAGCCCCGTCGCATCGGAACGGATCTGCTGTGGGGCCTGCTCTGGCTCGTCGTGATGTACCTTCCGTTCGCCGGAGCGATCATCCTCGTGGTCTGGCTGCAGCACGGAGATCAGGTGTTCGTCGCGATGGAGACGGTGTTCTTCGACCCGGCGAGCATCCCGTCACTCGACCCGGTCGTCTGGAGCGTGATCGCCGTCGTCGGTGTTCTCACCTTCGCGCCGCTGAACGCTCCGGTCGAGGAGCTCGTCTATCGCGGCTGGTCCCAGGGGATGCTGGCACGGCGGATGCCGATGACCGTGGCGATGGTCCTCCCCGCGGCGATCTTCGCGCTGCAGCATGTCTGGTACGCCCCGAGCCCGGACGCCGTGGTCGCCTTCGTGTGCGCGTTCTTCGTGTGGGGTGTCGGATCCGGCCTCATCTATCGACTCCAGGGGAGACTGATGCCCCTCGTGTTCGCGCACGGTCTGGTCAACCTCGTCTTCTCGTTGCCCGCTCTCGCTATCCCCTTCCTCGCCGCCTCGATCGGAGCCTGACATGACGCACGACGATGCAGCCCTCGACCCCGCCGCGATGCTGGCGCTGGCACGCGACCAGCAGCGCAGCGTGAGCGGCAGGATGGGTGCTTTCGTGCCGTACATCCTGCTCGCGTGGGGCGTCGCGTGGCTCGCTGGGTTCATCGCACTGTGGCTGGCGGAGGGGCCGGAGGTGCTGCCGATGACGGCAGCGGCACCGATCATCGTGGTGCTGTTCGCAGGTGCCGGGGTGGTCTCGATCGTGCTGGGGGCGCGGTCGAGCCGGGGCGTGCGCACCGGCAAGGATGCCGCGTTCGTTGGCGTCGTCTACGGGCAGGCATGGTGGATCGGTTGCGTGGCGATCTTCGTCATCGGGCAGGCCATGGTCGTGAACGGGATGGATGCCGAGCTGCTCGGCATCCTCTATCCGTCCGCGTACGTGTTCTTCGCGGGACTGATGTATCTGGTGGGTGGGGCGCTGTGGCGCGCGGTTCCGATGATCGTGCTCGGTGTGTGGACGATCATCGTGAGCGCGGTCGCGCCGTTCGCCGGCGCCCCCGTCCACTATCTGGTCTTCGCGATCGCCGGCGGAGGCGGCTTCCTGATCGGCGCGGCCTGGACGCTCTGGTGGAGCGTCTCCGCGCGTCGGCGCGCGGGAAGCCGGAACAGCGCATGACCGAACTCGACCCGGTCATCCACGCGGCGGCTCGACTGCGGATCAGCGCGGCGCTGGCGACCCTGGCCGCGGATGAGAGCATCACGTTCCCTCGATTGCAGGAACTGCTGGACATGACGGCGGGGAACCTCTCGACGCACCTGCGCAAGCTGGAGGATGCCGAATACGTCGACGTGGAGAAGGCGCATCGCGGACGCACTCCCGTCACCTACGTCGCTCTGTCCGTCCGCGGACGGCGGGCGTTCGAGGACTACACCGCGGCGCTGCGTGAGGTGCTCGGCGGCAGCTCCTGAAACGTATCGTCGCGCATCTGTTCATCCTGTCATCACAGGTCCTAGGCTTGTTCCATGACCATTCCCACGCTTTCCCTCAATGACGGCCACTCGATTCCTCAGCTCGGCTACGGCGTCTTCAAGGTCGACCCGGCCGACACCGAGCGTGCGGTGTCCGAAGCGCTCGAGGTCGGCTACCGGCACATCGACACCGCCGCGATCTACGGCAACGAGGAAGGAGTCGGCGCGGCGATCGCCTCCAGCGGTGTCCCGCGCGACGAGCTGTTCGTGACGACGAAGCTCTGGAACGACCGTCACGACGGTGACGACCCGCATGCGGCGATCGCGGAGAGCCTCGACAAGCTCGGCCTGGACCGCGTCGATCTGTATCTCGTGCACTGGCCGACGCCCGCGAAGGAGAACTTCGTCAATGCGTGGGAGAAGCTGATCGAGATCCGCGAGCAGG
The DNA here is from genome assembly GCF_045181065.1 of Microbacterium sp. M. Lineage (GTDB taxonomy): Bacteria > Actinomycetota > Actinomycetes > Actinomycetales > Microbacteriaceae > Microbacterium. The sequence goes on along the minus strand of NZ_CP173721.1, from coordinate 2,681,474 downwards.
GCCTCGCCCGCTCCATCGGCGTCTCGAATTTCCTCGTACCGCACCTCGAGCGCGTCGTCGCCTCGACCCAGGTGATCCCCGCCGTGAACCAGATCGAGCTGCACCCGGCGTACCAGCAGCGCGAGGTCACCGCGTGGGCCGCCGACAAGGGCATCCGCATCGAGTCGTGGGGCCCGCTGGGGCAGGGCAAGTACGACCTGTTCGGCACGGCGGCGGTCGCCGAGGCCGCGGCGGCGCACGGCAAGTCGCCGGCACAGGTCGTGCTGCGCTGGCATCTGCAGAAGGGCTTCATCGTCTTCCCGAAGTCGGTGCGAATCGAGCGTCTCCGCGAGAACATCGACGTGTTCGACTTCACGCTGACGGATGCCGAGATCACCGCCATCGACGGCATCGATCCGCTGGACGGGTCGGGTCGCGTCGGTACGCACCCGAACGAGTTCAACTGAGTCATCCCGCGTCACATGACGCCCCGTGTCGCCTCGTGCGTCACGGGGCGTCGTCGCGAGTACCGTCCTGACACATGACAGCTCCTTACCGCATCGTGGCCGTGTCCGGTTCGCTCCACGAGCCCAGCAAGACGACAGCTCTCGTCCGTGCGATCGCCGATGCCGTGGCCCAGCGCGCGCCCGCCGAGATCACGGTGATCGAGCTGACCGCGATCGGGCCGGCGCTCGCCGGTGCCCTGCGCCGCGACGACCTGCCGGCCGACCTCGAGGCGCAGCTCGTCGCGATCGAACAGGCCGATCTGCTCATCGTCGGGAGCCCGGTGTATCGCGCTTCGTTCACCGGGCTGTTCAAGCACCTGTTCGATTTCATCGGGCAGTACGACCTGGTCGGCAAGCCGGTGCTGCTCGCCGCGACCGGCGGAGGCGAGCGGCACGCGCTCATCATCGAGCATCAGCTGCGGCCCCTGTTCGCGTTCTTCCAATCGCTCACGCTGCCGATCGGGGTGTACGCGAGCGACACAGATTTCGATCGGTACACGATCACCTCGGAGATCCTGCAGAACCGGATCGCGCTCGCCGCGGACCGTGCGCTGCCGCTGGTGGGGTACGCGGCGACGCGTTCGGTCGAGGTGCTCGCCGGCTGACGGCCCAGGTCCTGGTTCGACCGGTGCGGCGTACCGTGGGGACATGACGAACAGGCTCGCCGATACCCTGAGTCCGTACCTGAGAGCGCACGCCGAGAACCCCGTGGCCTGGTTCCCCTGGGGGCCGGAGGCGTTCGCCGAGGCGAAGCGACGTGATGTGCCGCTGCTGATCTCGATCGGATACTCCACCTGTCACTGGTGTCACGTCATGGCGAGAGAGTCGTTCTCGGATCCGACGATCGCGGAAGTCATGAACCGCGACTTCGTGAACGTCAAGGTCGATCGCGAGGAGCATCCGGATGTGGACGGCGCGTACATGGCCGCCGCCTCCGCCTTCACGCAGAACCTGGGCTGGCCGCTGACGGTCTTCGCGACCGGTGAGGGGCACACGTTCTTCGCCGGCACGTACTGGCCTCCGGAGGCGCGCGGACAGCTGCCCGCGTTCCGCGACGTGCTCGCCGCGGTGCAGGAAGCCTGGACGCTCCGCCATGATCGGGTGGTGGAATCGGCGGACGCCGTCGCGCAGGCGCTCGCCGAAGCATCCGCCTCCGTGCCGACGGATCTTCCCGACGTCGCGGATCTGGCCGCAGCGGCGGAGTCGATCGCGGCGCAGGAGGACCGTTCATACGGCGGGTTCGGCGGCGCTCCGAAGTTCCCTGTGGCCACGACGCTGGCCTTCCTGCAGTCTCCCGTCGTGCGCGCTGCGGCGCCGGATGCCGCGGCGGCCGGTTCTCGGGCGCTGGCGGCGATGGCGGACTCCGCGTTGCGCGACGCCGACGGCGGGTTCTTCCGGTACGCGACCCAGCGGGACTGGACCGTGCCGCACTACGAGCGGATGCTGACGGACAACGCCCAGCTGCTGGACGTCGCGGTGCGGGAGGGCGCCGACCGGACAGCGCGCGGCATCGCGTCGTTCCTGCTCGACGCGCTGCGCCGCGAGGGCGGCGGTTTCGGTGCCGCGCAGGATTCGGAATCCTGGATCGACGGAGAGCGCAGCGAAGGCGGGTACTACCTGCGCGACCTCGCCGAGCGGTCGATGCTGGAGGCGCCGGCGGTCGACGGCAAGGTGATCTCAGGATGGAACGGATTGGCGATCGGCGCACTGGCACGAGCGGGCGGAGCGCTCGGGGAGCCGGCGTGGGTGGATGCTGCGGTCTCGGCCGCGTCTTTCGTGCTGTCGGCGAACCGTGCCGACGACGGCAGACTCGTGCGCCTGTCGCTGGACGGCTCGGCATCGCAGGCCGTGGCGACGGCTGCCGATCTCGGATTGCTTGCAGACGGGCTCCTCTCGCTCGCGGCCGTGACAGGCGAGGTCTCCTGGGCGGTGACGGCGCGGTCGCTGCTCGACGGCATCCTGACCGGGGGAGCGGACATCGACCCGGTGCTGACGGTGCAGGGGATCGCCGCGGCTCCGGACCAGACGGACGGCGACCTGCCGTCCGGCGTCTCAGCCATCGCCCAGGCGGCGCTGACGGCCTGGCGGCTGGGTGCGGGGGAGAGGTATCGTGCGGCGGCCGAGGATCGGGTGCGTCAGCACGGGGAGGCCGCACTGCGGCATCCGTTCGGGCACGGCAGTCTGCTGACGGTCGCTGCAGGTCTGGCGGACGCGCCGCGTCAACTGGTCGTGGTGACGTCGGATGCGAACTCCGCATTGGCGGATGCCGCGCGTGGAGCGGATGCCGATGTGATCGCCGTGGTCACGCCGGCACAGGCGCAGGCGTTCGCGGATGCCGGGTTCGAACTGTTCGAGGGGAAGCACTCGGCGACAGAGGTCGCGTACGACTGCCGTTCGTTCGTGTGCCGCCTGCCGACGGCGGATCCTGCCCGGATCCAGCGAGCGCGCTGAGCCCCGCCTTCGCCAACTCGTTCGCTGAGCGAGCGGAGCGGGTCGGAACGGAGTCATCGCCGCATGGCATCCGCCTGATGGTGCGTATCATCGGCACATGATCGAGCCGTCGGAGCAGACCCCGCTCGCCGGCGGCAACATGAACGACGTCGTCCGCATGAGCGATGAGGTTCGGCGCACGGCCGGGCCATGGACGCCGAATGTGCACGCGCTCCTCGATGCTCTCGCGCACGCCGGTATCGATGAGGTGCCGCGCGTCTTCGGCCTCACGGACGACGGACGAGAACGGCTCTCCTTCCTTCCCGGCGACGTCGCGCACTACCCGCTTCCGGAGTGGCTGTGGCGGGAAGACATATTGGCGGACGCAGGGCGGCTGCTCCGCCGCATCCATGACGCGAGCACCGATCTTGCAGGCATGACCGACGGCTGGCAGCTGCCCGCGCGGGAGCCTGTCGAGGTGGTCTGCCACAACGACTTCGCGCCCTACAACCTCGTCTTCGAGCACCAGCGGCTCGTCGGCGTGATCGACTTCGACACGGCATCCCCGGGGCCGCGGCTCTGGGATCTCGCCTACCTCGCGTACCGGCTCGTCCCCTACGTCGAGGATGCCGAGGCGCCCGCGGAGATCCTCGCGGCTGAGTCCGGTCGCCGCGAGATACTCATGTCGGCCTACGGGTCGGATGCCACGGCCGACGAGCTGTGGCTGACGATCGCCGCGCGGCTGGATGCGCTCGCCGTGCACTCCAGAGCGCGCGCGTCGATCAGGCCGGAGCTCGCGGACCACGCGGCCATGTACGACCGGGATGCCGCGCGTCTGCGCGCCAGAGCGAGGGCCTGAGCTACACCCAACCCGGCAGCCAGTTGTGCACGAGCCAGAACGTGTACGGGACGTTGATCCCCGTCCAGATCGGATAGAAGAACGCCGACACGAGGACGGCGAGCACGAGGAACACCATGACCGTCCTCTCGCCGGACTGCCGACGATGCAACGGGTCGCGCCGTCGTCCTGCCAGATCGCGCAGGGCGAGCGCGAGAGCGATCACGAGGAACGGCATCATCGCGACGGTGTAGAACTGGAAGATCGTCCGGCCCGGCGTGAGCAGCCATGGCACGTAGGTGACAGCGAGTCCGACGAGCGGGATGCCGTACTGCCACGGCATCGGCGTGCGCTGGATGAGGCCGCGGACGAATCGGTAGAGCAGATAGACCGCTGCCGCGATTCCGCCGTACCAGATGAGCGGATTGGGTACAGCGGTGATGACCGCGATGCAGTGGTCGGTTCCCCAGCAGGACTGATCGGTGCTGTCCACCCAGACCGCCGTCGGCCGCAGCAGCAACGGCCACTGCCAGGCGGGGCTCTCGTACGGATGCCCGGTCGCGAGCCCGACGTGGAATCCGTACATCGCCTGGTGGTAGTTCCACAGCGCCGTCAGCGGATTCGCGTCACTGGCGCGGTCGTACCCGGCGCTCGTCATCAACCACCCTGTCCACGACGCCAGATAGACCAGCAGAGCCGGTGGAACGAGAAGCAGGAATGTCACCGGCCCCTGGCGCACCGCGGCATCCGTCGGCCAGAACACGACTCCGGCGCGACGACGAGCGAGAGCATCCGTGACGACGAGGTAGATGCCGAGCCCGGCCAGCGCGTACAGGCCAGACCATTTGACGGCCGTCGCCGCGCCGAGGGCGAGGCCGGCCGCGACGATCCACGGGCGTCGCCAGAGCACGCGTCCCCAGAGCGGGTCGGGCGCCTCGGCAACTGGTCGTTCCACGCGGGGAATGGTCCTGCGCCGATCCAGCAGGACGAACAGGAAACCCAGCATGACGAAGAAGGTGAGGATGCCGTCGAGCAGGGCGATCCGGCTCATCACGATGCTCAGACCATCGATGGCCAGCAGCAGGCTCGCGATCGTCGCCACCGGCATGGACCTCGTCATGGCGAGCGCGATCAGATAGACCACGAGCACCGTCGCCGCCCCGAGGATCGCCGTCGTCAGCCGCCATCCGCCGCTGGAACCAGGGCCGAACAGAGCCATGCCGAGAGCGATGATCCACTTGCCCAGCGGAGGGTGGACGATGAAGCTGCCCTGTTCGCCGAGCGCGCTCGTGTCGCCGGACAGGAGCTGCTCGTTCGCGCCCTCGCCCCAGGTGCCCTCGTAGCCGAGCGTCCAGAGCGCCCAGGCATCCTTGACGTAGTACGTCTCGTCGAAGGCGAGCGTGTGCGGGCGATCGAGGTTCACCAGCCGCAGCACGGCGGCGAGCGCCGTGAGGAGCAGGGGGACGAACCAGCGCAGGAGACCCGTCCACTCCGGATCATCCAGGAACCGCGTCCGGAAGCGTCCCCACAACGTGGATCGCCGGGCCGGAGGCGGCAGCAGGGGCACGGGCGCGGTCACGGGACCAGCCTAGATCGTGCCGCCTAAGCTGAACGTGTGATCATCCTCGCCGCCACACCGATCGGCAACCTCGGAGACGCGTCGCGACGCCTGATCGAGGTGCTCGAGAACGCCGAGGTGGTCGCCGCCGAGGACACCCGTACGACCCAGCGGCTGCTGCAGGCGCTGCAGATCGCGAACCGTCCGCGGCTGATCGCCCTGCACGACCACAATGAGAAGCACAAAGCGGCCGAGCTCGTGGCGCTCGCCGCCGAGCAGGACATCGTGCTCGTCAGCGATGCGGGGATGCCGGCGGTGAGCGACCCCGGCTATGGTGTCGTCGCGGCGGCCGTCGCCGCCGGCGTGACCGTCACCGCGGTCCCCGGCCCCAGCGCCGTGCTCATGGCCCTCGCGATCTCTGGGCTGCCGACGGATCGGTTCACCTTCGAAGGCTTCCTTCCGCGCAAGCAGGGGGAGCGGCGGTCGACGCTCACCGCGCTCGCCGGCGAACCGCGCACCATGGTCTTCTTCGAGTCGCCGTCGCGGCTGGCCTCGAGCCTGGCCGACATGGACGGGGCGTTCGGCCCGGAGCGGCGCATCGCGGTCTGCCGAGAGCTGACGAAGCTGTACGAGGAGGTGCGTCGCGGCACCGCATCCGAACTCGTCGCGTGGGCCGAGCAGGGCGTCAAGGGCGAGATCGTCGTCGTCGTCGAAGGAGCCTCGCCCGTCGAGACCACCGCGGAGGACGCCGCGGCGCAGGTTGCCGCTCTGGTGTCGTCCGGCGTCCGGCTGAAGGATGCCTGCGCCGAGGTCGCCGCGGCGACCGGGCTGAGTTCGCGCGACCTGTACCAGCAGGCGCTGGCGGGCCGCTCACGCTGACCGCCCATAGGCTCGTCGTCATGACCGATGCCTCGATCTCCGCCTCCTACGACGACCGGGCCGCCGAGTACGTCGAACTGCTCGGATCGATCGAGCAGATGGATGCCGCCGACCGGCGTTCCATCGGCACCTGGCGTGATGCGACCACCGGCCGGCTCCTCGACGCCGGGTGCGGCCCGGGTCTGTGGACGCAGTTCCTGCATGCCCCCGACCGTGACGTGGTCGGTGTCGACATCGCGTCGGAATTCCTCGCCTCGGCCCGCGAACGTTTCCCGCACGTCGACTTCGTACGGGCGTCGTTGCGCGACCTTCCCTTCGAGGACGCCTCGTTCGGCGGCATCCTGGCCTGGTACTCGCTGATCCACACGCCGCCGGCCGATCTCTCCGAGATCCTGTCGGAGCTCGCGCGCGTGCTCGCGCCCGGAGGTTCTCTGCTGATCGGCTACTTCGACGGCAGCCCTCGGGAGCCGTTCGCGCACGCCATCACGACCGCGTACTTCTGGTCCGAGAGCGAGTTGACGAAGCTGCTCGCCGAGGCGCGCCTCGTCGTCGTTTCGCGGGACGAACGGGCGCGTCGTCCCGGCGAGGCGAGCAGTCGTCCGCACGGCGCGGTCATCGCACGGCGCGGCTGACGTGCGGTGTTCGAGACCCGTCGGACGTCGGTACCCTGAGTTCAGTCCGGGTGGAGGGAGCTCATGGTGACGAAGGCCGCGACGGTGTACGACGTCGCCGACCGCGCGGGCGTCTCGATCGCGACCGTCTCACGGGTGCTGCGCACGCCCGATGCTGTGCGGCCCGTCACCCGGGATCGGGTCATGGATGCGGTCTCCGCCCTCGGTTACGTTCCCAGCGGCAGCGCGCGGGGACTGGCAGAGCGCCGTACCGGCGTGCTGGGGCTGTACTTCCCCGGTTTCGATGCGGCCGAGGAGGCCCCAGCGCTCGACGTGCTCGCCGCAGGTGCTTCGACGGTGAGGCCGTTCACCGTGCTCGATGATGAGGACGGCGCGCCCGAGGAGCATCCGACGAACCTGTTCCTGGACGAGGTGCTGCGGGGCGCCGAGCTGGAGGCGTGGAAGCAGGGTTTCGTCCTCATGATCGGAGTCGGCCGTGACGATCCGCAGCGTGCGACGGTGCGCGACATGGCTGGTCGCGTCGACGGTCTCGTGGTTCTGGCCAGCAGCGTCCCGGACGAGGTCCTCGCACGTCTCGCACGCCGCATCCCCGTGGTCGTCCTGGCCGGTCCGCCGCGCGGCGATCGCTACGACCATGTCACCGTCAACAACGCCGAGGCGATGGCGGAGCTCACGCGCCTCGTGCTCGCCCAGACCGGCGGGCGTCCACCGGCCTACCTCACCGGACCCGCTGACTCGCCTGACGGAGGGCAGCGGTGGCAGGGCTTCTCTGCTGCCGTCGTTCAGGCAGGTATTCCTCTCGACGAGGTCCCCGTCCTGCAGGGCGACTTCACGCGCGCTTCTGGTCGTCGAGCGGCAGGCGAGCTGCTCGCCCGTGGCCTTCCTGCAGCGCTGATGTCCGCGAACGACCAGATGGCTCTCGGTGCGCTCGACGCTTTCAGATCAGCGGGGGTCCGTGTGCCAGAGGACCTGCTCGTCACGGGCTTCGACGGAATCGACGCCGCAGCGCTTTCCGACCCCCGGCTGACGACCGTCCGTCAGCCGATGATCGACCTCGGACGCGCTTCGGTCCAGGTGCTTGCGCGACGGCTGGAGCAACCGGACGCCGATCCGATGTTCGTGCGCCTCCCCCTGACGATCGCTCTGCGCGAGAGCTCCCACCGGAACGGCTGACCTCTCGGTCGCGACCGCACGAGAGGAGTCGGTGGGGTTGCGAAGCGCAAATGTATGCGCTTACAATTGCGGAGGCGAACGAAGCCGTATGGGTGTTCCGACAGCGGAGTGCCCTTCATGACAGAGACGACATGAGGTTCCAGAGTGGCGAAGAAGCGCAGGTTCCAGCGCTGGAGGAAGGTCGCGACGGTCGGCCTCGCAGCGGCCGCGATCGCTCTCAGCGGTTGCAGCATCCAGATCACCTCTCAGCCCGATCCTTCGATCGGCGACGATACGATGCTCATCAACGCGGACCACGGGAATCCGTTCTTCACACGGAACTTCAACCCGTACCTCACCAACACCCGCACGGCGGCCCGGTGGATCTACGAGCCCCTGATCCTCATCAACCCGCTCGATGGCGAGCGGAATCCCTGGCTGGCAACCGAGTGGTCGCAGCCGGATGCCCGGACGATCATCATGACGATCCGCGACGACGTCGAATGGAGTGACGGCGAAGACCTCACCCCTGAGGATGTCGCGTTCACGTTCCAACTGCTGAAGGACAATCCGTCGCTCGACATCAAGGGCGCCTGGCAGCATCTGGAGAGCGTCGACGTCGAGGGCGAGGACGTGGTCTTCCATCTCAAGAGCGAGGATGCCCCGTCGCTGTCGATCATCGGGCAGACCATGATCGTCCCAGAGCATCTCTGGTCCGATGTCGAAGACCCCGGTACGTGGCGCAATGAGGATCCAGTGGGAACCGGGCCGTTCGTGCTCGGCAACTACAACGATCAGCAGTACTCGATGGACAAGAATCCGGACTATTGGCAGGCGGACTCGATCGAGATCGAGCACGTCATCCTCCCGGCCACGAACTCGCAACTGGACACCGTCACCCGCGGCTACGACTGGGCATACTCCTTCATCTCCGACGTCGAGGGGACCTGGGGTGCTGCCAGTCCCGACAACACCTGGTGGTTCCCGCCCGGCGGCGTGATCTCTCTGGTGCCGAACCTGGAAGTCGCTCCCTTCGACGACGTGAACGTCCGCCGCGGCATCGCCCTCGCCCTCGATCGCGAAGAGATCGCGGAGACGGCATCCGAGGGGTATATGGAGCCGGCCGGTCAGACCGGACTCATCCTGCCGAACCAGGAACAGTACCTGGACCCCGAGATCCCGGATCAGGGCATGATCACGCAGGATCCGGATGCTGCGCTGGAGGCATTCGCCGAATCCGGCTACACGCTGCAGGGCGACCAGTTGATCGGTGCGGACGGTGCACCGCTCGAGTTCGCCCTCACGACGGCGAACGGCTACTCCGACTGGACCAGAGCGGCGCAGGCGGTGCAGCGCCAGCTCGCCGACGTCGGCGTGAAGGTCACGCTGAACCTGCCGCAGCCGGCCGGATATCAGAGCGCGATCGGCAACGGCGATTTCGAGATGGCGATCGGCGGCATGGGCAACGGAGACGTCTACCAGGCGTTCAACAGTCTGCTCTCGAGCGACTTCTACGTGCCCGCCGGTGAGACCACGTCGAACAACTTCCAGCGCTATCGCTCGGACGACGCCGACGCGTTGCTGGCCGAATACCGATCAACGGTGGACCCGGCGAGGCAGGAGGAGATCGTGCGCGAGCTGCAGAACATCGTGTACGACGAGCTGCCCGTGATCGGCCTCTACTACGGAGGCATCTGGGGACTCTTCAGCGATGCGAAGTTCACCGGCTGGCCGTCCGAGGAAGACCCCTACATGATCCCGCAGAACTACGACTCGGCGCCCCTCGGGATCTTCCCGCGGCTCGAGCGCGTGAAGGGGGAGGACCAGTGAAGTACGCATTCCAGAAACTCGGCCTCTTCGCCCTCACGCTCTGGGCGGCCGTCACGCTGAACTTCTTCCTCCCGAGGATGATGCCCGGCTCGCCGGCGGATGCCGCGATCGCCAAGCTCGCCCAGAACGGCCCGGTCTCCGAAGCCACGCGAGCGGCCATCGAAGCGCAGCTCGGCGTCCCGACGGGGTCGCTGTGGGACCAGTACGTCGCGTATCTCGGTCAGGTCGCCACCCTCGACTTCGGTGTCTCGTACACGTTCTACCCGCAGACCGTGGCCAGCATGGTCTCGACCGCGCTGCCGTACACGATCGTCCTGGTGGGTGTCGTCACCGTGCTCGCGTTCGTCATCGGCACGCTCATCGGCGTCGCCGCCGCGTGGCGCCGCGGTACGTGGCTGGATTCGCTGCCGACGCTGACGGGGTCCTTCCTCAGCACGTTCCCGTACTTCTGGACCGCGCTGCTGCTGCTGTTCTTCCTCGGCTACGTCCTGCACTGGTTCCCCACCACCGGGGCGTATTCGGCGACCACGACACCCGGGTTCACGCTCGAGTTCATCATCGATCTGATCCGTCACGCCGCGCTTCCCGCGCTGACGATCCTGCTCACCTCTCTCGGCGGCTGGATCATCGGCATGCGCAACGCGATGATCAACACCCTCGGTGAGGACTACGTCACCTTCGCCGAGGCGAACGGCCTGCGCGGTCGCACCATCGCACTGCGCTACGCCGCGCGCAATGCGATCCTGCCCAACCTCACCGGTTTCGGGCTCACGCTCGGCGGAGTGGTCGGAGGGTCGATCCTCGTCGAGCAGGTGTTCGGCTATCCCGGGATCGGCTACCTGCTGTTCAATGCCGTGATCGGACAGGACTATCCGCTCATGCAGGCGCTCTTCCTGATGATCACGGTCAGCGTGCTCATCGCCAACTTCCTCGTCGACATCCTGTACGGCGTGCTGGACCCAAGGACCCGCCGATGACCTCCACGATGAACGTCAAAGTGCCCTCCTCCCGCATCGCGGCGCCCAGCCGATGGCGCTCCCTCGGACGCATGGTCGGGACCCTCTGGGGGAACGGCAAGGCACGGATCGGGCTGTGCCTTCTCGCCCTGTTCGTCCTGGTCGCCGTCTTCGCGCCCTGGCTCGCTCCGTACGATCCGAAGGACAACGGCTTCGAGCGCAACGCGGGAGCCAGCCCGGAGCACTGGCTGGGCACCACCGCCGCCGGGGAGGACGTGCTGAGTCAGCTCATCCACGGCGCGCAGGTCAGCCTGCTGGTCGGCTTCGCCGCCGGCATCCTCTCGACGATCGTCGCCGTGCTCATCGGGCTGAGCTGGGGATACCTGCGCGGCATCGCCTCCGAGACGGTCGGCTTCTTCGTCAACCTGTTCCTCGTCATCCCCGGCCTGCCGCTCATGATCGTCATCGCCGCCTACCTCCAGAACGGCGGGATCCTCATGATCATCGCCGTGATCGTGGTCACGGGCTGGGCGTGGGGTGCGCGGGTGCTGCGCAGCCAGACCCAATCACTGCGCGGCAACGACTTCGTCGCCTCCGCGCAGTTCTCCGGCGACAGTTCGGCCCGCATCATCTTCCGCGAGATCCTTCCGAACATGACGTCGATCATCGCCGGAACGCTGTTCGGTGCGGCAACGGCTGCGATCCTCGCCGAGGCCGGACTGGAGTTCCTCGGGCTCGGCGACTCGAGCATCGTCAGCTGGGGCACGATGCTCTACTGGGCGCAGAACTCGAACTCGCTTCTCACCGGGCAATGGCTGCTGCTGTTCGCTCCTGGACTCTGCATCGCACTGCTCGCGCTGAGTCTCACACTCATCAACTTCGGCGTGGACGGCATATCCAATCCGCGCCTGCGGGAAGGGAAGGGCCGATGAACCCGACGATCGATGCGGCGACCACCGCGGACGAGCGGGAGGTCCTGCTCGAGGTCCAGGGGCTGTCCGTCGAGTACGCCTCGCCGGGTGCGACACCGGTCTCAGCCGTCGAGGACGTGTCGTTCGCGCTGCGGCGCGGCGAGTTCGTCGGGCTGGTCGGCGAGTCCGGTTCGGGCAAGTCGACGCTCGGCTTCGCCCTGACCCGTCTGCAGAAGCCGCCGGCGCGCATCAGCGGCGGTCGGATCCTGTTCGGCGGCCGCGACATCCGAGGGCTGGATGCCGAGGAGCTGCGCCGCCAGCGCCAGGGCGGCTTCGCCATGGTGCTGCAGTCGGGCATGAACGCGCTGAATCCGGTGCGCACGGTGCGAGCCCACTTCTTCGATGTCTTCGCGGCCCACGGGCACATCGCCCCGCACGATCGCGAACAGCGCGCTCGTGACCTGGTCGGGAAGGTGGGGCTCGTCCCTGAGGTCCTCGACCGGTATCCGGGCGAGCTCTCCGGAGGGATGCGCCAGCGCGCCTCGATCGCGATCGCGCTGTCCCTGGAGCCGCAGCTCATGGTGTTCGACGAGCCGACGACCGCACTGGACGTGCTCGTGCAGCACGCGGTGATGGAGACCATCCAAGAACTGCAGCGCGCCGAGCAGTTCACGGCGATCCTCATCAGCCACGACCTGGGCATCGTCCTGGAGGCGACCGACCGCGTCATGGTGATGCACGAAGGGCGCATCGTCGAGGACGCGCCCAGCCGCGACATCCTCGAGCGTCCGCAGGACGAGTACACCCGGATGCTCCTCAGCCACTACGCGGACCCGAGGGCGGAGTCGATCTCGATCCCCGGGTTCGTCGATCTGGGCACACGGCGCCGTGCGGGGACTTCGCGAGCGGACCTGACCGACACGCTGCCGACCGTCTCCGAGCGCGACGAGCGCAGGGCGGATGCCGCGATCGTGCTCGAGGGCGTCTCGAAGCGCTACCCCGCACCGCGCCGGGGACAGGAAGCGGTCACGGCCGTCGACGACGTCTCGTTCCGCTTGGAGCCGGGAGAGGCGCTCGCGCTCGTCGGCGCGTCAGGCTCGGGCAAGTCGACGATCGCGAAGCTCATCACCGGCGTCGAGAAGCCGACCGCCGGATCCGTGCGCTTCGGGGACGTCGATGTCGCGTCCCTTCGACGCGGTGGCCTGCGGGATCTGCGCAAGGACGTCCAGATGGTGTTCCAGGACCCCTACTCGGCACTGAACCCGCTCCACACCGTGGAGTACACGCTCAGCCGGCCGATCCGCAACTACACGCGCATGCGCGGCGAAGAGGCCAGGGCACGTGTTCTCGAGCTGCTCGAAACGGTCGGCCTCACGCCCGTGGAGCAGTTCGCGGCCAAACTGCCGCACCAGCTGTCCGGCGGCCAGCGCCAGCGCGTCGTCATCGCCCGCGCACTGGCGAGCGACCCGCAGGTGCTGATCGCCGACGAACCGGTGTCGATGCTCGACGTGTCGCTGCGCGCCGGCGTGCTGGCGCTGCTCGAAGACCTCCGCGAGCGCTGGGGCATCAGCATGCTCTACATCACCCACGATCTGCTGAGCGCCCGGCTGGTCACCGAGAACATCCTCGTGCTGCACGACGGCCGCGTCGTCGAGCGCGGCGAGACCGATCAGGTGCTGCAGCATCCGGAGGATCCCTACACGGTCCAGCTCCTGGATGCCGTGCCCAATCCCGCGCGCGCAGCCCGCTGAACCGAACCGAACCCGAACACCCTTGACGAGAGGAGCATCCGTGCTCACCTTCCCCGACGGCTTCCTCTGGGGCGCCGCGACAGCGGCCCACCAGGTGGAGGGGAACAACACGACCAGCAACTGGTGGACCATGGAGCACGCTCCAGGGTCGCCCATGGTGGAACCGTCGGGTGATGCCGCCGATCATTTCCACCGCTACCCGGAGGACATGCGTCTGCTTGCGGACGCGGGTCTGAACTCGTATCGGTTCTCGCTGGAGTGGGCGCGCATCGAACCGGAGCGCGGCTTCGTCTCCCGAGCGATGATCGACCACTACCGCCGCATGATCGACACGGCGCGCGACCTCGGCCTCGATCCCACCGTCACGCTGATCCACTTCACCGTGCCCCAGTGGTTCCAGCGGGACGGCTTCTGGCGCGCGCCGGATGCCGTCGACCTGTTCGGCCGCTATGTCGAGACGGTGCTGCCGATCCTCGAGGACGTGACCTACGTCTGCACGATCAACGAGCCCAACATCGCGGCCATGCTCGCCGGCGGCGAGGATGCCGCGAATCTCGTCGCCTACGGCCTTCCCAATCCCGACCTGGCCGTCGCCGACACGCTGCTCGCCGCGCATCGCCGTGCCTCGGATCTCGTGCACACGGTCCCCGGTGCACAGGCCGGGTGGACGATCGCGACGCAGGCGTTCCACTCGACCGGCGAGCCGGGCGCGGACGAGATGCTGCACGAGTACGGCCATCCGCGTGATTTCTGGTACCTGGAGCAGTCGGCCGGCGATGACTTCGTCGGGGTCCAGGCCTACACGCGCACCTTCATCGGCCCGGAGGGACCCCGTCCGGTCGCTGCGGACGTCGAGACGACGCTCACCGGGTGGGAGTTCTTCCCCGAGGCGCTGGAACTGGGCGTGCGCAGCGCGTGGGAGCTCAGCGGGGGAGTGCCGATCCTCGTGACGGAGAACGGCATCGCCACCGCGGACGACTCGCGACGCATCGCCTACACGCAGGGCGCGCTCGAGGGCCTGCACCGTGCCCTCTCGGACGGTATCGACGTGCGCGCCTATCAGCACTGGAGCGCGCTGGACAACTACGAGTGGGCCAGCGGCTACGCGCCGACGTTCGGCCTGATCGCCTTCGACAAGGAGACGTTCGAGCGTCAGCCCAAGCCCAGCCTCGGCTGGCTGGGAGAGGTCGCACGCCGCAACGGACTGTGACCCGGTGGGAGCAGAGCACCCCCGGCGTAACGCACCGGTGATCGCACCTAGAATTGACCGCATGCCCGCAGGCGAATCCTTCTACATCACGACGCCCATCTACTACCCCTCCGATGTGCCGCACATCGGTCACGGGTACACCTCAGTGGCGGTCGACACGCTCGCGCGCTGGCACCGTCAGGCCGGCGACGACACCTGGATGCTCACCGGCACCGATGAGCACGGTCAGAAGATGCTGCGGGCAGCGGCGGCCAACAACGTCACTCCGCAGGAGTGGGTGGACAAGCTCGTCACCGAGAGCTGGTTCCCGCTGCTGAAGACGCTGGACGTCGCCAACGACGACTTCATCCGCACCACGCAGGAGCGCCACGAGACCAACGTGCAGGTGTTCTTCCAGCGTCTGTACGACGCCGGTTACATCTACGCGGGCGAGTACGAGGCGCTGTACTGCGTGGGTTGCGAGGAGTTCAAGCCGGAGTCCGAGATCGTCGACGGCACAGGTCCCTTCGAGGGGCTCAAGGTGTGCGCGATCCACTCGAAGCCGCTCGAGCTGCTGCAGGAGAAGAACTACTTCTTCAAGCTCAGCGAGTTCCAGGACCGTCTGCTCGAGCTGTACAAGACCGAGCCCGATTTCGTGCGCCCGCACTCCGCGCGCAACGAGGTCGTCTCTTTCGTCAGCCAGGGGTTGAAGGACCTCTCGATCTCGCGGTCGACGTTCGACTGGGGCATCCCGCTGCCGTGGGACTCCTCGCACGTCATCTACGTGTGGGTCGACGCGCTGCTGAACTACGCCACCGCCGTCGGCTACGGCGCGGATGATGCGCAGTTCGAGCGCCGCTGGCCGGCGTACCACGTGGTCGGCAAGGACATCCTGCGCTTCCACGCCGTCATCTGGCCTGCGCTGCTGATGGCGGCGGGCCTCGAGGTGCCCAAGGGCGTCTTCGCGCATGGCTGGCTGCTCGTCGGCGGTGAGAAGATGTCGAAGTCGAAGCTCACCGGCATCGCGCCGACCGAGATCACCGACGTCTTCGGCTCTGACGCGTACCGGTTCTACTTCCTTTCGGCGATCGCCTTCGGTCAGGACGGCTCGTTCAGCTGGGAGGACCTATCCGCCCGCTACCAGGCCGAACTCGCGAACGGCTTCGGCAACCTCGCCTCCCGCACGGTCGCGATGATCGAGCGCTACTTCGAGGGGATCGTGCCGCCAGCCGGCGAGTACTCCGAGGCGGATCTCGCGATCCAGAAGATCGTCGCGGATGCCGCGTCCGAGGCGGATGCCGCGGTGGAGCAGTTCCGGATCGACGAGGCCATCACCCGGATCTGGACGATCGTCGACGCACTGAACGGCTACATCACCGAGAACGAGCCGTGGGCGCTGGCCCGCGACGAGGAGCAGCGTTCCCGCCTCGGCACCGTGCTGTACACGTGCGCCGAGGGCCTGCGGGCGCTCGCCGTGCTGCTCTCGCCGGTCATGCCGCAGGCGACCGAGAAGCTGTGGATCTCGCTGGGCGCCGCTGAGAGCATCGGGCGCCTGCAGGACCAGCCGATCCGCGAGGCCGGCGCCTGGGGCATCCTGAAGCCGGGCACCAACGTCAACGGACTGGCACCGCTGTTCCCGCGAGTGGAGTCGCAGGCCTGACGCCATCTGCTCGTCGAGGAACGAGCGCAGCGAGGAGCCGAAACGCATGAGCGAGCCTGAAACCTACGTCCGCGAGCGCTCGACGAGCGGTCGCAAGGATCTGCGGTATCCGGCGGCGCCGGAGCCGCTGACCGTTCCGGTGTGCGACAACCACGCGCACCTGGAGATCGCGGACGGCGACGAGCAGCTCAGCCTCACGGAGCAGCTCGACCGTGCCCAGGCCGTCGGCATCGCCGGCGTGGTGCAGGCGTCGGGAGACATCGAATCGTCTCGCTGGGCTGTGGCGGCGGCGGAGCAGGACCAGCGCGTCCTCGCCGCCGTCGCGATCCACCCGAACGATGCGCCGATCTACGCCGACGCCGGGCGGCTCGACGAGGCGATCGCCGTGATCGACGAGCTCGCCGCGCACCCGCGCACCCGGGCGATCGGCGAGACTGGTCTCGACTTCTTCCGCACCGACGAGCCGGGCAGACCCGCCCAGTTCGCGAGCTTCGAGGCGCACATCGCGCTGGCGAAGAAGCACGGCATCGCGATGCAGATCCACGATCGCGATGCGCACGACGCGGTCCTCGACACCTTGACCCGCGTCGGTGCACCGGAGAGGACGGTGTTCCACTGCTTCTCCGGTGGCGACGCGATGGCGCGCATCGCCGCGGATGCCGGGTACTACCTCTCCTTCGCCGGCAACCTGACCTTCAAGAACGCCCAGAACCTGCGAGACGCGCTGAAGGTCACTCCGCTGGATCGGATTCTGGTGGAGACCGATGCGCCGTTCCTCACCCCTGTGCCGCTGCGAGGACGACCCAACGCGCCGTATCTCGTGCCGATCACCGTGCGCTTCATGGCTGCCGAACTCGGCCTCGACGTCGATGAGCTCAGCACGCAGCTGGCCGCGAACACACTCGCGGTGTACGGCTCGTTCGCCGAATGAGGATCAGCCCACAGGGTCGGGCTCCGGGTCGCTCACGGGCTTCGCGCTCACGATGTGCGAAATCGGCTTCCACACCAGCAGCAGCGTGATCGCCGCTCCCACGAAGGCGAACCACCACGGCGCCGCGAGGCCCCAGAACTGGGCGATCACGCCGCCGAGCGCCTGACCGAGCACCATCCCGCCGAACACCCCCACCATGTTCACGGACGCGATCCGGCCCTGCAGTTCGGTGGGAACGAGCCGTTGCCGGACGGTCGTCGAGATCGTGCCCCAGATGAAGGCGTAGAAGCCGAACCCGACCATGATCACCAGCGCCACCCACCCGGTCGTGGTCAGGGCGAACGCGAGATGCATGAGCACCTCCAGTGACAGGCAGACCCGCATGAGGGTCGCGAACGAGACGCGCTTCTCCAGCCATCCGAAGCTCGCCGTGGCGAGCAGTCCTCCGGCGGCGGATGCCGTGGTCAGCGCCCCGTAGCCCACAGCGCCCATGTTCAGGTGCTCGGTCGCGTACAGCACGAGGACGCCCCAGGGTGCAGCCCAGGTGACGTTGAACACCAGGATGATCAGCACGAGCGTGCGCACCGGCGGGTTGCGCCACAGCCACCGCAGACCCTGCGCGATATCGGTGTGCACCGGCGCGTGCTCCTCGCGCGGCGGCACCGGCGTCCTGGTCATCCGTGAGACGAGCACGATCGCCAGCGTCACGCACAGCACCTCGACGAGGAACGGCCAGGCGCTTCCCGCTGCGAACAGGAAGGCGCCGAGCGGCGGTCCGGCGAACTGGTTCGCGACGAGGTAGCCGGCCTGCAGCCGGGCGTTGCCGATGCCGAGATCCGCAGGCTTCACGATCATGGGCAGCAGCGTGCTGCCCGCCGTGTCGACGAAGACCTCGGCGGTGCCGTACAGGAAGGCGACGGCGAGCACGATCCAGATGTTCGCGGTGCCGGTGATCAGGAACACGCACAGCGCCGCGAGCACGATCGCGCGCGCCGCGTTCGCGAACATCACCAGACGGCGTCGGTCGAACCGATCGGCGATGGCGCCGGCGTGCAGGCCGAACACCAACCACGGCAGGAACTGCAGGATCGCGCCCGACGCGACCAGGATCGGCGACGAGGTCATCGACGCGATCAGCAGCGGAGCGGCCGCGAGCGCGACCCCGTCGCCGACGTTGCTCGTCCACGAGGACGCCAGCAGCCAGCGGAAGTCCCTGCCCATCCGTCGTGGCGCGATCAGATCACCGAGGCTGGGCATCCGTACAGCGTATCCCGGTAGGGGAGAATGGGAGGATGACCGTCACTCTGCTCGGCGCGACCGAGATCCGCAGGCTTGCCGCAGACCTCGACGTGACCCCCACGAAGAAGCTCGGGCAGAACTTCGTCGTCGATGCCAACACCGTCCGCAAGATCGTGCAGGCCGGTGGCGTCGAGGCGGGGGAGCGCGTCGTGGAGGTCGGCCCTGGGCTGGGCTCGCTCACCCTGGCGATCCTCGAGACGGGCGCGACGGTCACCGCCGTCGAGATCGATCACCGCCTGGCAGCGCGTCTGCCGCAGACTGCCGCAGACCACGGTGTTTCCGCCGATGCGCTGACGGTTGTCGACGCCGATGCGCTGCGGATCACCGAGCTCCCAGGCGACCCGACGGTGCTGATCGCCAACCTGCCGTACAACGTGTCGGTGCCGGTGCTGCTGCACTTCATGGAGACGTTCCCGAACCTTCAGCGCGGTGTCGTGATGGTCCAGGCCGAGGTCGGCGAGCGGCTCGCCGCACCGCCGGGGAGCAAGGCCTACGGCACACCGAGTGTGAAAGCGGCCTGGTACGGGCCGTGGCGGCTCGCCGGCACGATCTCGCGGCAGGTGTTCTGGCCGGTTCCGAACGTCGACAGCGTGCTGGTCGCGTTCCAGCGCGCGGCCGAAGTCCGCGGCGACGACGACCTCCGCCGTGCGACATTCCGGATCGTCGATGCGGCGTTCCAGCAGCGCCGCAAGATGCTGCGGCAGGCGCTCGCCGGTGTCTTCGGGTCATCCGCGGAGGCGACCGCCGTGCTCGAAAGCGCGGGTGTCGCGCCCACCGCCCGCGGCGAGCAGCTGATCATCGACGACTTCGTGAGGATCGCGCAGGCTCAGGCGGCTAGCCTGGAGTCGTGACCGAGAACCCGCGCTTCCGCCCTGACGTCCCCGAGCTGCACCGCCCGTATGCGGCGGATGCCGGCCGATACGGCCGCTTCGACTATCGCCAGGTGGGATCTTCCGGGCTGTACCTGCCTCCGATCTCACTCGGCCTGTGGTGGAACTTCGGCGACAACATCCCGCTCGACAACCAGCGCACGCTGCTGCGTCACGCGTTCGATCTGGGCATCACGCACTTCGATCTCGCGAACAACTACGGCCCGCCGTACGGCTCGGCGGAGAAGAACTTCGGACGCATCCTCGCCGAGGATCTGCGTCCGTACCGCGATGAGCTGATCATCTCGTCGAAGGCGGGCTGGGACATGTGGCCGGGGCCGTACGGCGACCTCGCCAGCCGGAAGTACATCCTGGCCAGCGCGGAGCAATCCCTGACGCGCATGGGTCTGGACTACGTCGACATCTTCTACTCGCACCGCGCCGACCCCGTGACCCCGATCGAGGAGACCATCGGGGCGCTGGACACGCTGGTCCGCCAGGGCAAGGCGCTCTACATCGGGATCTCGTCGTACAGCGCCGAGCGCACTGAGAGGGCCGTGGCCGTCGCCCGCGAACTCGGCACTCCGCTGGTGATCCACCAGCCCTCGTACTCGATCCTGAACCGCTGGGTCGAGGACGGCCTGACCGAGACGCTGCGCACGGAGGGAGTCGGCGCTATCGCTTTCACGCCGCTCGCTCAAGGACTGCTCACCGACAAGTACCTCGCCGGCGGCACCGCGGATCGTGCGCAGAAGCGTCGATCGCTTCCGGACAGGCCGCTCAGCGATGAGGGGCTGTCGATCCTGCGTTCTCTCAACGACATCGCCGTCGAGCGCGGACAGTCGCTCGCCCAGATGGCGCTGCAGTGGACGCTGCGCGATCCGGTGGTCGCCTCCGCGCTGATCGGGGCATCGCGGCCCGCGCAACTCGACGAGAACGTCGCGGCCCTGGACGGGCCGGACTTCACCGCGGATCACCTCGCCCGCATCGATGAGCTCTCCCACGGCATCGACGTCGACCTGTGGGCGAAGTCCTCCACGCTCTGAGCTGACCGAGCCACGCCGAGAGGATCCAGAGATGACCCTGTTGCCCTTTCCGGATGCCGTGCACGTACGGGCACCGGGCAAGATCAACGTGTACCTCGGTGTCGGCGATCGGCACGACGACGGCTATCACGCGCTTGCCACGGTCTTCCAGGCGGTCTCGCTGTACGAAGACGTGATCGCGCGTCCGTCCGACCAGTTCTCGATCGTGGTCAAGGGCGCAGCGGACCCGGCATCCGTGCCGTTGGACGATCGCAATCTCGCGATGCGAGCGGCCAAGCTGCTCGCCTCTGCGACGGGGCACGATGGCGGTGTGGCGCTGGAGCTGCGCAAGAGCGTTCCGGTCGCCGGCGGCATGGGCGGAGGGTCGGCGGATGCTGCGGCAGCGCTGCTGGCCTGCGATGCGCTCTGGGGGACGGGCCTGTCACCCGCGCGTCTGCATGAGCTGGCGTCCCGGCTCGGCGCCGACGTGCCGTTCGCGCTCCACGGCGGGACGGCAGTCGGCACCGGGCGGGGAGATCAGCTCAATCCGGCGTTGGCCCGTGGCCGCTTCGACTGGGTGCTCGTGACCAGCGACGATGGACTGTCCACCCCGGTGGTCTACCAGCGGCTCGATGAGCAGCGCTCTCGTGGCGAGGCGCTGGCCGACGATCCGCCGCAGTCCCTCGACGTGCCGATTCCCGTGCTTCAGGCGCTGCGCGCCGGTGACCCGCATTCGCTGGCGGCCGCCATGCACAACGATCTCGAGGCGGCCGCACTCGAGGAGCGCCCTGCGCTCGAGGAGATCATCCGCGAGGGCCTGCATGCCGGCGCGCTCAGCGGCATCGTCTCCGGCTCGGGCCCGACGATCGCGTTCCTGTGCGATGCACCCGAGTCCGCACGCTACGTGCAGGACGAGCTCGAGGCGCAGGGGCGGGAGGCTCTGCACGTGCACGGTCCGGTCAGCGGAGCGCGCATCCTGTCGGCCTGACAGGCGAGCGGGGGTCGCGGCCGACGCCGCGACCCCCGCTCCGTCTGATTCAGCGGACCGTGCCGGCCCGGCGCTTGTTGTAGATGTCGAAGGCGACCGCGAGCAGCAGCACGAGGCCCTTCACCACCAGCTGACTGGATTGCGGCACGCCCATGAGCTGCATGCCGTTCGTCATGACGGCCATCACGAGACCACCCACGAGCGCACCGCCGACGCGTCCGACGCCGCCCATCGTCGACGCGCCGCCGATGAAGCACGCCGCGATCACGTCGAGCTCGAACATGTTCCCCATGCCGGGCTGGGCGCCGTTGGACCGGGACGAGAACACCGCGGCTGCGATGCCGGTCAGCAGGCCCATGTTCACGAAGATCCAGAAGTTGACGCTGCGCACGTTGACACCCGAGAGCCGCGCGGCCGAGAGGTTGCCGCCGACGGCGTAGACGTGACGGCCGAACACCGTGCGGTTCGCGATCACCTGGTACACCAGGATCAGCACGGCGACGATGATCAGCACGATCGGGAAGCCGCGGTTGTACGAGAGCGCCCAGGCGAACGCCAGCAGCACCGCGGAGATCACCACGAGCTTCAGGACGAACAGCGGCATCGACTCGACCGTCTGGCCGTAGCCCTGGCGGGTGCGGCGGCTGCGCAGAGACGACACGATGACCCCGACCACCGCGAGCGCGCCGATCGCGAGGGTGAAGATGTCGACAGTCTGCGGCACGGCCTTGAGGCCCTCACCCTGCCCGATCACGATCACGCCGAAGATCCCGTCGATGAAGCCGCTCGCGACCTCGCGGTACTCGGTCGGGAACGGCGAGAGCGAGACGTTGGCGAGCACCATCCAGGTCAGGCCCCGGAACAGCAGCATGCCGGCGAGGGTGACGATGAACGCCGGGATCCCGACGTACGCGACCCAGAACCCCTGCCACAGGCCCACCAGGATGCCGGTGACGATGGCCGCGATGACGCCGACCCACCACGGCATCCCTTCACGGATGACGAGGACCGCAGAGACCGCGGAGGCGAACGCGAGGACGGACCCGACCGACAGGTCGATGTGGCCGCCGACGATCACCAGGATCATGCCGAGCGCCATGATCAGGATGTGCGCGTTCTGCAGCACGATGTTGGTGACGTTCTCCGGGCTGAGCAGCGTTCCTCCGGTGAGGATCGTGAACAGGAGGATGATCGCGACGAAGGCGATGTAGATACCCGACGTGCGCAGGTTGTGGGTCAGCAGGTCCTTGACCTCGGTGAACACGTTGTTCATGCCGCGGCCTCCTTCGGGGCAGAGTTTTCGATCGTCATGAGGGACATGAGCGCTTCCTGCGTCGCATCGGCGACGGGAAGCTGCCCGGTGATTCGCCCGTAGGCGAGCGTGTAGATGCGGTCGGACAGGCCGAGCAGCTCCGGCAGTTCGCTGGAGATGAGGATCACTGCCTTGCCGGCCGCGGCGAGTGCGCCGATGATCTCGTAGATCTCGTACTTCGCGCCGACATCGATGCCGCGGGTCGGCTCATCGAGGATGAGGACCTCGGGGTCGGTGTACAGCCACTTGGCCAGTACGACCTTCTGCTGATTGCCGCCGGACAGGTTCCCGACGATCTGGGCGACCGTGGGGGACTTGATGTTGAGGTCGGCGCGGTACCGCTCCGCGACCTCGATCTCGCGGTTGCCGTCGATGAACACCCCCGAGGACAGCTTGCCGAGCGCGGCGGCGGAGATGTTGGTCATGATGTCGGCGATCAGGTTGAGCCCGTACTCCTTGCGGTCCTCCGAGACGTAGGCGATGCGGTTGGCGATCGCCTCCTTCACGGTGCGCGTGGAGATCTCCGCTCCGTGCAGGAAGACCTTCCCGGAGGCATCCCTGCCGTAGCTGCGCCCGAAGACGCTCATCATGAACTCGGTGCGTCCGGCGCCCATGAGCCCGGCGATGCCGACGATCTCACCTGCGCGCACGGAGATCGAGGCGTCGTCCACGACGATGCGATCCTGCTGTGTCGCGTGCAGCACGCGCCAGTTCTCGATGCGGAAGATCTCCTCGCCGATCTCGGGAGTGCGCTCGGGGAACCGGCGATCCAGTGAGCGGCCGACCATCCCGCGGATGATGCGGTCCTGCGTGGCATCCGGGCCGTGCATGTCGATCGTCTCGATCGTCTGGCCGTCGCGGATGATGGTGGTCGAATCGGCGATCTCGACGATCTCGCCGAGCTTGTGGCTGATGATGATGCAGGTGATCCCATGGTCGCGCAGGCCGCGCAGCAGCCCGAGCAGGTGCTCGGAGTCGGTGTCGTTGAGCGCAGCCGTCGGCTCGTCGAGGATGAGCAGACGGACGTCCTTCGTCAGTGCCTTCGCGATCTCGACGAGCTGCTGCTTGCCGACGCCGATCTGGCCGACCGGGGTCGTCGGGTTCTCATGCAACCCGACGCGTTCCATGAGCTCGGCCGCTCGTGCATTCGCCTCGTGCCAGTCGATCAGGCCGCCGTGGATGACCTCGTTGCCGAGGAAGATGTTCTCGGCGATCGACAGGTGCGGCACGAGCGCCAGCTCCTGGTGGATGATGACGATCCCGGTGTGCTCGGAGTCCTTGATCGCGTTGAAGCGCTGGGGCTCACCGTCGAAGAGGATCGATCCTTCGAAGGATCCGTGCGGGTAGACCCCGGACAGCACCTTTATGAGGGTGGATTTCCCGGCGCCGTTCTCGCCGCAGATCGCGTGGACCTCGCCACGGGCGACCGTGAGCGAGACGTCGTCGAGGACCTTGACGCCGGGGAAGTTCTTGGTGATGTTGCGCATCTCGAGGATCGCGTCGGACATCGCTGCTCCTGTCTATGGGGGAATGACGGCTGTCGGCGGCGCCCGGCTGCCGGGTCGGAACCCGGCAGCCGGCCGCCGCCCGACCGATCAGTCCGCGACGCCCGCGGCGATCTCTTCCTCGGTCCAGTAGCCGGAATCGACCAGGAGCGAGGTGATGTTGTCCGCGACCACGATGTCCGACTCGAGCAGGTACGACGGGACGACCTTCACGCCGTTGTCGTAGGTCTCGGTGTCGTTGGCTTCGGGGTCCTCACCCTTCGCGAAGGCATCCGCCGCCGCGACCGCCTGCGTCGCCAGCTTGCGCGTGTCCTTGAAGATGGTGGCGAACTGCACGCCGTCCGCGATCATCTTGACCGACGCGATCTCGGCATCCTGACCGGAGAGAATCGGCAGGCCATCGGCGATCGTCGAGCCGTAGCCGGCGTTCTCGAGAGCGGTGATGATGCCGCGGGAGATGCCGTCATAGGGCGAGAGCACGCCGTCGAGGGGCTTGGCGCCGCCGTCGTACGTGCTGGTGAGCAGGTCCTCCATGCGCTTCTGGGCCGTCGCCTGGTCCCAGCGCAGCGTCGAGACGGTGTCCATGTCGATCTGACCGGACGGGACGGTGATCCGGCCGTCGTCGAAGTACGGCTGCAGGGTGTCGATCGCGCCCTGGTAGAAGAACTTCGTATTGTTGTCGTCCGGGGATCCGGCGAACAGCTCGATCGCCTTGGCCTCGGTGGCGCCGGTGTCCTCATTGTTCTCGTCGAGGAAGCCGAGCCCGCGCAGCAGCGACTGCGCCTGCTGCACGCCCACGGTGTAGTTGTCGAAGGTGACGTAGAAGTCGACGTCCTCGGTGCCGTTGATCAGGCGGTCGTATGCGATGACCGGAATGCCCTTGCTGGCGGCGTTCTCGAGCTGGGTGGCGAGAGCCGTTCCGTCGATCGAGGCGACGATGAGGATGTCGGCGCCATTGGTGATCATCTGGTCGAGCTGCTGCTGCTGACGCGGGATGTCGTCGTTGGCGAACTGCAGATCGACCTCGTACCCGGCATCCTCGAGCTGCGACTTGACCGCGTCGCCGTCCGCGATCCACCGCTCGCTCGTCTCGGTCGGCATCGCGACGCCGACGGTGATGTCGCTGGCCTCGGTGCCGCTGCCGCCGCCCTCGGATTCCGGGGCGGTGCCGTTCGAGCAGGCTGCGAGGCCGAAGGCGAAGACGATGGCACCGGTGGCCGCCACCGTGCGCAGGACGTTTCTTCTCATTGCAAATCTCTCTTCCTTGAAAGGTCAGCGGGCCGTGCTGCCGGACCGCTCTGTCCGCTGCGGAGGAGCACTCGCGCTCTCCGCTCCCGAAGCATGGCATATTGACGCACCTGCATACAAATTATTTTCTTCGGTACGATGGCGAGGATCCGATCGGCGTGGAGAGGTGGCGAGATGCCCGGCACGATCCTGCGCATGTCGGGCGTGACCAAGCGCTTCCGCGGTGTCGTGGCGCTGAAGGACGTGGATTTGGACGTGCGCCGGGGCGAGGTCCTCGCCATCTGCGGCGAGAACGGTGCGGGCAAATCCACGCTCATGGAGATCCTCAGCGGCGTGCATCCGCACGGCAGCTTCGACGGGGAGATCATCTTCGAGGGGCGCGAGATGCGCTTCCGCTCGCTGGCCGAGAGCGAGGCCGAGGGCATCGTGATCGTCCACCAGGAGCTCGCGGTCGTCCCGCATCTGACGATCGCCGAGAACATCTTCCTCGGGCACGAGCTCACCAGGTTCGGACTGGTGGATGCCGCGAGCACCCATGCGCGTGCCGCCGAGCTCATGTCGAGGGTCGGACTCCACGAGAGTCCGGCGATGCGGATGGGCGAGTTGGGCATCGGCAAGCAGCAGCTCGTCGAGATCGCGAAGGCGCTCGCCAAGAACGTGAAGCTGCTGATCCTCGACGAGCCCACCGCGGCGCTCGGGCGCGACGACTCCGATCGGCTGCTGGCGCTCATCGACCGGTTCCGCGCGAACGGAATCACGTGCGTGCTGATCTCGCACAAGCTGCGCGAAGTGCTCGGCATCGCCGACCGCATCACCGTGCTCCGCGACGGGGCGACGGTGGAGACGATGCGCGTCGATGATCCAGAGACCGACGAAGGGCACATCATCAGGGCGATGGTGGGGCGACCTCTCGACGACCTGTTCCCGCCGCGCGAGCCCGCCATCGGTGACGAGATGTTCCGCGTCCGGAACTGGACGGTGCTGCACCCGAACCAGCCGGGGCGCGTGATCATCGATGACGTGAGCATGCACGTGAGATCCGGCGAGATCGTGGGAATCGCGGGCCTCATGGGGGCGGGGCGGACCGAGCTCGCGATGAGCATCTTCGGCGGATCCTACGGCGGGGCGATCACCGGCAGCGCCTTCAAGCGCGGCGAGCGGATCGAGCTGCGGACGATCCGCGAGGCGATCGGTCATGGTCTCGCCTACGTGCCGGAGGACAGGCGGGGCGACGGGCTCAATCTGCTCGCCTCGGTGCAGGAGAACATCTCGGCGGCGGCCCTCGGGCGGCTCGCCGAGCGCGGTCTCGTGGACGACGTGCGCGAGCGCAAGGTCGCCGAGGCCTATCGCTACAAGATGAACATCAAGACCGCGAGCGTGCGTTCCGCCACGGCGACGCTGTCCGGCGGGAACCAGCAGAAGACGGTGCTGTCGAAGTGGATGTTCACGAACCCGGACGTGCTCATCCTCGATGAGCCGACCCGAGGCATCGACGTCGGGGCGAAGTACGAGATCTACGGGCTCATCAACGAACTCGCAGCCCAGGGGAAGGCGATCATCGTCATCTCGTCGGAGCTTCCGGAGGTGATCGGCCTCTCGGATCGCGTCTACACGCTCGCCCACGGGCGCATCACGGCGGAGGTCGCCAGGGCGGATGCCTCGCAGGAGCTGCTCATGCGGCACATGGCGGTCGAGAAGCCATGACGCCGAGACCTGCAGCGGCGGAGCACGAGACCGAGCAGCCGCCGGCCGCCGCACGGCCGGCCGTGCGGACGACGAACGAGGACGTGCGTCAGCAGAACCTCGCCGCCGTCCTGCAGCTCGTGCACGGCGCAGGTCCCCTCTCGCGCTCGGAGATCGGCGCGCACACGGGCTTGAACCGATCGACGGTGACGGGTCTGGTGCAGGAGCTGCTCGATCTGCAGCTCGTCGGCGAGACGGCCGTGAAGCCGACCGGTCGCGCCGGGCGTCCGTCGCTCGGCGTCGCCGCGGAGGACCGGGTCGTGGCGCTCAGCATCACCGCCGACCCGCATGCGGTCTCGGTGGCGCTGGTCGGGCTCGGGGGAGCCGTGCACTCCCGGGTCCGCCACGATCTCGCGAAGCCCCCGAGCCCTCGGCGATTCGCCCAGGTCACCGCGTCCCTCGTCGCCGGCATGCGTGCGGACATCGACCGGCACTACCGACTCGTCGGCGCAGGCGTCGCGGTGCCCGGTCTCGTCGACCGCGGCGGCAGGGTGCTGCTGTCGCCGTCGCTCGGCTGGCGGCGCGAGAACATGTCGCACCGCCTCGCGGACGCGCTCGGTGTGGACGTGGCCGTCGGCAACGACGCCAGCGTGGGAGCCATGGCCGAGACCCGGTTCGGCGTCGGCCGCGGCATCGACAACGTGCTGTACCTGAGCGGGTCCATGAACGGCATCGGCGGAGGGCTCGTGCTCGACGGCGCACTGCTGCGCGGCACGTCGGGGTTCGCGGGCGAATTCGGGCACACCGTGGTGAACACCTCCGGTGCCCTGTGCTCGTGCGGACGTCGTGGATGCCTCCAGGTCGAGGTCCACCCGGCGAAGGTCCTGGCGCTCCTCGGGAGGCGAGGGCTCGACGAGGACGAACTCGACATCGAGCTCGGGCTCGTCCGGGACCCCGTGATCCTCGCCGAGGTCGCCAGGCAGGTCGACGTCCTCTCGGTCGCTCTGACGAACTTCGTCAACGCCTTCGCTCCGCAGATGGTCGTGCTCTCGGGCTATCTCGGCGTGCTGCTGGCGACGAGCCGGGAACGGCTCTCGGCCGCGGTGCGCATCCACCCGGTCGGGGCGGAGGGACGCACGGTCCGCCTCGAGCGGGCGCACATGCGATCGCATCTGATGCAGATCGCGCCGGCCGAGCTCGCCTTCGAGGCGTTGCTGAACGATCCGGTCGCTCGGGCACCGCGCACCTAGCCTCCGTGGTTCCCGCGTCGACAGGCGTTCACCCACCCGTCATCGAACCTGTGATCGGGAGCGTCCGGGAGTTCCTACCGTGGAACTCGACAGACACCGCGAAACGTCAGGAGTGATCATGGGACTGTTCAACAGGAAGACGCAGCAGGAACGCCAGGCCGAGGCCATGCAGATGGCAGACGACATCGCCCAGGGCCGAGGGGTCATGGGCACAATGGCGCAGGCGTTCATGGGGCGCGATTTCACCGAGGCCATGCGGGGCGCGACGAACTCGATGCACCAGACCGAATACGTGGCGCAGCTGCGGGCATCCGGCGCGCCGACGGAGACGGCGACCGTGCTCGCCCTGCAGGACACCGGTCAGACCATCAACGACAACCCGAACATCGTCCTCACGCTGGATCTGGGCGGACAGCAGGTCGCCATCGCGGCCCTCGTGTCCCGGCTCGAGATCCCGCGCGCGGGCGAGCAGGTGCTGGTGCTGCGCGATCCGCAGACCGGCAGCCTGCTCTATGCGGGTCTCGCGCCGCGAGCCTGACATCGCGGCAGCGAGACCCTGGGTCGGAGCGCGGGGGAGCGCTCCGACCCTTTTTGGCGACATAATGGAACGGAGATGTGACCGTGCACACGCAAGGGAGGCGATGCCATGGCGGCCTCAGGCGAGCGTGCGCGGGTTCCCAGCATCCGCGATGTCGCGCGACTGGCGGGGGTCTCTCACCAGACGGTGTCCCGAGTTCTCAATGAGCACCCCAGCATCCGACCCGAGACCAAGAAGCGCGTCCAGGATGCCATCGCGGTGCTGGACTACCGGCCGAACCTCGCGGCCCGCGCGCTGGTGACCAGCACGACGACCACTCTCGGCATCCTGTCGGCGACGATCGGCGAGTTCGGGCCGACATCGTCGATCGCCGGCATCGAGGACGCAGCCCGCGCCGAGGGGTACTCGGTCAGCACCGTCAACCTCCCGACGACCTCGCCGGAGGCGATCGGCGAGGCGATCCGCCAGCTCGGACGCGAGCAGGTCGGCGGCATCGTGGCACTCGCCCCGCAGGTGCGCGTCTTCAACGTCCTCCGGGGGATGGCGGTCGGCGTGCCGCTGGTGAGTCTGCAGACGGCATCCGGCTCGGACGGCTTCACGCATTCCGCCGACCAGGTCGCCGGCGCACGGTCCGTCACGGAACACCTGATCGCCCAGGGGCACACCGACATCCTGCATCTTGCCGGCCCGCAGGACTGGATCGAAGCGGAGTCCAGGATGCGCGGCTATCTCGACGCGCTGCGCGAGGCCGATCTGCCGACGTTCCCGCCCATCCGCGGCGACTGGAGCGCGGACTTCGGCTACTTCGCCGGCACGGAACTCGCCCGCAGGCGCGACTTCACGGCGGTGTTCGCCGCGAACGATCTGATGGCCATCGGTCTGATGCACGGTTTCCGGGATGCCGGCCTCGACGTCCCGCGCGACGTCAGCGTGGTCGGCTTCGACGACATCCCGGTCGCCGCGCACGTCTGGCCCCCGTTGACGACGGTGCATCAGGATTTCCCCGAACTCGGTCGCAGGGCGGTCGGAATCCTGCTCGCCGAGATCCGCAATGAGCAGGCTCCGCAGTTCGGTCCGGTCGAGCCGCTGCTGCGCATCCGCTCGTCCAGCGCATCTCGATAGCGCCTCGAAAACCGCGCCCCACTTGACAGCGGGGCGACGGAGGCGCAATATTGTGTTCCATGTGAACGGTCACATTGGGAGTGGCCGTCAGAGTATCGAGGAAGATCCGTGAGCAGCACAGCTACGTTGCCGGTCGTATCAGGGCCCATCCTGGAGATGCGTGACATCACCAAGGAGTTCCCTGGCGTCAAGGCACTGTCCGATGTCTCCATCACCGTGCGCGCCGGCGAGATCCATGCGATCTGCGGCGAGAACGGCGCAGGCAAGTCGACTCTGATGAAGGTCCTCTCGGGTGTCTACCCGTACGGCACCTACGACGGCGACATCCTGCTGTACGGGCAGGAGCAGCGCTTCAAGGACATCGCGGCCAGCGAGCAGGCCGGCATCGCGATCATCCACCAGGAGCTCGCCCTGATCCCCGAGCTGTCGATCACCGAGAACATCTTCCTCGGCAACGAGATCGCGCACTTCGGCACCATCGACTGGCAGAAGGCGAAGACCCGCGCCACCGAGCTGCTCGCCCGGGTCGGCCTCGATGAGAACCCCGACATCGCGATCAAGCACCTCGGTGTCGGCAAGCAGCAGCTCATCGAGATCGCCAAGGCGCTCAACAAGGACGTCAAGCTCCTCATCCTCGACGAGCCGACCGCCGCACTGAACGAGAACGACTCGCAGCACCTGCTCGGCCTGATCCTCGGGCTCAAGGCCAAGGGCATCGCGTCGATCATCATCAGCCACAAGCTCAACGAGATCGAGCAGATCGCCGATGAGATCACGATCATCCGTGACGGCCGCACGGTCGAGACGCTCGACATCACCAAGGGCGAGATCAACGAGGACCGCATCATCCGCGGGATGGTGGGCCGCTCGCTCGAGAGCCGCTACCCGGACCGCACTCCAGAGATCGGCGAGGTCCTCTTCGAGGTCAAGGACTGGTGGGTCCAGCATCCGACCGTCTCGGAGCGCATGGTGGTCAAGGGCTCGAGCCTGAACGTGCGACGCGGTGAGGTCGTCGGCATCGCCGGCCTCATGGGCGCCGGGCGCACCGAGTTCGCGATGAGCATCTTCGGACGCTCCTACGGCACGTTCCTCGGCGGCCAGCTGTTCAAGGACGGGGAGGAGATCGAGCTCCCCGATGTCTCGGCCGCCATCCGGCACGGACTCGCGTACGTCAGCGAGGACCGCAAGGTGCTGGGGCTGAACCTCCTCGACACGATCAAGCGAGCGGTCGTCTCGGCGAAGCTGTCGAAGATCTCCCGGCGGGGCGTCGTGAACGACCGCGAGGAGTACGCCGTCGCCGAGCGCTACCGCAAGGCGCTGCGCATCAAGACGCCGACGGTCGAAGAGGGCGTCGGCAAGCTCTCCGGCGGCAACCAGCAGAAGGTCGTGCTGGCGAAGTGGATGTTCACCGATCCCGACCTGCTGATCCTCGACGAGCCGACCCGCGGCATCGACGTCGGAGCGAAGTACGAGATCTACTCGATCATCAACGAGCTCGCCGCCGCAGGCAAGGGCGTCATCGTCATCTCCAGCGAGCTGCCGGAGCTGATGGGCATCTCCGACCGCATCTACACGATCTTCGAGGGACGCGTCACCGACTGCATCCCCAGCGACCAGGCAACTCCGGAGGCGCTCATGCGCAGCATGACCTCCACGAACCAGAAGGCGAACGCATGAGCACCTCGACGACCCCCGCGCAGAAGCAGGGCTTCCACTTCGGCGATATCAAGAAGATGTTCGGGGGCAGCACGTCCTCGATGCGTCAGTTCGGCATCCTCGGCAGCCTGATCGTCATCATCGCGCTGTTCGAGATCCTCACGGTGATGCGCAACCCCGCTGGTGCCACGCTGACGCCGGGCAACCTCATCAACGTCGTCAATCAGTACTCGTTCATCCTGATCCTCGCCATCGGCATGGTGATGGTCATCATCATGGGTCACATCGACCTGTCGGTCGGCTCCGTCGCCGCCTTCGTCGGCATCATCGTGGCGAAGTCGATGGCGGAGTGGAACCTCCCGTGGCCGGCCGCGATCCTGCTCGGTCTCGGAGTCGGAGCGCTCGTCGGGGCGTGGCAGGGCTTCTGGGTCGCCTATGTCGGCGTGCCGGCCTTCATCGTGACCCTGGCCGGGATGCTGTTCTTCCGCGGCGCCCAGCAGTTCATCGGCGACGCGCAGACGATCCCGGTTCCCAAGGGGTTCCAGGTCATCGGCACCGGCTACCTGCCGGAACTCGGCGGACCCTTCCAGTTCAACGTGCTCACCATGGTGCTGGCGCTGCTGGGCGTGGCCTGGCTCGTCTTCTGGGAGATCCGCACGCGACGCCTCCAGCACAAGATGGGCTCGGAGAGCGCCCCGCTGTGGGTGAGCGTCACGAAGGTCGTGCTGCTGTCGATCGTCGTGCTCGCTGCGGGCTGGATGTTCGCGACCGGCCGCCCCGGCACGAGCTTCCCCGTCCCCGGCCTCATCCTGCTGGCACTGGTCATCATCTACTCGTTCATCACCCGCAACACGATCTTCGGCCGTCACATCTACGCCGTCGGCGGCAACCGCCAGGCGGCGCGCCTGTCGGGCGTCAAGGACCGCTGGGTCGACTTCTTCGTGATGATGAACATGTCGATGATGGCGGCGCTGGCCGGCATGATCTTCGTCGCCCGTTCGCAGGCCTCCGGCCCGAACGACGGCACGGGCTGGGAGCTGGACGCCATCGCCAGTGTGTTCATCGGCGGCGCGGCCGTCGCCGGCGGCATCGGAACCGTGATCGGCTCGATCATCGGTGGTCTCGTGATGGCCTTCCTCAACAACGGACTCGCCCTCCTCGGCCAGGGCGCCGACGTCGTCGCGATGATCAAGGGCCTCGTCCTGCTGTTCGCCGTCGGCATCGACGTCTGGAACAAGCAGCAGGGCCGCCCGTCGGTGTGGGGTTTCCTGACGCGCAAGCGTCACCAGAAGGACGCCCCGAACCTCACCGACTACCCGACCTCCGCCGCGGGCACCGCGAGCGGGAAGAAGGAGACTCCGTCCGAGTGACGGCAGTCCCCGCACCACAAGAGAAACCACCAGAGAAAGAGATCGCATGAAGAGAATGGCAGTCACGGCGACAGCGTTGGTCGCCGCAGCAGCGCTCGCCCTCACCGGCTGCTCCGGCGAACGAGGCGGCGGAACCGACGAAGGTTCGAGCGCCGAGGAGACCACCGGTTTCGAAGCCGGCTCCACGATCGGCGTCGCGCTTCCGGACAAGACCAGCGAGAACTGGGTTCTCGCCGGCCAGCTGTTCAAGGACGGACTGGAGGAAGCCGGTTTCAAGGCCGACGTCCAGTACGCCCCTGCCAGCAACACGGTCGCCGAGCAGCAGAACCAGATCCAGGCGATGGTCACCGGCGGCGCCAAGGTCATCATCATCGGCGCGAAGGACGGCAAGCAGCTGGCCACGCAGGTGCAGGCGGCCAAGGATGCCGGCGCCTACGTGATCGCCTACGACCGTCTCATCGAGAACACCGAGGCCGTCGACTACTACGTCGCGTTCGACAACTTCAAGGTCGGCGAGCTCCAGGGCACCGCTCTCCTCGAGGGCCTTGCCGAGCGTGCCGGGCACGAGGCGCCGTACAACATCGAGCTGTTCTCGGGCTCGCCGGACGATGCCAACTCGAAGGTCTTCTTCGACGGCGCGATGAGCGTCCTGCAGGAGAAGATCGACGACGAGACGCTGAACGTCGTCTCGGGTCAGACCGAGATCGCCCAGACGGCGACCGAGGGCTGGCTGGCCGAGAACGCGCAGAACCGCATGGACACGCTGCTGACCGGCTCGTACAGCGGTGAGACCGTGCTCGACGGTGTTCTGTCGCCGAACGACACGCTCGCTCGCGCCATCATCACCTCGGTGCAGCAGGCAGGCAAGCCCGTTCCGGTCGTGACCGGTCAGGACTCCGAGGTCGAATCCGTCAAGTCGATCATGGAGGGCATCCAGTACTCCACGATCAACAAGGACACCACGCTGCTCGTCGAGCAGTCCATCAAGATGGTGCAGCAGCTGCAGGCGGGCGAAGACGTCGAGGTCAACGACACCGAGTCGTACGACAACGGCGAGAAGATCGTTCCGGCGTACCTGCTGGACCCGGTGATCGTCACGAAGGAGAACGCGGCCGAGGCGTATGCCAACGTCCCCAGCCTCCTCGAGATCGTCGAGTCGTACCAGTAAGCACGACGACGCACACAGCACCGAGCCGCCCGGGTCCGACCCGGGCGGCTCGGCGCGTCTAAGCTCGATCCCATGACCGAGCCGCGCCGCCCGTCTGATGCCGTTCTCACGGCCTTCGGCGCATCGGATGCCCCGCTCGAGCACCTCCCAGGCGGACGCGGTCTTGCGTGGCGTGCCGGAGCGATCGTGCTCCGCCCCTCGGAGGCGGACGGCGAGGTCCAGTGGAAGGCCGATGTCCTCGCCGGGCTGGAGCACACCGCGGCGTTCCGCGCGCCTCGGCCGATACTTGGACGCTCAGGGAACTGGAGCGTCGACCGCTGGGAGGCCTGGCAATGGCTCCCTGGGGCAGCGGATGAATCGCGCGTGAGCGACGTGCTCCGGGCGGGTGACGGCTTTCATCGCGCGCTCGCCGGACTCACGAGACCGGGCTTCCTCGACGTCGCCGACGACCCGTGGTCGTGTGCGGATCGGATGGCCTGGCAGGAGGCCGAGCTGCCGGCCGATGAAACTCTCGATCGCCTCGCATCCGCGTTCGCTGTCGTCGAGGCGCCGTCGCAGATCGTGCACGGCGATCTGCTGGGCAATATCCTCTTCGCCCCGGAGGCGCCGCCGACGATCATCGACTGGGCGCCGTACTGGCGCCCAGGAGGCTACGCATCGGCCATCGTCCTCGCCGATGCGGTGTGCTGGCACGATCTGGCGTGGAGCGAACTCGTCGCGTTCGTGCGCGGCATCCCCGAGGGCGCCCAGCTGCTGGTCCGCGCGCTGGTGTTCCGCATCGCGACCTTCGTCCTCCTCGGCCGATGGGATGACGCTCTGGCCGCGCGGCATGCGCCGATCGTGGATGCCGCGCTCGCGCTCGCCCGGCGCTGAGCTGCGGTGAGCCGGGCCGTCCCACGCGACTACCCTTGAAGGGACATGGCACATCTTCTCGGGGCCGAAGGCCTCCACCTCGAATACCCGACCAAGGTCGTCTTCGACTCCATCACGCTGGGCATCGAAGAAGGCGACCGCATCGGCATCGTCGGCCGCAACGGCGATGGGAAGTCGTCTCTGCTGGCGATGCTCGCCGGGCGCAAGGAGCCGGATGCCGGACGCGTCACGATGCGCGCCGGCACGCGGATCGGCGTCCTCGATCAGGCGGACACGCTCGATGACGCCCACACCATCGCGCAGGCGGTCGTGGGGGACACCCCGGAGCACGAATGGGCCGGAGACGCGCGGGTGCGCGATGTCATCCACGGGCTTCTGAGGGACCTGGACTGGAACGCACCGGTCGATTCCCTCAGCGGCGGACAGCGCCGCCGGGTCGCTCTGGCCGCCCTCCTCACCCAGGACTGGGACATCATCGCGCTGGACGAGCCCACCAACCACCTCGACGTCGAGGCGATCACGTGGCTTGCGGCGCACCTGAACAAGCGCTGGTCGGCGAATGCCGGCGCCTTCCTCGTCGTCACGCACGACCGCTGGTTCCTGGACGAGGTGTGCACCGAGACGTGGGAGGTCCACGACCGCATCGTCGAGCCGTTCGAGGGCGGGTACGCGGCGTACATCCTGCAGCGCGTCGAGCGCGATCGGATGGCCGCGGCATCCGAGGCGAAGCGTCAGAACCTGGCGCGCAAGGAGCTCGCCTGGCTGCGTCGCGGAGCCCCGGCCCGCACGAGCAAGCCGAAGTTCCGCATCGATGCGGCCAATCAGCTCATCGAGGACGTCCCCGAGATCCGCGACGCGGTCTCGCTGCAGTCCCTGGCCACCGCCCGGCTCGGCAAGGACGTCGTCGACCTGCTGGACGCCGGGGTGACGTACCCCGCGACAGCAGCAGCCCCAGCGCGCGAAGTGCTTCGGGACGTCGAGTGGCGCATCGCCCCGGGCGAGCGCACCGGCATCCTCGGAGTCAACGGCGCGGGCAAGTCGACGCTGCTCGGCCTCGTCGCCGGGACGATCGAGCCGACCAGTGGGCGGGTCAAGCGCGGCAAGACCGTGCAGGTGCGCACGCTCACGCAGCGCATCGACGAGCTCGCCCAGCATTGGAACGATCCGGTCCGCGTCGTGATCTCCGGCCTTCGGACCGACTACACCTTCGGGAGCGGTTCGAAGAGCCAGGACCTCACCCCGGGTCAGCTGCTGGAGCGGCTCGGGTTCTCCACCGCCCAGCTCTCCACTCCCGTCAAGGATCTGTCGGGCGGCCAGCAGCGTCGGCTGCAGCTGCTGCTCGTGCTGCTCGACCAGCCGAACGTGCTGATCCTCGACGAGCCGACCAACGACATGGACACCGACATGCTCGCGGCGATCGAGGACCTGCTGGATTCCTGGCCCGGGACGTTGCTGGTGGTCAGCCACGACCGGTACTTCCTGGAACGCGTCACCGACCAGCAGTACGCGGTGCTCGGCGGCCATCTGCGCCACCTCCCCGGGGGAGTGGACGAGTACCTGCGGCTGCGTGCACTGCAGGATGCCGAGCCGCAGAAGTCCTCGCCGTCGGCATCCGACGCACCGAACGCTCTGGACGGGGCGGCGCTGCGCACCGCCCAGAAGGAGATCTCGGCGCTCGAGCGGCGCATCCAGAAGCTGAGCGACCAGGTGGACCGAGCCAAGCACGCGCTCGCTGAGCACGACCAGTCCGACTATGCGGGCCTCGGCGAGAAGATGAAGGCGATCCAGGCGCAGCAGGACGAGATCGAAGAGCTCGAACTGCGCTGGTTCGAGCTCACCGAGCAGGTCGGCTGACACACGGAAGGCGGGGACCGGAGTGTTCCGGTCCCCGCCTTCGTGTCCGCGGTCAGGAGGCGCCGGCCGTGGCGTTCTCCAACTTCTTCATCACCTGGTTGATCGTGAAGGACGCCGACTCCTGCCGCTGCGGGAACTCGGCCAGACTCTGCAGCATCCGGGCCACGTACGCCTGCGCCGGGACGAACAGGAAGATGCGATCGATCACCCAGTCCCAGTACGTGTTCGACGTGATGTCGGCGCGCTCGAACGGGTCGGTGCGCAGGTTGAACAGCTTGGGGAACCGCAGCTCGATGTAGGGCTCCTGCCACACCGCGAGCGTGCCGGGTGCGCGCTGCTCGAGGAAGACCAGCTTCCAGTTCTCGAAACGCAGCGCGGTGAGGTCGCCGTCGTCCGAGACGTAGAAGAAGTGTCGCCTTGGGCTGTGCTCCGCTTCGCCGGTGATGTAGTCGAGCTGGTTGTGGCCGTCCAGATGCACCTTGAACTCGGTGCCGTGCAGTTCGGTTCCCTCCTTCAGCCGATCGGCGATGTCGCCGTCGCCGACGGCCGCGAGCAGGGTCACGAACCAGTCGTTGTGGCTGACGATGCCGTTGAGGGTCGTCTTCGCGGGGATGCGCCCTGGCCAGCGGACCATCGCGGGAACGCGGTACGCGCCCTCCCAGTTGGAGTTCTTCTCGTTGCGGAACGGGGTCATCCCGGCATCCGGCCAACTGTTCATGTGCGGGCCGTTGTCGGTGGAGTACATCACGATCGTGTTCTCGGCCAGCCCCAGCTCGTCGAGCAGATCGAGCAGGCTCCCCACGGTGTCGTCGTGGTCGAGCATGGTGTCGTGGTAGTTCGACTGCCAGCGCCCTGCGCGCCCCTTGCTCTCCTCCTTGGTGTGGGTGCGGAAGTGCATGTGGGTCGAGTTGAACCAGACGAAGAACGGGGTGTCCTCGTCGGCCTTCGCGCGGATGAAGTCGGCGGCGGCGTCGCGGAACTCCTCGTCCACGGTCTCCATGCGCTTCTTCGTCAGCGGGCCGGTGTCCTCGATCTTCTGGGTGCCGTCGGCGTTCGCCCAGGAGTGGATGACGCCACGAGGGCGGAACTTCTCGCTGAACCCGGGGAACTCCTCGTCGGTGGGGTAGTCGGGGTGCTCCGGCTCCTCCTCCGCGTTGAGGTGGTACAGGTTGCCGAAGAACTCGTCGAAGCCGTGCGCGGTCGGCAGGTGCTCGTCGCGGTCGCCGAGGTGGTTCTTGCCGAACTGACCGGTCGCGTAGCCGTGGTGCTTGAGCGCGTCGGCGATCGTCGGGTCCTCGGGCTGGAGACCCAGCTTCGCGCCGGGCATCCCCACCTTGGTGAGGCCGGTGCGATACGGGTTCTGCCCCGTGATGAACGCGGCGCGACCGGCCGTGCAGCTCTGCTCGCCGTAGTAGTCGGTGAACTTCACGCCCTCGTCGGCGATGCGGTCGATGTTCGGCGTGCGGTAGCCCATCAGGCCGTCCGTGTAG
This sequence comes from Microbacterium sp. M, assembly GCF_045181065.1. GTDB lineage: Bacteria > Actinomycetota > Actinomycetes > Actinomycetales > Microbacteriaceae > Microbacterium. The sequence continues at coordinate 2,643,022 of NZ_CP173721.1, read as the reverse complement.
GTGCTGAGGTTGGAGATGCCGATGTCATCGCCCCAGATGATGAGAATGTTCGGCTTGTCAGCCATGGTGATCCCTTCCGGCTCGCGCCGACGGCGCGATATCCCTGTCCGATACTCAGTGGATCACACCGCGCACCGCAACCGCCTTCGTGTCGCCCGCGCCGGGCGATGCGGTCGGCGCGAACGCCAGCGTGCGCCGCGTGCGGAATTCGCGCTCGGCGCCGCTGAGCGGATCGACGAATCGCAGCTCCCGCGCCAGCAGCTGCAACGGGCGCGCGAAGTCGTCCGGCGTCTCCGGCAGCAGCAGCGGGTAGAACCCGTCGTTCAGGATTCCCATGCCCAGAGCCGCCAGATGCACGCGCAGCTGGTGCATCTTGCCGGTGTGCGGGCGCAGCAGCGTGTGCACGACCCGATCATCGGCCGACAGGAGCTCGATCAGCGTCTCGGAGTTCGGCTCCTTCTCGGCATCCACCCGCACGCACACGTGCCCGCGCTCCTTCACGATGTGATTGCGGTAGACGAGCGGGAAGCGCGGCAGGTCGTCCGGCCGCGCGGAGACCGCCTCGTACACCTTCTCGACCCGGCGGTTCTGCAGCAGGAGCTGATAGGCGCCGCGCGTCTCGGGGCGGGCGGAGAACATCAGCAGGCCGGCGGTCGCACGGTCGAGTCGATGGATCGGGGTGAGCTCGTCGTTGCCGAGCAGGCGGCGCAGCCGGACCAGAGCAGAGCTCTGCAGGTACTTGCCGCCCGGTGTGCTCGGCAGGAAGTGCGGTTTGTCGATCACCACGAGGTCGCGGTCCTCGTGGAGCACGTCGATCTCGAACGGGATGTCGGTCTCCACAGGCGGCTCACGGTAGTACCAGACGAACTCCTCGGCACCCAGCGGGGTGTCCCTGCGCACGGCGCTTCCGTCGCGCGCGACGATCTCGCCGTCGTCGAAGCGCGCCAGCAGCTGTTCCGCGTCCAGATGGAAGAACCGCTCGACCATGTAGTCCGCGATCGTCGGCCATTCGCCGCGCAGCGGCACGTGCAGTCTGGTCGCGCCGACGCCGTTGCGCGCCGGCAGAGGGGAGGGCATGCCCATCAGGCGTCGAAGCTCAGGCTCAGCTTGCGCAGCAGCGTCGCGAGCCGGTCCCGATCGCCACGGGAGAGCGCCTGGAGCAGGTCCGCTTCGACGTCGACGAGGCGAGTGATCGCGGCGTCCACGCGGATGCGGCCGTCGTCGGTCAGTGTGACCAGGATGCTGCGGCCATCGCCCGGGTCGGCCTCGCGTCGCACCAGCCGTCGGATGACGAGGCGATCGATGCGATTCGTCATCGTGCCGCTGGAGACGAGAGTCTGCTGCAGGAGCTGCTTCGGGCTCAGCTGGAACGGATCGCCGGCGCGGCGCAGGGCGGACAGCACGTCCCACTCCCACGGCTCCAGCTCGCTGCGGCGGAACACCTCGCGGCGCGCCCGGTCCAGCAGGCGGGTGAGCCGGTCCATGCGCGAGAGCACTTCCAGCGGCGAGAAGTCGAGATCGGGGCGCTGCGCGTTCCACGCCTCGACGATCCGATCGACCTCGTCCGTCTGGCTCATCCGTTCATTATCGCGCGCCGGCCCGGTGATCAGGCACGCTGCGCACCAGCGCGAGCGTCATGAAGGTGCTGAGCGGGTCCGGTGCGTACCGGCCGAAGGCCTCGCACTCGACGAAACCGGCCCTGGTGTACATCATGCGGGCTGGGGCGAAGAAATCGTCGGCTCCTGTCTCGAGCGACAGCCGACGGATGCCGCGGCTGCGCGCATCCTCGATCAGGAACGACAGCATCGTCCGCCCGATCCCTCTGCCGCGCAGCTGCGGATCGGTGCGCATCGACTTGAGCTCCTCGTGCCCATCGTCGACGGCCGCGAGCGCCCCCGTCGCGACCGGAGCGCCGTCCTCGACCGCCGCGAACAGGCGGACGCCGGGGACCAGCAGCCCCTCCAGCGGCAGGGCGTGCTGGCTCTCCGGCGGCGCGGTGCCGACCATGTCCGCGTGGTGGGCGGCGATGAAGTCGGCGAGAGCCGGCGTGGATGACTCGACGCGTTCGACGGTGATGCTCATGGCGACTCCGGAAGGATCTCGTGCCAGACGCCCCGCAGGTGCTCGCGGGAGTTCTGTTCGGCGGCATCGGCGTCCCCTCCGGCGATCTCCACCGCGACGCGGAGATGCTGCTCCAGGGTGCCGGGGGCCGGCGTGCTCGGGTGCATTCCGAGTCGGGTCCTCCCGGTGAGCACCTCGTGGACCGGCCGCTCCAGAGCGGCCAGCAACGGGTTCCCCGATGCCGTGAGGACGAGCGCGTGAAACCGCAGATCCGCTTCGAGGTACTCGGAGGTGTCGCCGAGCCCTCGGCGTCCGAGGTCGTCGAGCACCTCTGCGAGGCGCCTGATCTCGATGCGCTGCGCGTCGCTCGCGCGCCGGGCTGCCAGCGCAGCGGCCATCGGCTCGACGGCGACGCGCAGCTCCATGAGGGCCTCGAGATGCTGCTGCCGCTGCGGGCCGGCGAGCGTCCACTGGATGAGTTTCGGATCGAACTCGTCCCACCGCGCGCGCGGCTGGACGGTGATGCCGACACGGCGGCGGGATGCCAGCATCCCCATGCTCTCGAGGACCCGGACGGCCTCCCTGACGAGCGTGCGCGATGCGCCGTACTCCGACTCGAGCTGTGCGAGCGTCAGAATCTCACCGTCGGGGAGCTCACCGGCGACGATGCGTCGTCCGAGGTCGTCGATGACGTCGCCGTGCAGGTCTGCCGGCATCCTCGCTCCCTCCGTCGTGGGCGCTGGGCCCGTTCTGAGATTCCGGCACTGATACTACTATTGACTTCGCGCCCCCATAAGTAGTACTTTTGAGCCGCATTCATCCCCTTTCAACGGAGAAACCCCATGGAAGACTGGACCCAGACCCTCGGGACCGGCCCGCTGCTCGGCATCGCCGCGGCCGCCGTACTCCTCATCCTGTTCCTCGTCATCAAGGTCCGGCTGCACGCGTTCCTCGTGCTCATCGTCGTGTCCCTGCTGACGGCGATCGCCACCGGCCTGCCGATGGGCGTCCTCGTCAACGAAGTCCTCGTGGAGAGCTTCGGCGGCACGCTCGGCGCGGTTGCCCTGCTCATCGGTCTCGGCGCGATCATCGGCCGACTCATCGAGTCCAGTGGTGGTGCCAAGGTCATCGCCGAGAAGATGGTGTCGATCTTCGGCGAGAAGCGCGCCGCGTTCGCGCTCGGCATCACCTCGCTGATCCTCGGATTCCCGATCTTCTTCGACGCGGGACTCATCGTCATGCTGCCGATCATCTTCGCGGTCGCGCGACGCATCGGCGGCAAGAACCTGCTGCTGTTCGGCTTCAGCGGTGCGGCGGCGTTCTCCGTCATGCACGTGTTCCTCCCGCCGCACCCCGGTCCGGTCGCCGCGACAGAGCTCTTCGGAGCCGACCTCGGCGTCGTCCTGCTCCTCGGTCTCGTCATCGCATTCCCGACCTGGTACCTCTCCGGCTACCTCTGGGGCAAGTTCGTCAACAAGCGCTACCCGATGATCGTCCCCGCCCTGTTCGGCGAGAAGGACGACGACCAGCCGGTCAATCCGCCCAAGGTCGGCACCGTGGTCGCGATCCTCCTCCTGCCGATGGTGCTGATCTTCCTCAACACCGGCCTGAACGCGCTCGGCAGCGTCGGCGCCGTCGATCGCGACGACACGTGGGTGCAGGCGCTCATGCTGATCGGCACCTCGCCCGTCGCCCTGCTCATCACGGCGCTGGTCGCACTGCTCGTGCTCGGCAAGTTCCGCGGCGAGAACGGCAGCGCTCTGGAGAAGCTCGTCGAGGGCACACTCGGCAGCGTCGCCTCGGTGATCCTGATCACCGGCGCGGGCGGCATGTTCGGCGGCGTGCTCCGTGCGTCCGGCATCGGCGACGCGCTCTCGTCGAGCCTCGACGGACTCGGGATGCCGGTGATCTTCGCGGCGTATCTCATCGCCGTCGCACTCCGCGTGGCACAGGGGTCCGCGACGGTCGCGCTCGTCACGACCGCCGGTCTGCTGGCGCCCGCGGTCACCAGCGGAGGCTTCAGCGTTATCGACGTCGCGGCCATCACCCTCGCGGCCGCGGCCGGGTCGGTGTTCGCCAGTCACGTCAACGACTCGGGCTTCTGGCTCGTCGGTCGGCTCATGGGCATGGACGTCAAGACGACGCTGAAGACGTGGACGGTGCAGCAGGCGATCGAGTCGGTGGTCGGCTTCGTGTTCGTGCTCGCGGTCTACGCGATCTTCTGACGTGACGGCCGCACGCGACATGGACACCGCACGCGACATCGTCATCGGCGTCGACATGGGGACGACGGCGACCAAGGCCGTGGCGTACTCGGTCGCCGGGGAGCAGCTCGCATCGGCGTCGCAGGGGTATCCGCTGGAAGAGCCGCACCCCGGTCACGCCGTGCAGGATCCGGAGTTGATCCTCGGCGCCGTCTATCAGACGGTCCGCGAAGTCGTCGCCGAGATCGGCGCCGGGCGGATCGCCGGGCTGTCGTTCTCGGCCGCCATGCATTCGCTGATGGCGCTCGACGCTCAGCTGGAACCGATCACTCCGGTCGTGACGTGGGCGGACACGCGCGCATCCGCGCAGGCCGAGCGCATCCGGGCCTCCGCGAGCGGACTCGAACTGCACCGCCGCACAGGCACACCCGTGCATCCGATGTCTCCGCTGCCCAAGCTCGTGTGGTTCCGAGAGCAGGAGCCGCGCATCCGTCAGGAGGCGGCGATCTGGGCGAACGCGAAGGACTGGGTGCTGCTGCGCCTGTGCGGTGCTCTGGTGACCGATCATTCGCTGGGTTCGAGCTCGGGACTGATGGACATCCACCGACTGGCGTGGGATGAGGAAGCGCTGTCGCTCGCCGGCATCCGTGCCGAGCAGCTCCCGGAGCTGGTGCCGACCACCACCGTCCTGGACGGCCTCACGGAGGAGGGCTCGGCGGCGACCGGTCTGCCGCTGTCGACCAGGGTGGTCGTCGGTGCCGGCGACGGCCCGCTCGCCAATCTCGGCGTCGGCGCTGTGCGCCCCGGGGTCGCCGCATGCTCGATCGGTACGAGCGGCGCGCTGCGCGTCGCCGTGGATCGCCCGGTGGTCGATCCACGGGGTGGTGTGTTCTGCTACGCGCTCACGGAGGATCGCTGGGTCATCGGCGGCGCGATCAACAACGGCGGCGTCACTCTGGACTGGGTGCGCAACGAGATCGCGGACACCACCACTCCGATCGAGGAGCTGCTCGACCGCGCCGGCGAGGTTCCGGTCGGATCCGGCGGCCTGCTCATGCTGCCCTACCTGCTCAGCGAACGCGCACCGCACTGGAGCAGCATCGCCCGCGGCGCGTACATCGGTCTCACCCGCGCGCACACCCGCGAGCACATGGTCAGAGCCGCGGTCGAAGGCGTCGCTCTGCAGCTCGCTCTCGTCCTGCAGTCGATGCGGGCGGCCGGTCTCGAGATCGATGAGATCAGGGCGACGGGCGGTGTGATCAAGCATCCGCTCTGGCAGCAGACGATCGCCGATGCGTTCGGCGCCCCCATCGGACTCCTCGCCGAGCAGGAGGGGTCCGGGTTCGGAGCGGCCCTGCTCGGGATGCAAGCGCTCGGACTCATCGAGTCGATCGACGTGGCGGCCGGGCTGCAGCCCGTGGAGCACACGGTGCGACCCCGCCCGGCTGAGGCTGCGGTCTACCGCTCGCTGCTGCCGGTGTTCGATGAGATCTACGACGCGCTGCTGCCGACCTTCCACCGCCTGCGGCGGCTCTCGCCGTCGTTGCCGATGACGCACTGACAGTCGCCGCAGTGCGCTGTTCTGTCAGGTCGCACGCCGTCGGGCATGGCAGACTTGACGGGCGGCATCCGTCAGAGGATGCGGCGGTCCGCCGTGGTGTAATGGCAGCACGACAGCCTTTGGAGCTGTGAGGTCTAGGTTCGAATCCTGGCGGCGGAGCATGACGCAGAACACGCTCGCCATCGTCGTCCTCGCCGCTGGCCAAGGCACCAGGATGCGTTCGCGCCTGCCGAAGGTGCTCCACCCGGTCGCCGGACGCCCGCTCGTCGGACACGTGCTGACCACCGCGTCGCGGCTGGGAGCGGACCACATCGAGGTCGTGGTGCGGCACGAGCGCGATCAGGTCGTCGCCGCGCTGTCCGATGCCTACCCCGGCACCGTCTTCGTCGATCAGGACGACGTCCCCGGCACGGGGCGCGCGGTCGAGGTCGCCCTGGACGCCATCCCCGGCTTCGACGGCGATGTGCTGATCCTGTCGGGGGACTGCCCGCTCGCCGACGTCGACACGCTCACCGCGTTCGTGGCCGAGCACCGATCCACCGGTGCCGCAGCAACACTGATGACGGCCATCGTCGACGACCCGACGGGCTACGGGCGCGTCATCCGAGACGCCGCGGGTGATGTCGACCGCATCGTCGAGCAGAAGGACGCGACGGACGACGAGGCGGCGGTCCGTGAGATCAACGCGGGCATGTACGTGTTCCGCGCCGCAGCGCTTCGCGAATACCTGCCGACCGTCGGCGTCGACAACGCGCAGGGGGAGAAGTACCTCACGGACGTGCCGGGGCTCCTGCGCCTGGCCGGCGATCGCGTCGCAGCATCCGTCGTCTCCGACGTCACGGTGACCTTCGGCGTCAATGACCGCGCGCAGCTGGCGCTCGTCGGGCGCCTGCTCAATGAGCGCATCGTCCGACGGTGGCAGCTCGAAGGCGTCACGATCGTCGATCCGGCCACCACCTGGATCGACGACGATGCGAAGCTCGCCGCTGATGTCACGATCCTGCCGCACACCCAGATCCTCGGTGCCAGCGTCATCGCCGCCGGAGCGACGGTGGGCCCCGATACGACGCTCGTCGACTGCGAGATCGGCGAGGATGCCGTCGTCAAGCGCACCGACGCGAACCTGGCGGTCATCGGCGCCGGGGCGACGGTCGGCCCGTTCTCCTTCCTGCGGCCGGGCACGGTCCTCGGCGCGAACGGCAAGATCGGCGCCTACGTCGAGACCAAGAATGCTCGGATCGGCGAGGGCAGCAAGGTGCCGCACCTCTCGTACGTCGGCGATGCCACGATCGGCCGCGGCGTGAACCTCGGCGCCAGCACGATCACCGCGAACTACGACGACGTGAACAAGCACCGCACCGAGATCGAGGACGAGGTGCACACCGGGTCGCACACGGTGCTGGTGGCGCCCGTTAGGCTGGGAGCCGGAGCGAAGACCGGAGCCGGCGCCGTCGTCCGCAAGGACGTACCGGCGGGTGCCCTGGCCATGAGCGTCGCCCCTCAGCGCAACATCGAGGGGTGGGTCGAGAAGAACAGGGCAGGCACGGGCGCGGCTGAGGCCGCGTCCCGAGCACACGATGCGGCAGATAAGGCAGGCGATGGCGCGCAAGAAGAAGACCGTTGAACTGGATCGGGACAACGGCATCGCGCCGGGACTCGTCGCCAAGACGAAGAAGCGGCTCGTCGTCGCGGGCGGCCGCTCGCACCCGGAGCTGACGCGCGCGGTCGCCGAGGCGCTGGGAACCGAGCTCGCGCCGACCGAGCACCGCACGTTCGCGTCGGGTGAGATCTACTCGCGCTTCGAGGTGTCGATCCGCGGGTGCGACCTCTTCCTCGTGCAGACGTTCGGCGAGCCGGTGAACGAGTGGCTCATGGAGACGCTCATCATGATCGACGCCGCCAAGCGCGCGTCGGCCAAGCGCATCACCGTCGTCGCCCCGTACTACCCCTACTCCCGGCAGGACAAGAAGGGTCGCGGCCGCGAGCCGATCAGCGCCCGCCTGGTCGCTGATCTCTTCAAGACCGCCGGCGCCGACCGCGTCATGAGCGTCGACCTGCACGCCGCGCAGATCCAGGGCTTCTTCGACGGCCCGGTCGACCACCTGTTCGCCAAGCCCGTGCTGTTGGACTACTTCGAGCGCACGCTGACGCCCGAGGATCGCGAGATCCTCACGGTCGTATCCCCGGACATGGGTCGTGTGCGCGTCGCCGACACCTGGTCCGACAGCCTGGGCGCGCCGCTGGCGATCATCCACAAGCGCCGCGATCCGAGAGTCGCCAACCAGGTCTCCGTGCACGAGATCGTCGGAACCGTCGAGGGCCGCACCTGCCTGCTCGTGGACGACATGATCGACACCGGCGGCACGATCGTCAAGGCCGCGCAGGCGCTGAAGGCCAACGGTGCGCACCGGGTCATCGTCGCCGCGACCCACGCGATCTTCAGCGACCCGGCCAACGAGCGCCTCCAGGACTCCTCGATCGACGAGGTCGTGGTCACCGACACGATCCCGCTGACCGAATCGCGCCGCTGGGACAACCTCACGATCCTGCCGATCGCGCCGCTGCTGGCACGCGCGATCCGCGAGGTCTTCGAGGACGGCTCCGTCACGAGCATGTTCGGCGGCGACGCGTAGGCTCCATCGTCCCGTTCGTGTCCTGGAGGTCCGCCTCGGCGCGGCCGATCGTGACCGTCGTGCCGTCGACCTCGACGGAGTGCGCGCGGCGTGGCCCGAAACCACAGCCCAGCCATAGTCGGCGGCCATAGGCTCGCAGCAACCGACAGCTCCAGGAGGACAGCCATGATCCGCACGACCGTTCCCTCTTCCGCCCGCAAGGGCGCCGCCGTCGTCGGCGTCGCCGGACTTCTCGTGCTCGCCGGCTGTTCGGGCGCCGCGGATGCCGAGGGCGACGCGGATACGGAGACCACCGACTCGGGAAGCACGTCGGGGGAGTACACCGACGGCACGTACACCGCAGAGGGGTCGTATCAGACGCCGGAGACGGTCGAGACGATCTCGGTCACGCTCACGCTGGCCGACGGCGTCGTCACCGAGGTCGAGGTGACCGGCGACCCGCAGGCGCCGGAGACCGAGCAGTTCCAGGGGCAGTTCATCGACGGCATCGGTGAAGAGGTCGTCGGCGTCGCGATCGACGACATCGAGGTCAGCCGCGTCGCCGGGTCCTCGCTCACGAGCGGCGGATTCAACTCAGCAGTCGAGGACATCAGGGAACAGGCGGCGGCGTAGCGCGTGCCCCTCTGGCGATTCGACGCGATCGGCACCCGGTGGGAGATCGAGAGCGCCCGTGAGCTGACGGACGACGAGCGCGCGACCGTGAGCACCGTGATCGGGCGGTTCGATCGCGAGTGGTCGCGCTTCCGTCCCGATTCGGTCGTCAGTTCGCTGACGGAAGGGGGCTCTGCGCCGTTGCCGGCGGATGCCGAGGTCATGCTGGACGCCTATCGCGACCTGTCGGATGCCACCGGCGGCGCGGTCAATCCGCTCGTCGGCGCCAGTCTCGACGCGCTCGGATACGACGCGTCGATCTCGCTCATCGCATCGGGCGCGCAACCGGCGCCGTCCGACTGGTCGGCGGTCCTCGGCTGGAGCGAGCGGCTCACACTGGCCGCCCCGGCGATCATCGACGTCGGAGCACTCGGCAAGGGGCGGCTCGTCGACCTCGTGCAGCAGGCGCTCGCCGAGGTTCCGGGAGCACTCGTCGTCGACGCGTCCGGAGATCTCGCGGTCCGCGGCGGGGAGGTGCGGATCGGCCTGGAGCATCCCTTCGACGCGACGAGGGCGATCGGTGTCGCGACGATCCAGGATCAGGCACTGTGCGCGTCTGCGATCAACCGCCGGGCATGGGGAGACGGACTGCATCACGTGCTCGATGCGAGGACCGGTCTGCCCGTGCGCACCTGGGCTGCCACCTGGGCGATCGCCCAGGACGCCATGCACGCGGATGCCGCGGCCACCGCACTGTTCTTCGACGGCGGCACGCGGCTCGCCGCCGACTGGGGCGTCGAATGGGTGCGCATGAGCACCGACGGTCGGGCTCAGCTTTCGCCGGATTGTCCGGTGGAACTGTTCACCGCGGCATCCTGAACCGGAAGGGATACGGCAGAGTGAGTATCGTGACGACGTCCTTCACCGCATTCCGACAGCGGGTCCTGGCACGGCTGGGATCGCTGTCGATGTACCGCCTCGTGCTTGCGGCCCTCGCGACGCTGGCCCTGATCGCCCTGCTGCTGTCTGCGCTCGGCGTGATCGTGTCTCCGACCCCGTGGGAGATCCTGGTCGCCTTCGCCGTCCTGACAGCGGTGATCTCGGCGGTGGATGCCGTGGCGCAGCGCATTCTTCGGCTGCCGTGGCGTGTCGAATCGTCGCTCGTGACGGCCCTGATCCTTCTGTTCGTGCTGCGCCCAGGGACCGACGCGGCCGCCGTCTTCGGTCTGGCAGTGGCCGGAGCGCTGGCGAGTCTGTCGAAGTACATCATCGCCTGGCGGGGCCGGCACATCTTCAACCCCGCGGCGTTCGGTGCCGCCGTCGTCTCCATCGTCGGCTCCTTCGGCGCGCTCGAATGGCTGGGCACGTCGTCATCGTGGTGGATCGGGACGCCGTCGATGGCGCTGCCGGTCGCGGTGCTCGGCCTCGTCGTGCTGTGGCGCACCGAGAAGGTGCGCGTGGTGCTGGTGTTCGTGCTGATCGCGGTCGCGACGTCCGTCGTGCGCCAGTTCATCCAGGCGCAGCAGTTCGGAATCGCGGTCGATCTCGGCTCCGCGCTGTCGTTCGCGGTGCTGCAGACGCCGTTCCTGTTCCTCGGCGCGTTCATGCTCTCCGAACCTCTGACGCTTCCTCCGAGACGCTGGCAGCAGTTCTGGGTCGCCGGCGTCGTCGGAGCGCTCGCCGGCTGGCCCATCTCGGTCGCCGGGTTGTTCACACTCGGCCAGGAGCGCGCGCTGCTGATCGGCAACCTCCTGGCCTTCGCGTTCGCTCTGCGCGGCTCGGTGCGCCTGACCCTGCGCAGTCGCGAGTTCATCACCCCGACCGTGCAGGAGCTCACCTTCGAGGCGCGGGGGAAGCTGCGCTTCCTGGCCGGGCAGTACCTGGAACTCGACGTGCCGCATCGCCGTCCGGACGCCAGGGGCACCCGCCGGGAGTTCAGCATCGTCTCGGCGCCGGCCGACCTGCCCACGCTGCGCATCGCCTACAAGAACGGCGATCAGAAGCATCCTTCCAGTTACAAGCTCGCGCTCGCTGCGGCGGAGCCAGGGGCGACGCTCGCCGTGACGGGGACTTGGGGCGACTTCCTGCTGCCCCGAGGAGACGCGCCGGTGCTGATGGTGGCGGCCGGCATCGGGGTGACGCCGTTCGTCTCGCAGCTGCGTCAGCTGCAGCTCACCGGGCAGCGGCGGGACGTCGTCCTCGTGTACGTCGCATCGGATTCGACCGAGCTCGCCTTCCGCGATGAGCTCGCAGCCACGGGCGTCGACGTGATCGTCTTCACGCGCGACGAGCCGACCGACCTGCCTGCGCACTGGAGCTGGGCGCAGGGAGTCCGGCTGGATGCGGAGCACCTCGAAGGCGTGGTCGGCGACCTTTCCGTACGGCATGCGTTCATCTCTGGTCCGCCTCGGCTCATCGCCGACCTCGCACCGGCGCTGCACAAGGCGCGGTCACTGACGACCGACGCGTTCGCCGGGTACTGACCGTCAGCTGGTCGCGCGGGCGTCGGAGGACGCCGGGTTCGCCGGGATCCGGACGGTGAACGTCGTCGAACCCGGTGCACTGTCGACGATGATCTCGCCGTGATGGCCCTCGACGATCGCCTTCACGATCGCGAGCCCCAGGCCGGTGCCGCCGGTCTGACGCGCCCGCGAACTGTCGCCGCGGGCGAAACGTGCGAACAGCTCCTCGCGGACGGCGGGGTCGATTCCCGGCCCGTCGTCGTGGACGCGCAGGATGCCGTGGTCGCCCTCCTGCGCCACCGTCAGTGTGATCCTGGTTCCGGCCGGAGTGTGGGTACGGGCGTTCGCGAGGAGGTTGGTGACGACCTGGTGCAGGCGCCCGGTGTCGCCGACGACGATCACCGGCTCCTCCGGGACGTCGAGGTCCCACGCGTGGTCGGGGGCCGTGGGGCGTGCGTCGGCGACGCCCTCGACGGCGAGCTGCGTGAGATCGACCGTGCCGTACACGAGTTCGCGGCCTTCGTCGAGGCGCGCGAGCAGCAGCAGATCTTCGACCAGCCGTGTCATGCGCAACGACTGCGCCTGGATGCGCTCCAGCGCTGAGCCTGTGCTCTCCATGACGGCGGGCGTCGTAGCCGTTCCGGCCTGCTCCGCCTTGCCGAGCGCCTTGAGCGACAGCTCGGAGTACCCGCGGATCGAGGCGAGCGGAGTGCGCAGCTCGTGGCTCGCGTCCGCGACGAAGCGCCGCATGCGCTCCTCGTTCTGCTGGCGGGCGGACAGCGAGCTGTCGACGTGGTCGAGCAGCGTGTTCAGCGCGGCGCCGACGAGTCCGGTCTCGGTCCTCGGGTCTGCCTCTGCCGCCGGTACGCGCTCGGTGATCGAGACCTCACCGCGATCCAGCGGCTGGTTCGCGACGCGGGTCGCCGTGGCGGCGACCGCACGAAGCGGGCGCAGGCCGACGCGGATCGTGATCGCCGTCGTGAGCGCGAGGAGGATGAGACCGCCGAGCGTGGCCAGCGCGATGACGGTGAACAGGCGCGCGAGCGTGTTCTGGATCTCGTCGCGGGGGAGGCCGGTGACGACGGTGATGCCGTGCGGCGTCTGGGTGGCTGCGAGCCGATAGGAGCCCAGGTCGTCGATCGTCACGGTCGTCGGGCTGTTCTGGACGCCCTCGGCGACCTGCTGCAACTGAGCCTGGGTGAGTTGAGTGGTTCGGCCTTCCTCGATGATCACGCCGCTAGGGGTGATCGAGTCCTGGCCGCCGGCGATCGCGAACAGTACCCCGTCACCGGATGGCACGCCTTCGACCACCAGGTCAGCAGTCGGTTCCACACCGTAGAGCTCGGCCCTCTGGATCCGCGGGTCGGTCAGCGAGCTGAGCTGACCGAGGTTGGACAGCACCTTCTGATCGAGCTGGTTCTCGAGGGTCGTACCCAGCGTCGCGCTGGTGATGACCGCGACGATGATGAGGATGAGGGAGACGAACCCGATCACGGCCGCCATCAGCCGGGTCTGCAGGCTCAGGGGCGGCCGCGCCGGGCTCGTCGAGCTCACTGCGGAGCCTTGATCATGTAGCCGACGCCGCGGACGGTGTGCAGCAGCGGTGTGCGGCCGGCATCGATCTTCTTGCGCAGATACGAGATGTACAGCTCGACCACGGAGGACTTGCCGCCGAAGTCGTAGCTCCACACCCGATCGAGGATCTGGGCCTTGGACAGCACGCGGCGTTCGTTGCGCATCAGGTAGCGCAGCAGTTCGAACTCGGTCGCGGTGAGCTCGATCTCGTCGTCGCCGCGGGCGACTTCGTGGCTGTCCTCGTTGAGCGTGAGGTCGGCGACGCGCAGGATCGACTGGGAGTCGTCAGTGGTGGCGTGTCCGGTTCGGCGGATGATCGCGCGCAGGCGGGCGATGATCTCCTCCAGGCTGAAGGGCTTCGTGACGTAGTCGTCGCCGCCGGCGGTGAGGCCGGCGATGCGGTCACCCACGGCATCCTTCGCCGTCAGGAACAGGACGGGCACGAAGTTGCCCGACTCGCGCAGCCGCTTGAGGACGGCCATGCCGTCGAGGTCGGGCATCATGATGTCGAGTACGAGGGCATCCGGCTCGAAGTCACGGGCGACCTGCAGCGCCTCGAGACCGGACGACGCGGTCCGCACCTCCCAGCCCTCCATGCGCAGAGCCATCGCGAGGAGATCGGTGAGCATCTGCTCGTCGTCGACGGCGAGGATGCGAAGGGGGGAGCCGTCCGGGCGACGGAGTTCGGGCAGATCGGTGGTCATGACCCCATTCTGCGGAGTCTCCTATGAGATTTCTATGGAGAGCGTTATGGGCTGGCTGTGAATCGTGGCATGCCATCCGGCTATTCTTCGGAGAGGGCAACGAGAGGAACGTCGAGGGTGACGAAGCAGCAGCACGACGGCGGCGCGGCGCAGGAGATCATGAACGACGTCATCGAGAGGGTCGAGGCGTTCCCCGTGGCGCCCCGCTGGCTGTTCGTCCGCATCGAGACGACGGACGGTCTGGTGGGCTGGGGCGAGGCATCCCTCGAGGGGTACGCGGATGTCGTGCGCGCCGCTGTCGACCAGTTCGCCGACTACCTCCTCGGAAAGGATGCCGGTCTCATCGAGGAGCACTGGCAGGTGCTGTCCAAGGGGCAGTTCTACCGTGGCGGAGCCGTACTGGCGAGTGCGGTCGCCGGCGTCGACCAGGCGCTGTGGGATCTGAAGGGCAAGCGCCTGGGTGTGCCGGTGCACGACCTGCTCGGAGGCGCGGTGCGCGAGCGCATCCGGGCCTACGGCTGGGTGGGCGGTGACGATCCGTCGGAAGTGGCCGATCACATCGCCGCTCAGCTCGCCGTCGGTCTGACCGCAGTGAAGATGAACGCGTCGGGGCGTATGAGCCGCAACGGCTCGGTCGCCGAGCTCGACGGCGTCGTCTCGCGCGTCGCCAGCGCCCGTGAGGTGCTCGGCCCTGACCGGGATGTCGCGGTCGATCTCCACGGTCGCTTCACGCTGGCCACGGCGCGCCGGCTCGCACCGCTGCTGGAGCCGCTGCATCCGTTCTTCATCGAGGAGCCGGTGGTCCCCGAGAACTCGCACATGATCGGTCGCATGGTGGACGCCACGACGATCCCGATCGCCACGGGGGAGCGGCTGTACAGCCGGCAGGAGTTCCTGCCCGTGCTGCAGGCCGGGACAGCGATCCTGCAGCCGGATGTGTCGCATGCCGGCGGGATCTCGGAGGTGCGCCGGATCGCAGCGCTCGCCGAGACCTTCGATGCCGTCATCGCGCCGCACTGTCCGCTCGGACCTCTCGCACTGGCCGCGTGCCTGCAGGTCGGCTTCGCCACGCCGAACCATCTCATTCAGGAGCAGTCGATCGGCATCCACTACAACGCCGGCGCCGAGGTGCTCGACTACGTCGCCGACACCGAGCCACTCCGATTCGTGGATGGTCACTTCGAGCGGCTCACAGGGGCAGGGCTCGGGATCGAGATCGATGAGGGTGCCGTCAGGGATGCCGCGGCACGATGGGAGCGGTGGCAGAATCCGGTGTGGCGTCACCCTGACGGGTCCGTGGCGGAGTGGTGAGCACCGCGTGGTCCAGCGCATTGATCGCACGCCTCATGTTCATCTGAATCGCACGCCCGCATGTCCGTGGCCGGGTCTAGCGTTGTGGCATGACCGAATCCGTCATCATCCGCCCCACCACCGTTGAAGAAGTCGCCGCAGCCGTGCGACGCGCACACCACGAATCGCTCCCCGTCACCGTCGTCGCCGGCGGGCACGGTCCCTGGTCGCACGGCGCATACCCAGGGCTGCGCATCGAGCTCTCCGAGCTCTCCGGCATCACCATCGAAGGAACGGCCGTCCACGTCAGCGGCGGAGCCGTGTGGGGCGACGTCGCCGCAGCGATCGCCCCGCACGGCCTCGCCATCAGCTCAGGCGACACCGCGACCGTCGGCGTCGGCGGGCTGACTCTCGGCGGCGGCATCGGCTGGATGGTCCGCTCCTGGGGTCTCGCCGTCGACCAGCTCGTCGGCGCCCAGGTCGTCACGGCGACCGGTGAGGTCGTCGAGGCGTCCGCGACCGAGAACGCCGACCTGTTCTGGGCGCTGCGTGGCGGCGGGGGCAATTTCGGGATCGTCACCCGCTTCGATTTCGCTGCGCATCCGCTGGAGGGAATCGTCTACTCCGAGAGCGCTCTCGCCGCCGGCTCCGCTGCCGTCCTGCGTGCCACGAGCCAACTGATGCGCGACGCTCCTCGTGAGCTCACCGTCACCTTCATGGACGTCCCGCCGATGGACCCGAGCGCGCCGGCCGGAGCACGTCTCAGCGCCGTCTGGGCGGGCATCGAAGCGGATCGGCTTCGAGAAGTGCTGGCGCCGATCACCGAGATCGACGGCGTCTCCACCGAGATCACGACCCCGGCGTACCGCGACATCCTCATGGAGCCGCCGACGCCGCCCGAGGGTGAAGAACAGCTCCCGCCAGGGTTCATCGGCGGCAACGGCCTGTTCGCACACCTCGACGACGACCTCATCGATCGCCTGGTGGCGTTCCGTGTCGCGTATCCCGCATCCGTGGTGTTCCTGCGATCCCTCGGGGGAGCATTCGGAGACGTCGAACAGGAGTCGACCGCGTTCCCCTCTCGTGAGGCGACCTGGTTCGTGATGGCCGGAGCGTTCGACATCCCCGGCCTGGTCGACGACGATGCGCGCGCCTCGATCCTCGCCGACTGGGAGCAGATCGAGCGGGGCCGTCTCGCCGAGTACGGCAACTTCGCTCCGACGGAGCGGCCCGCAGCCGTGCCGGGGATGTTCACGAGCGCAGCGCACGCCCGTCTCGCCGAGGTGAAGCGGGTCTGGGATCCCGAGAACCTGTTCCGGCGCAATCACAACATCGCGCCGTGAATGCAGAAGGACCGGGAGCCCGCGGCTCCCGGTCCTTCTCACGTGCCTGAGGTGTCAGTGCGTGTCTTCGGCCTCGATCTCGGTGCGGTCTCCGGACCACAGTGTGTGGAACGTGCCTTCCTTGTCGATGCGCTTGTAGGTGTGCGCACCGAAGAAGTCGCGCTGGCCCTGGACGAGTGCGGCGGGGAGGCGATCGGCGCGAAGGCCGTCGTAGTACGACAGCGACGACGAGAACGCCGGAGCCGGGATGCCGGCCTGCGCTGCCGTCACGACGACGCGACGCCACGCAGCCTGTGCGCGCGTGAGCGCCTCGGAGAAGTACGGAGCGGTCATCAGCACCGGCAGCTCGGCGTCCACCGCGTACGCGTCGGCGATGCGGTTGAGGAACTGTGCGCGGATGATGCATCCGCCGCGCCAGATCTTCGACACGGCACCCAGGTCGATCGACCAGTCGTACTCGGCTGCACCGGCGCGGATCTCGTCGAAGCCCTGCGAATAAGCGACGATCTTCGACGCGTACAGCGCGAGACGGACGTCCTCGATGAACGCGGCCTGGTCCTGGACCGAGAACGACTCCTCAGGGCCGGGAAGGGCGCCGGCGACGGCGCGCTGCTCGGGGTGGCTCGAGAGCGAACGTGCGAAGGTGGCTTCCGCGATGCCCGAGACCGGAACGCCGAGCGAGAGTGCGGTCTGCACGGTCCACGCGCCGGTGCCCTTGGCGCCGGCCTGGTCGAGGATGACGTCGACGAGCGGCTTGCCGGTCTCGGCATCCACCTGACGCAGCACCTCGGCGGTGATCTCGATCAGGTATGACTCCAGCTCGCCCTTGTTCCACTCGGCGAAGATCTCGGCGATCTCGGCCGGGGTCTTGCCCGTGCCGCGGCGGATCAGGTCGTAGGCCTCGGCGATCAGCTGCATGTCGGCGTACTCGATGCCGTTGTGCACCATCTTGACGAAGTGGCCCGCACCGTCGTGACCGATGTGCGTGACGCAGGGCTCGCCCTCGGCGACCGCCGCGATGGACTTCAGGATCGGGCCGAGCGTCACCCAGGACTCGTCAGAGCCGCCGGGCATGATCGACGGGCCGAGCAGTGCGCCCTCCTCGCCGCCCGAGATGCCGGCGCCGACGAAGTTGATGCCGGTCTCGCGCACGGCCTTCTCGCGGCGGATGGTGTCGGGGAAGTAGGCGTTGCCGCCGTCGACGATGATGTCGCCCGGCTCGAACACCTCGACGAGTGCGTCGATCACGGCATCCGTCGGGCCGCCGGCCTTGACCATGATGATCGCGGTGCGCGGCTTCTGCAGCGAGTCCGCGAACTCCTGGTAGGTCTTCGCGGGGACGAAGCCCGCCTCGGGGTGGGCGTCGAGGACACCCTGCGTCTTCTCGTAGCTGCGGTTGAAGATCGCCACCGTGTTGCCCTCGCGGCTGGCGAGGTTGCGGGCGAGGTTCGAACCCATGACGGCGAGTCCGACGACTCCGATGTTTGCCTGACCGGCAGAGGACATTGATGCACCTTCCGTGAGGGGGACCGTCCGGGCGCTGGTGAGCGCAGATCCGGACGTCTTCAGATTACTCGGATGCGGTCGCGCACAACGCCCGCGTTACCGTGTGAGGCTCAGTCCTTGCGGTAGCCGGAGCGTCCCATCGAGAACAGGGCGCCGATCGTGAACACACCGGCGCAGACGGCCATGGCTCCGATGAGCCAGGCGATCGCGTGGGAGAGGAAGGCGCCGTCGAGCATTGCAGGACTCCAGGTTCGTGAGGGTTCAGGACGGAAAAGTCGAGTGTCTTCAGCCTACCGGTGCATCGGGTACGATTGAGAGGTTCCTCGGCGAGGGATGCTTCGTGTGCGCGGCATCCGTAATCGACGCGGCGAAGCTGTCCTCGTGGCTGATTTCCTCGCGTCTGTGCTCGAGAAGCCGAACTCAAGACCACCACGCGGCCTTCGCCGTGTGCCCCGAAGGAGAACCAATGTCTGACGACACCAAGGTCACCGCCGAGCTGCGCGACAGCTTCGGCAAGGGCTTCGCCCGCCGCCTGCGCGCTGCAGGAAAGATCCCCGCCGTGCTGTACGGCCACGGCACCGACCCGGTGCACGTCGCACTGCCCGGGCACCAGGTCGCGCTGATCATCCGCCGCGCCAACGCGCTGCTCGAGCTCGACATCGACGGCAAGAACCACCTCGCGCTGGTCAAGGACGTCCAGAAGGACCCCGTGCACCAGATCATCGAGCACATCGACCTCCTGGTCGTGAAGAAGGGCGAGAAGATCCAGGTCGACGTCCCGCTCGTCGTCACGGGCGAGTCGGCTGCCGGCACGATCGTCAACCTCGAGAACACGACGCTCGCCGTCGAGGCCGAGGCGACGCACATCCCGCAGCACTTCGAGGTCTCGGTCGAGGGCCTCGAAGAGGGCGCGCACGTCACCGCCGCCGACGTCAAGCTGCCCAAGGGCTCGACGCTTCTCGCGGACCCCGAGCTGCTCATCGTCGCGATCTCCGTCCCGGCTGCCGCTGAGGCCGCCGAGGAGAGCGAGACGGCGGCCGAGGCCACCGCTGAGGCTGCGGACGAGGCCGCTGCGGAGTAATCCTCCGCACTGCACCACTTCGACAGAGGGGACACGAGAGATCGTGTCCCCTCTGTCATATCCTGACGATGTCCGAGAGGAGGCCGACGTGGCGCACACGTGGCTGATCGTGGGACTGGGCAACCCCGGTCCCCGCTATGAGACCACGCGGCACAACATCGGCCAGATGGTCGTCGATGAGCTCGCGGCGCGCCGGAGCGAGACGTTCCGGGTGCACAAGGCCGGCGCCAGGGTCGTGGAGACCTGGCTCCGCCCCGGGGGCGACAAGCTGGTGCTGGCCAAGCCGAACACGTTCATGAACGTGTCCGGCACCCCGGTCGCGGCGCTCGCGCGCTTCTACTCGGTGCCGGCCGAGAGGGTCGTCGTCGTGCACGACGAACTGGACATCCCGTTCGATTCGATCAAGCTCAAGATCGGCGGCGGACACGGCGGGCACAACGGCGTCCGCGACGTCGCCAGCGCGCTGACGACGGCCGATTTCCCGCGTGTGCGCGTCGGGATCGGGCGTCCGCCGGGGCGTCAGGATGCCGCGGACTGGGTGCTCGCGCCCTTCGGCGGTGAGGAGCGCAAGACGCTTCCGATCCTGATCTCGGATGCCGCAGATGCCGTCGAGACGCTCGTCGCCGACGGTCTGCTCGCCGCGCAGCAGAAGCATCACGCCCCGCGCTGAGCCGGGTCGCGCTGAGCGACTAGGTCAGCTGGGCAGCCCCGACCGCCGCGCCGACGGTCAGTGCGATGAAGACGGCGGTGAAGAACACCACGGGACCCAGCACGGCGATGATGAGCCCTGCGATGCCCTGACCACGGCCGCGGCGCTTGACGATCGCGACGATGCCGAGCACGAACGCGGCGATACCCAGCACGGTTCCGGCCCAGAACGAGATCTCGGCCCACAGCACCTGGTCCCGTGCGGGGGCGAGAAACGCCAGCGAGTCCAGGTCGGCGGAGGTGACGTCGTCGACGGCGTTCGGGATGATGCTCCCGACGGCGAACGCGGCCGTGGCGCCGATGATCGGCATGACGATGGCCGCGGCGAGCGACAGGATCAGCGCCAGCACACCGGTGGTGCGAGCGGACGCCTCCGGCGCGGCGGGTGCCGAGTAGGGGCCGGCGGCGATCTGGTAGCCGCCGATCGGGGCCTGGTAGGCGCCGACCGGAGCCTGATACGCGGGCGCAGCGCCGCCCGGGGCCGGATAGCCTGGCGCCTGGTATCCGCCGGGCGCCGGGAAGCCGTTCGGAGCCTGGGGCGGGTTCGGGCCGGATGCCTGGGGCACGGGAGGAACAGGCGGGGGAGCGGGCGGGCGGAAGCCGTCGGGCTGCTGCGGGTCGGTCACGCCACCCATCCTACGTTCTCACCTCACCCGTCCGCCGCGGTCGGACCGCCGACTCAAGAGCTCAGACCCGGCGCAGCAACCCGGTCTTGTCGTAGACGTCCGCGAGGGTCGCATCCGCGACGGCATCCGCCTTGGCGGCGTTCACGGCCAGGATGCGGTCGAGCTCTGCCGGGTCGTCGAGCAGTTCGACGGCGCGGGTGCGCACCGGCTCGAACTCGTTGACCACGACCTCGGCGAGACCCTTCTTGAAGTCCCCGTAGCCGCGACCGGCGTACTCGTCCTCGATGGCGGCGACCTGCCGACCGGTGAGGGCCGCGTAGATCGTGAGCAGATTCGAGACGCCGGGCTTGTTCTCCCGGTCGAAGCGCACGCTGCCGTCGGCATCCGTGACGGCGCGCATGATCTTCTTCGCCGTCTTCGCCGGGTCATCCAGCAGCCACAGCACACCGGCGTCGCTCTCCGCGGACTTCGACATCTTCGACGTCGGATTCTGCAGGTCGTAGATGCGTGCCGTGTCCTTCTGGATCACCGGCACCGGTACGACGAAGGCTTCGCCGAAGCGCGCGTTGAAGCGCTCCGCGAGATCCCGCGTGAGTTCGACGTGCTGCTTCTGATCGTCGCCGACCGGTACGACATCGGTCTGGTACAGCAGGATGTCCGCGGCCATCAGCACCGGATACGTGAACAGCCCGACCGATGTCGCATCGGCACCGTACCGTGCGGACTTGTCCTTGAACTGCGTCATCCGGCCGGCTTCGCCGAAACCGGTGATCGTGGAGAGGATCCAGGCCAGTTCGGCATGCGCGCGCACGTGCGACTGCACGTACAGGGTCGACTGCGACGGCTCGATGCCGGCCGCGATGTACTGGGCGGCCGTGCGGCGCGTCTTCTCGCGAAGGTCCTTCGGATTCTGTGCGACGGTCAGCGCATGCAGGTCGACGACCGAGAAGAACGCGTCATAGGAGTTCTGCAGGTCTCGCCACTGCAGCAGCGCCCCGATGTAGTTGCCGATCTGGAGGGAGTCGGCGGAGGGCTGCATTCCGGAGTACAGGCGAGGTTTCGTCACGGTATCAATCCTAGGGCGACGGTGGAGGTGCCTCGACGTCGCTGACAGCATCGGGGGATGACCGAGAGGACCGAACCGACCAGCAGAGCGGTGCAGATCGTCGGTATCGTCCTCACCGTCCTGTTCGGCGTGCCGTTCGCGCTTTTCGCGTGGATGGCGCTGAGCAGTCGCTTCGGATGGTCGGACGGCGACAGGCACGGCTACGTGCTGATCTTCGGATCGCTCTTCGCGATCGGCCTCGCGATCCCTCTCACGTTGACCGTGCCGCTGATCTTCCGTCGCGGACGACGGGTGACCGCCGGCATCGTGTGCTCGGCTGCCTTCCTGGTCGTCGCCGTCGGGCTCTTCGCAGCTCTGCTGACCGCGTAGGCCGGACGCGGGCCGCTCAGGCCGTGCCCCCTGCGGCGCCCTGCACGCTCAGCGAACGCATCCGCCAGGCGTAGACGGCAACGGCCAGCGTCGTCAGCGCGTACAAGACGACCGCCTGCAGCGCGAACGCCGGATAGTCGATGATCCAGGGCGACAGCCTCGGATCGGCGGCGAACGCCGGGTTGTCGTGGACGTAGGGCACCGCTTGGCCGAGCGCATAGCCGGCGACCTGGCCGACCGTGTAGACGCCGATACCCGCGAGCAGCGCGAGCGCCGCCTGACCGGCGCGCCGTCGCCAGAGCGCGCCCGCGGCCCGGAGCGCGCTGCGGGGCTGCCATCCCGGTGCGGGGGCGAGCCACGCAGACATCAGGGGAGCGCATACGAACGCCGCCACCAGCAGCGCGAGCAGCAACCCGACGCCGATCATCAGCGACGAAGTGCCTCCAGCCCTGCTGCGCATCAGCTGCGGCATGAGCTGCAGGACGAGGATCGGCAGACAGGCGATGAGACAGGCGAGCCAGGTGCGCCAGAGATATCGGATGTTCACCCGATCGATTCTGGTTGCCGGCGCCCCCGTCGGACACAGGGAGAACCCGCCCGTCGTCTCGGGAAAACCCGAGAAGGCGCGTCAGTAGCGGTAGTCCACCACGACGGGCGCGTGGTCGCTCCAGCGCTGGTCATAGGATGCCGCGCGCGCCACGTGGTAGGACTCGACGCGCTCCGCCAGGGCAGGGCTCGCCAGGTGGTAGTCGATCCGCCAACCGGAGTCGTTGTCGAACGCCTTGCCGCGCATCGACCACCAGGTGTAGGGGCCGTCGACCTCGCCGTGGAAGCGGCGACCGACATCGATCCATCCCATGCCGGTGACAGTCGTGCCGTCGGCGGCCGCCAGCTCCGCGCCGGCTTCGCCGAGGAACCGGTCGAAGTACGCTCGTTCGCGCGGCAGGAACCCGGCCTTCTTGCGATTGCCGCGCCAGTTCTTGATGTCGAGCTCCCGGTGCCCGACGTTGAGGTCGCCGGTGACGAGAGCGAGCGTGCCGTCAGCGCCCAACTCGCCCAGACGAGTGCCGAAGGCATCCAGGAAGCGCCATTTCTCGTCCTGCTTGGGCGTGTCGGTCTCGCCGGAGTGCACGTAGGCGCTCACGACGGTCAGCGGCTGGTCGCCGAGCAGGAAATCGCCCTCGATCCACCGCCCCTTCGAGTCGAAATCGTCTGGGCCGAAGGCGGTGCGGGTGGCCAGGGCGGGGGTGCGGCTCGCGATCGCGACACCGGCGCGACCCTTGGCCGTCGCTTCGTCGTGGATGATCGACCAGCCCGGCAGCGCGGCCTCGAGATGCTCGTCCTGACCGCGGACCTCCTGCAGGGTCAGGATGTCGATGTCCGCGGCATCCAGCCAGGTGCTCATTCCGTTGCGGGCGGCCGCCCTGATTCCGTTGACATTGACGGTGGCGATACGCAGGTGAGGCATGTCGTCAGCCTATCGGCGGCGTCGGACATCCTTCTCGACCGACGCCTCAGCGCGGTCGCCCGCAGCGGCGGAGCCGCTGGGCCGATCCTCGACGACGGATCCGGTCGCGGACGCACGCGATCGCCGCTGCGGCGGGGGAGGAGCGGCGGCCTCGACCTGCTCCAGCTCGTCCTGCGCCTCGCGGACTGCACGGTCCGCCGCCCAGATCCGATACCAGGGAGCGGCGGCGCGTGCCTCCTGCGCCGTGCGAAGTCGCACCTGGGCGGCGATCAGCAGGGCCCTGTGCTCGGCCGCCAATCGCTCGGCCTCCGACTCCGGCAGCAGCGCGATGTGGTGGTCCTGGGCGCCGACGGCGATCCAGGATGCCGCGACCAGGAGCACGATCCCGAGAAGGCGGAACCACAGCAGGAGCACGATGAACACCGCGAACGTCGCCAGCAACGGATTCGAGGGCGTGTAGCCGAGGAAAAGGCCGAAACCGAGCTGCAGGACGGTAGCCGCAGCCGCGCCGAGGAACGCGCCCGGCATGATGCGTCGCCAGGTGAGCTGAGTGCCGGTGAGGAAGCGGAACAGTCCCGCCAGCAGCACGATGTTGACGACGTACAGGATGGCGATGGTGACCAGGCGGACCGTGAGCGACGAGATCGCCGTCGCCTCGCCCAGCCCGATCAGCCGGAATCCGACCTCCAACGCCCAGGTTCCGAGCGTGCCCAAGACGGTGCCGACCACGAGTCCCGCACCGAACACGATCGCCGCGACGAAATCCAAACCCTTGAGAATGAAGTAGTTCCGCCGATCCGGCGGAATGCCGAACACTCCGCGCACGGCACGACGGGCGAACGAGATCGCCCCGACGGCCGTCCAGACCAGCGTTCCGAGGGCAATCGCGCCTGTGACGGTGAGGGTGGTCCCCGTGCTCGTCGTCACGATGTCCTGCACCTGTTCAGGAGTGATCACGCCGCCCTCGACGATGAGCCCCGGCACGTAGTTGTTGATGACGCTGATCAGGCCGTCGATGGCCTCGGTGCTGCCGCCCAGCCAGAGCCCGGCGATGGCGAACGCGACGTAGACGGCGGCGAAGGCGGCGAACAGCGCCTGATAACTGACGCCGGCCGCGAGGAGGAAGCCCTCGTGCTGGAGGAAGTGCCGCCATACGCGGACCGGGAACCACTCGAGCGTGCGCTGCGTGAGCGCGGTGGCGCGGGAGAGGGGCTCCTCGAAGCGCTCGCGCAGGTTGTCCTGCGTCTGCTCCCAGCGCGCACGGAGATGCTCCTCCTCGCGGGCTGCGACGTCGGCGGCTCCCCGCTGAGCGCGCGCGTCGCCCGACGGCGTCGGCGTGCTCTCGAGGCGGCTCACCCTGTCAGGTTAGCGAAGGGTCACGGACGGCCGCGCAGGACCGCCTGCTTGACCTCGGCGATCGCCTTGGTCACCTCGATGCCGCGGGGGCACGCCTCGGAGCAGTTGAAGGTCGTGCGGCAGCGCCACACGCCCTCCTTGTCGTTGAGGATGTCGAGGCGGACGCCCGCGTTGTCGTCGCGCGAGTCGAAGATGAAGCGGTGCGCGTTCACGATCGCGGCCGGGCCGAAGTACTGCCCGTCGGTCCAGAACACCGGGCACGAGGACGTGCACGCGGCGCACAGGATGCACTTGGTGGTGTCATCGAAGATGGCGCGGTCGGCGATGGACTGCGTGCGCTCCTTGCCCTTCTCCGGGGTCGAGCTGGCGACGAGGAACGGCTGCACTTCGCGGTACGAGGCGAAGAACGGCTCCATGTCGACGATGAGGTCCTTCTCGAGCGGAAGGCCCTTGATGGCCTCGACGTAGATCGGCTTGGAGATGTCCAGGTCCTTGATCAGCGTCTTGCAGGCCAGGCGGTTGCGGCCGTTGATGCGCATGGCGTCGGATCCGCAGATGCCGTGGGCGCAGGACCGGCGGAAGCTCAGCGAGCCGTCGACCTCCCACTTGATCTTGTGCAGCGCATCGAGGACGCGGTCGGTGGAGTACAGCTCCACGTCGTAGTCGACCCAGTGCGGCTCTGCGTCATTCTCCGGGTCGAAGCGACGGATGATGAACGTGACCAGGAAGGACTGGACTTCCGAGTCCGCTGATTCGGCGGCAGGCGCCTCTGCGACGGCGGTGGACATCTCAGTACTTCCTCTCCATCGGCTGGTAGCGGGTCTGGACGACCGGCTTCGAGTCGAGTCTGATGTGATCGGCGGGCGTCGACGAATGCGGATCGCCGGTGAGATACGCCATGGTGTGCTTCATCCAGTTCTCGTCGTCGCGCTTGGGGAAGTCGTCGCGCATGTGTCCGCCGCGGCTCTCCTCCCGGTGCTGGGCGGCGTACACGACGACCTCGGCGAGGTCGAGCAGGAAGCCGAGCTCGACGGCTTCGAGCAGATCGGTGTTGAAACGGCGGCCCTTGTCATCGACGTGCACGTTGCGGTAGCGCTCGCGCAGCTCGGCGATCACGCCGAGGACGTGCTCGAGGGAGTCGTGCGTGCGGAAGACCTGTGCGCCCTTGTCCATCTCGTCCTGCAGCGTCTTGCGCAGCACGGCGATGCGCTCGGTGCCCTGATTGTTCCGCAGACCCTCGATCATGCCGGACACGAACGCGGCCGGGTTCTCGGGCAGCGGTACGAACTCGGCCGTCCTGGCGTACTCGACGGCGTTGCGGCCGGCGCGCTTGCCGAACACGTTGATGTCGAGCAGCGAGTTCGTGCCGAGTCGGTTCGAGCCGTGCACGGAGACGCAGGCGCATTCGCCGGCGGCGTAGAGGCCGGGGACGACGGTCGTGTTGTCGCTGAGCACCTGTGCGTCGTTGTTGGTCGGGATGCCGCCCATCGCGTAATGCGCCGTCGGCATCACGGGCACGGGCTCGACCACAGGGTCGATGCCCAGGTAGGTGCGGGCGAACTCGGTGATGTCGGGGAGCTTGGTCTCGAGGATCTCCGCGCCCAGGTGCGTGCAGTCCAGCAGCACGTAGTCCTTGTTCGGGCCGGCGCCGCGTCCGTCCAGGACCTCCTGGACCATGGAGCGGGCGACGATGTCGCGCGGTGCGAGGTCCTTGATGGTGGGAGCGTAGCGCTCCATGAAGCGCTCTCCGGAGGCGTTGCGCAGGATCGCACCCTCACCGCGGGCACCCTCGGTGAGCAGGATGCCGAGACCGGCCAGGCCGGTGGGGTGGAACTGGAAGAACTCCATGTCCTCCAGCGGCAGGTTCTTGCGCCAGATGATGCCGACGCCGTCGCCCGTGAGCGTGTGCGCGTTCGAGGTGGTCTTGAAGATCTTGCCGAAGCCGCCGGTCGCGAAGATCACGGCCTTCGACTGGAACACGTGCAGCTCACCCGTGGCGAGGTCGTACGCCACGACGCCGGCGACCTGGGTTCCGCCGGCCTCATCGTTCACCGTGATGAGGTCGAGGACGTAGAACTCGTTGAAGAAGTTGATGCCGAGCTTGACGCAGTTCTGGAACAGCGTCTGCAGGATCATGTGACCCGTGCGGTCGGCGGCGTAGCAGGCGCGGCGCACCGGCGTCTTGCCGTGCTCGGCGGTGTGCCCGCCGAAGCGGCGCTGGTCGATCTTGCCCTCTGGGGTGCGGTTGAACGGCAGACCCATGTTCTCGAGGTCGATGACGGCGTCGATGGCCTCCTTGGCGAGGATCTCCGCGGCATCCTGGTCGACGAGGTAGTCGCCGCCCTTGACCGTGTCGAACGTGTGCCACTCCCAGTTGTCCTCTTCGACGTTCGCGAGAGCCGCGGCCATGCCGCCCTGGGCGGCCCCGGTGTGCGAACGCGTCGGATACAGCTTCGAGATGACGGCGGTCTTCGCGCCGGGGCCCGCCTCGATGGCCGCGCGCATGCCGGCGCCTCCGGCGCCGACGATGACGACATCGAACTGGTGGTAGTGCACGCCGTCGCGGACGACGGAATCGTGAGTCTGCGTGGTCACTCTCTAACTCTCTTCTCAGTTCCCGACTGAACCGTTGGCCACGCACATGTCCCACAGGGTGCTGGACTCTGTGACGCCCAGGCACGGGTCGAACGTGAACACGACGAGCGTGCCCAGGACGATCAGCAGGCCGGCGGCCAGTCCCAGCGCCCAGACCAGCGCCTTGCGGGCGGTCGGGTGGGTGACGTAGTCGTTGACGATAGTGCGCATGCCGTTGGAGCCGTGGATCAGGGCGAGCCACAGCATGATGACGTCCCACCACTGCCACCACGGGTCGGCGAACTTTCCGGCGATGAAGGCGAAGTCCAGTGCGTGGATTCCCTCACCGAGCATGAGGTTCACGAACAGGTGGCCGAAGATGAGGATCACCAGCAGGACGCCGGAGATCCGCATGAACATCCAGCCCCACTTCTCGAGGTTGAAGCGGCGGGTGCGGCGTCCGGATGCGGCGAACGCGGTCTGAGCGGTCATCAGTGTCCCCCTCCGAAGCCGGCGAACGCGAGTGCGAGGTGGCGCGGCACGAAGCCGGCCATCAGCACGGCCCACAGACCGATCACGATCCAGAACATCTGTCGCTGGTAGCGCGCGCCGTTGGACCAGAGGTCGACCAGGATGATGCGCAGGCCGTTGAGCGCGTGGAACACGATGCCGGCGACGAGGACGACCTCGCCGAGGGCCATGATCGGGTTCTTGTACGTGCCGATCACGGCGTTGTACGCCTCCGGCGACACCCGGATGAGTGCTGTATCCAGCACATGCACCAGGAGGAAGAAGAAGATGGCGACGCCCGTGATGCGGTGAAGCACCCATGACCACATTCCTTCACGGCCTCGATAGAGCGTGCCGCGCGGGGTCTTGGATGTCGTCTCCGAAATCGACGGTGTCAAGCGAGTGCTTGCGGACACGGTCGTCCTCCCTGATCGATCTGTATCGGCAGCGCGCACAGGCACGCCCGAACGCTCACCATCCTATTCCCGTTCGATCGCGCCGAGCGAGGAAGGCGAACCTAAGTATCTCGATGTCGAGATTTCTCGCCGCGATAGGGTGAGGGCATGACGGAGCCGATCGAGGACTTCTACGCGGTGATTCCGGCCGGTGGCATCGGGAGCCGTCTGTGGCCCCTTTCCCGGGCCGACGCCCCGAAGTTCCTGCATGACCTGACCGGATCGGGCAACTCGTTGCTGCGCGACACCTGGGATCGGCTCGAGCCGCTCGCCGGTGCGGATCGCATCGCGGTCGTCACAGGACGCGCCCACAGGGCGGCCGTCGAGGGGGAGCTGCCGGGAATCCCGGACATCAACGTGTTCCTGGAGTCCGAGCCGCGCGAGTCGGCCGCTGCGATCGGGCTGGCGGCCGCGATCCTGCACCGGCGCGACCCCGACGTGATCATCGGCTCCTTCGCGGCCGACCACGTCATCCGCGGCACGCGCACCTTCGAGTTCGCCGTCCTGCAGGCCGTCGAAGTCGCTCGGGCCGGATACATCTGCACCATCGGCATCCAGCCGTCGGAGCCGTCGGTCGGCTTCGGATACATCCGCAAGGGGGATGAGCTCATCGTCGACGGCGCGCCGGAGGCCGCGACCGTCGAGCGATTCGTCGAGAAGCCGGACCTGGAGACCGCGAAGGAGTACTACGCGGATCGCTCCTTCCTCTGGAACGCGGGCATGTTCATCGCCAAGGCGAGCGTCCTGCTCGACGAGCTGGCCGCGAACGAACCCGAGCTGCACGCCGGACTGCTCGAACTCGCAGCGGCCTGGGACGACCGCGAACTCCGAGGTCCGGCCGTCGATCGCATCTGGCCCGGTCTGAAGAAGATCGCCATCGACTACGCCGTCGCGGAGCCGGCCGCCGAGAAGGGACGTCTCGCCGTGATCCCCGGGCACTTCGACTGGGACGACGTGGGCGACTTCGCCTCGCTCACCAAGCTCATCTCCAACGGCCGCAAGAACGACCTCGCGGTGCTCGGCCCGAAGGCACGGGTGCTGTCCGATGCCGCGACCGGAATCCTCGTCAGTCAGACCTCGCGCGTGATCAGTCTCGTCGGCGTGCAGGACATCGTCGTGGTGGACACCCCTGACGCTCTGCTGGTGACGACAATCGAACACGCGCAGCGCGTGAAGGGCGTCGTCGAGTCGCTCAAGCTCACCGGACGCGGCGACGTCCTCTGAGCCGGCGGAGGTCGGCTCTGTTTCGAGTTTGTAACCATTAACCGCGCCGGTGCTCCAGTGCGGCGTAACACTGGGTAATTTAGCCTCGGGGCCCTGCGATCGGCGCGGGCCAGTAGTCGTGGAGGCTTACGTGACCATTTCCACTCGAAAGCGCGCACTCGCCGCGCTCGTGGCGACCGGCGTCGCCCTGTCGCTTGCAGGTTGTGGAGCGGCGCCAGAGGAGACCGAGGGCGAAGGCGCAGGCGCGGGTCCGGTCGACTCCGACTTCCTTCCCTGCCTGATCTCCGACGCCGGCGGCTGGAACGACAAGTCGTTCAACCAGTCCGCGAAGGAGGGTATGGATGCCGCGGCCGAAGAGCTCGGCATCGAGCCGCTCGAGTTCGAGTCGGCCAACGACAACGATTACGCGCCGAACCTCGAGACCGCGGTCTCGGAGGGCTGCTCGTTCATCGTCTCGGTCGGCTTCAAGCTGTCGGCGGCGACGGTCGAGTCCGCACTCGCGAACCCCGAGATCAACTACGCGATCATCGACGACTGGGCCGACAACGACTTCGACGGCGAGACGGATGCTCCGAACATCAAGCCGCTCGTCTTCGACACGGCTCAGGCCGCGTACCTCGGCGGCTACGCATCCGCCGCGTGGTCGGCGCAGAGCGGCGTGAACAAGGTCGGCACGTTCGGCGGAATGCAGATCCCGTCGGTGGCCGTGTTCATGGACGGATTCCAGCTCGGCGTCGAGAAGTACAACGAGGACAAGTCCGGTGCCGTCGAGGTGTTCGGCTGGGATGCCGCGACGCAGAAGGGTTCGTTCACGGGCGGATTCGACGCGAACGACACCGCCAAGCAGACCGCGCAGGGCGTGCTCGACCAGGGTGTCGACGTGATCCTCCCGGTCGGTGGCCCGGTCTACCAGAGCGCGGCCGCCGCCATCCGCGACAGCGGCAAGGACACGCTGCTCATCGGCGTCGACAGCGACCTGGCCGTCGCCGACTCGAGCGTGGCGGATCTGACCCTCGTCTCGATCATGAAGGCGATCGACGTCGCGGTCCAGGACGCGACGATCGCGGCCGCCGAGGGCGAGTTCGACGCAGCGCCGTACGTCGGCACGCTCGAGAACGAGGGCGTGAAGCTCTCCGGCTTCGGCGACTTCGAGGCCGAGCTGCCTGAAGGGCTGACGGACGAGCTCGCGACGCTGCAGGAGCAGATCATCTCCGGTGACATCACGGTGGAGTCCGAGAACTCTCCGTGAGCTGAGTGAGTACGGGGCGGGGCGAGTGGTCGCAGGTGACCGCTCGCCCCGCGCCGTGAACGGACACTTCTGGAAATCTTCTGGATAAGGTGCAGATATGAAGCTCGAACTTCGCGGCATCACCAAGCGATTCGGCAGCCTTGTGGCGAACGACCACATCGATCTGGTGGTCGAGCCGGGGCAGATCCACGCGCTGCTGGGTGAGAACGGCGCGGGCAAGTCCACGCTGATGAACGTGCTGTACGGCCTGTATCAGGCCGACGAGGGCGACATCCTCCTCGACGACGTCGTGCAGCACTTCCGCGGACCCGGCGACGCGATGGCGGCCGGCATCGGCATGGTGCACCAGCACTTCATGCTCGTCCCGGTCTTCACCGTCGCCGAGAACGTCATGCTCGGGCACGAGCAGACCAAGGGAGTCGGCGTGCTCGACATCGCCGCGGCACGTGCCCACGTGCGCGCGGTCGCCGAGCGCTTCGGTTTCGACATCGACCCCGACGCCGTCGTCGGGGATCTTCCGGTCGGCGTGCAGCAGCGGGTCGAGATCATCAAGGCGCTCTCCCGGGATGCGCAGGTGCTGGTGTTCGACGAACCGACGGCCGTGCTGACTCCGCAGGAGACCGACGAGCTCATGGGCATCATGCGCCAGCTGCGCGATGAGGGCACTGCGATCGTCTTCATCACGCACAAGCTGCGCGAGGTCCGCGAAGTGGCGGACACCATCACGATCGTGCGCCTGGGGAAGATCGTCGGCGAGGCCTCCCCGACCGCGACGAACGCCGAGCTGGCCACGCTGATGGTCGGCCGAGCCGTCGAGCTCACCGTGCAGAAGGAACCGCCGAAGCTCGGCGAAGGCGGTCTGGAGGTGCGAGGCCTTCGCGTGCTGACACCGACCGGTGCGATCGTGGTCGACGGCGTCGACTTCGCGGTCCGGCCAGGCGAAGTGCTGGCGATCGCCGGTGTGCAGGGCAACGGGCAGACCGAACTCGTCGAGGCGCTGGTCGGACTGGCCGCGCGCGTCGAGGGCTCGATCTCCCTCGACGGGGCGGAGCTCGTCGGCAGGAGCGTCCGCGCGATTCTCGACGCCGGGGTCGGATTCGTCCCGGAGGACCGCACCGAGGACGGACTGGTCGCGAACTTCACCGTCGCGGAGAACCTCATCCTGGACCGCTCGGACGACCCGGCGTTCAGCAGTGCGGGAACGCTCAAGCGCGCAGCCCTCGAGGAGTTCGCCCACGCGCGCATCGCCGAGTACGACATCCGGGCCCAGGGTCCGCAGACCCTCGCCGGAACGCTCTCCGGCGGCAACCAGCAGAAGGTCGTCATCGCCCGCGAGATGAGCCGCGAGCTGCGGCTGCTGGTGGCGGCGCAGCCGACACGAGGGGTGGACGTCGGATCGATCGAATTCATCCACAAGCGGATCATCGAGACACGCGACTCGGGCGTGCCCGTGGTCGTCGTGTCGACCGAACTCGACGAGGTCGCGGCTCTCGCCGACCGGATCGCCGTGATGTACCGCGGTGCGATCATCGGGATCGTCCCCGGTGACACGCCGCGCGAGAAGTTGGGACTCATGATGGCCGGTGTGGCGGATGCGGAGGTGACCGCATGAGCGGATCGACACCCGGTGCGGGAGACGCGACCAAGGGGCTTCCGCCCGAGCAGCTGCCGCCGAGCTCCGGCATCCCCGGCAGCGAGAGGGCCGAGCTCGACCCTCCCCGCGGCAACGTCATCATCAAGGAGATGCTGCGCAGCAACGCCGTGACGACGATCCTCGCGATCGTGCTCGCGCTGATCGTCGGCGGCATCCTGATCGCCCTGACGAACAAGGACGTCCAGGAGACGTCCGTGTATTTCTTCGCCCGACCAGGTGACATGCTCGTCGCCGTCTGGGGGTCGGTGTACGACGGCTACGAGGCGCTCGTGCGCGGTGCGATCTTCAACGCGCGGGGCAACGGCTTCGCCGCGCAGATCAAGCCGCTGACCAATACGCTCGGGTTCGCCGCTCCGCTGATCGCCGCGGGACTCGGCGTCGCGCTGGCGTTCCGGGTCGGCCTGTTCAACATCGGCGCCCGCGGTCAGATGCTCTTCGGCGTCGCGCTGGCCGGGCTCCTGACGTTCCAGCTGGATCTGCCGATCTGGCTGCACATCCCGGCGATGCTGATCGTCGGCATCGCGGGCGGCGCGCTGTGGGGCGGCATCGCAGGCCTCATCAAGGCTCGTACGGGCGCGCACGAGGTGATCCTGACGATCATGCTCAACTACATCGCGTACTACCTGCTGCTGTGGATGATCCGCACGCCGGGGCTCCTCCAGAAACCGGGGACGAATCAGGCCCTCGGTTCGCCGACGCCGCAGAACGCGCAGTTCCCGCCGCTGTTCGGAGCGCAGTTCCCGCTGCTGGACCTCGGCTTCGTGATCGTCATTCTGGTGACCCTGTTCGTCTGGTGGCTCATCGAGCGCTCCTCGCTCGGCATGCGCATGCGCGCGGTCGGCGAGAACCCGCATGCCGCACGGGCCGCCGGCATCAACGTGCAGCGCATCTACGTCTACGCGATGCTGTTCGCCGGCGGTCTCGCCGGTCTCGCAGGCATGAACCAGCTGCAGGGATCCGTCACCACCGGCATCACCGAGACGATCGACGCGGGCATCGGCTTCGACGCGATCACGGTCGCGCTGCTCGGCCGCAGTCGGGCATGGGGCACGTTCGCCGCCGGCATCCTGTTCGGTGCGCTCAAGGCCGGATCGTTCTCGATGCAGGCGCAGGACATCCCTGTCGACATCGTGCTCGTCGTGCAGTCGCTCGTCGTGCTGTTCATCGCGGCTCCTCCGCTGCTGCGAACGGTCTTCTTCCTGCCCAAGACGGATGCCGAGAAGGCCGCCAAGGCGAGAGCCAAGGCCGCGAAGAAGGCGGTGGCCGCATGAGCTCCTCCGTGCAGACCCAGGCCGCCGACGGCACCGTGCAGCTCGCCACCGTGCGCGAGCGGCATTGGAAGACTCCGATCGTGCTGGCCGTCGCGACCGTGCTCCTCGCCCTGCTGTTCCTGCTCGTGCCCCGAACAGGGACGAGCACCTTCCGCCTGGGCGATCGATCCTCGGTCGTCGACATGCCCGACGTCCCGCTGCCGACCACTGTCACATCCTGGGTGCTGATCGTCCTGCTCGTGCTGATGGTCGCCTTCGCCGCCGTGCAGGCGTGGAACTACCGGAGCGTGCCGCTGTGGCTCATCTCCGTCTTCGGCGTGGTGGCCGTGTTCGCGTTCCTCGTGTGGGCCGCTGCCGGCGGTCTCGTGCCCGTCACGAGCCTGCTCGTCGGAGCGGTCTCGCTGTCGGTGCCGCTGGTGTTCGGCGCACTCGGCGGCGTCATCGGCGAACGCGCCGGTGTCGTCAACGTCGCGATCGAGGGGCAGCTGCTGCTCGGAGCCTTCTCCGCCGCACTGCTGTCGAGCATCACCGGCAACCCGTTCGTCGGACTCATCGGCGCGATGATCGGCGGCGTGCTCGTCGCGAGCGTGCTCGCCGTCTTCGCGATCAAGTACCTCGTCGAGCAGGTCATCGTCGGTGTCGTGCTGAACGTGCTCGTCACGGGCCTGACCGGGTTCCTGTACGGCGCGCTGCTGGCGCCGAACGAGGCCGAGCTCAACACCGCGGCGCGCTTCTCACGGATCAAGATCCCGATCCTGGGCGACATCCCGATCATCGGTCCCGTGCTGTTCAACCAGACGGTGATCGTGTATCTGATGTTCGTGACTGTCGCGATCGTCGCGTGGGGCCTGTACCGCACCCGCTGGGGCCTGCGTCTGCGCGCGGTCGGCGAGCACCCCAAGGCCGCCGACACCGTGGGCATCCGGGTGAACCCGACCCGGTTCTGGAACGTGCTGCTCGCCGGCGCGATCGCCGGCATCGGAGGAGCGTACTTCACGCTCGTCTCGGTGCCGCAGTTCGGCAAGGAGATGACGGCCGGCCTCGGCTTCATCGCCCTCGCAGCCGTGATCTTCGGCCGGTGGGATCCGATCCGCGCGACGCTGGCCGCGCTGCTGTTCGGCTTCGTCACCAACCTGCAGAACCTCCTGACCATTCTGAAGACGCCCATCCCCGGCGAATTCATGCTGATGCTGCCGTACCTGGTCACGCTGCTCGCGGTGGCCGGATTCGCCGGACAGATCCGCGCACCTGCCGCCAGCGGCAAGCCGTACATCAAGAACTGAGGACGAGATGACCGATATCGACTGGGACGAGCTGCGCTCGGTCGCCACCGAGGCGATGACGAAGGCGTACGCGCCCTACTCGCGATACAGGGTGGGCGCCGCAGCGCTCGTCGACGACGGCCGGATCATCGCCGGCTGCAACGTCGAGAACGCCTCGTACGGCGTCGGGCTGTGCGCGGAGTGCGCCCTGGTCGGCGACTTGCACATGTCCGGCGGTGGGCGACTCGTCGCCTTCGTGTGCGTGAACGGCGAGGGGCAGACGATCATGCCGTGCGGCCGCTGCCGCCAGCTGCTGTTCGAGCACGCCACGACGGGGATGCTGCTGGAGACCGTCTCGGGGATCCGGACGATCGACGAGGTGCTCCCCGATGCGTTCGGTCCGCGCGATCTGGAGGACGCCCGATGAGCGCCGTCGAAGCGTTCGACGCCGTCGACGTCATCCGTGCCAAGCGCGACGGCGGGGTCGTCCCGGAGCCGGCGCTGCGCTGGATGGTCGACGCGTACACCCGCGGCTACGTCTCCGACGCGCAGATGGCGTCGTTCGCGATGGCCGTGTTCCAGCGCGGCATGGAGCGTGACGAGATCCGCATCCTCACCGACGCGATGATCGCTTCGGGGGAGCGGATGAGCTTCGCGGCCCTCGGCAAGCGCACGGTCGACAAGCACTCCACGGGCGGCGTCGGCGACAAGATCACGCTGCCGCTCGCACCGCTGGTCTCGGCGTTCGGCGTCGCCGTGCCGCAGTTGTCGGGTCGAGGACTCGGCCACACCGGCGGCACGCTCGACAAGCTCGAGTCGATCCCCGGGTGGCGCGCGGCGTTGAGCAACGACGAGATGTTCGCGCAGATGCAGTCGGATGTCGGCGCCGTGATCTGCGCCGCCGGTTCGGGCCTCGCACCGGCGGACAAGAAGCTGTATGCGCTGCGCGACGTCACCGGCACGGTGGAGGCGATTCCGCTGATCGCGTCCAGCATCATGTCGAAGAAGATCGCGGAGGGCACCGATGCACTCGTGCTGGACGTGAAGTTCGGCTCCGGTGCGTTCATGCAGGACATCGATCGCGCCAGGGAGCTGGCGCGGACCATGGTCGCGCTCGGCACCGATTCGGGCGTCGCGACGACCGCGCTGCTGACGGACATGAACGTGCCGCTCGGCTTCGCGATCGGCAACGCCAACGAGGTCCGCGAATCCGTCGAGGTTCTCGCAGGCGGCGGCCCGGCCGACATCCGCGAGCTCACGGTGGCGCTGGCGCGCGAGATGCTCGATCTCGCCGGCATCCCGGATGCCGACATCGAAGCCGCCCTCGACGACGGCCGTGCGATGGACAGCTGGAAGGCGATGATCCGCGCGCAGGACGGTGATCCGGATGCCCCGCTTCCGACGGCACGCGAGACGCACGTCGTCACCGCCCCGAGCGATGGCATCGTGACGCGCATGGAGGCGCTGCCGTTCGGCATCGCCGCGTGGCGTCTCGGCGCAGGCCGCGCCAGAGCGGAGGATCCCGTGATCCATGCCGCCGGCATCGACCTGCATGCCAAGCCGGGCGATCGCGTGGTGGCTGGTCAGCCGCTGTTCACGCTCTCGGCCGATGACGACGCGCGGTTCGCGCGCGCGATCGAGGCGGTCGACGGCGCCTGGGAGATCGGCACCGACGCCCCCGAGATCGGACCGCTCGTCCGTGAGCGCATCACCGCGTAGGCTGTGAGCCGCACCCCACCCGCACTGCTGAGAGGTCATCCATGTCGATCGAGCCGACCGGCGACGCCACGCTTCAGGGCGTCTCGCTGCGCAGCCTGCCCAAGGTCTCGCTGCACGACCATCTCGACGGCGCCGTGCGCCCGGAGACCATCCTCGAACTGGCCGACGACGCCGGCGTCGATGTGCCGGCGCAGAACCCCGAGCTGCTCGGCGATTGGATCGCGAAGAAGTGCGATTCCGGCTCTCTCGTGGAGTACCTCAAGACGTTCGAGCTCACGACGGCGGTCATGCAGACCACTGGCGCACTGACGCGCATCGCGCGGGAGTTCGTCGAGGACCTCGCCGATGACGGTGTCATCTACGGCGAGGTGCGCTGGGCGCCGGAGCAGCACCAGGTCGGGGGCCTCTCGCTGGATCAGGCCGTCGAGGCCGTGCAGCAGGGCATCGAGGAGGGTGAGGAGGCTGCGGACCGCGCCGGTCGCAGCATCCGTGTCGGACAGCTGATCACGGCCATGCGGCAGAGCGATCGGACCCGCGAGATCGCGGAATTGGCCGTGGCGCACCGTGGTCGTGGCGTGGTCGGATTCGATCTCGCCGGTCCGGAGGACGGCTTCCCCGCGTCGGACCACAGGGCGGCATTCGAGCACCTCGCCGAGCACTTCTTCCCTGTGACCGTGCACGCCGGAGAAGCCGCGGGCATCGCGTCGATCCGTTCAGCGCTGCTGGACGGACGCGCGCTGCGGCTCGGGCACGGCGTCCGGATCGTCTCCGACCTGCAGGTCATCAACCGGGAGGACGACGAGGTGCAGGTGCAGTTCGGCGACCTGGCGCGCTGGGTGCGCGACCGTGAGATCCCGCTCGAGCTGTCGCCGTCGTCGAACCTCCAGACCGGAGCGATCGCCGCATGGGGGACGGAGATCGCCGATCACCCGTTCGATCTGCTGTATCAGCTCGGCTTCGCGGTGACCGTGAACGTCGACAACCGCACCATGAGCCGCACCTCGCTCACCCGGGAGCTGTCGCTGCTCGTGGATGCCTTCGGCTACGACCTCGACGACCTCGAGACGTTCCAGTTCAATGCCGCGGCCGCAGCGTTCCTCCCCGTCGAGGAGCGCGAAGAGCTCGTGGAGATGATCGCCGAAGGCTTCGGGGACTGACGCGCCGACGATGGATGCCGCGTCCTCTCGCGCTGCAGCGCGCTCTCGGCGTCGCCGCCGCCGACGACTCGCCTTCGGCCTGACGATCGGCGCCCTCGCGCTCGTCGCCGTCGTCGCGGTGGCGGCGGTCGTGCTGACGCCCCAGGCGACGGCCGAGGCCGCGCCGCCGCGCCGCGCGGCCACACCGGCTCCTGTTCCGCTGACTCCCTCGGAGGCACTCCTCGCCGACACCGATGATCCACTGGCCTGCGCCGTGACGTTCTCCGGCGCCGGCATCGAACTCGAGCCGATGCTGCAGCAGCAGGGTGGCCTCTACGCTGGTCTGCCCATCCCGGTTCAGGACGGCAGAGTCTTCGCCGGGTGGTACGCCACAGTCGAGGATGCCGAGATCTTCGACGTCGCCTCGCGGATCAACGGTTCGCGGGTCGTCGAATGCGCAGAGCAGCAGCGGGAGCTTTTCGCAGCGTGGAAGACGCCGGAGGAGAACGCGGCGGAGGACGCCGGCATCCCGATCCTCATGTACCACCAGTTCACGACCAGGCCGGAAGGCGAGGACGGCTGGCTGAGGGGGAACTACGCCTACATCGGCGACTTCGACGCCCACATGCAGCACATCGCCACGACCGGGTTCTACATGCCGACCTGGGACGAACTGAGCGCGTTCATCGACGGCAGGCTGTTCCTGCCGGCGCGCTCGGTCATCATCACCGACGACGACGCCGACCAGACCTGGTTCGATCTCGCCGTGCCCGTCGTCGACCGCCACCAGGTGCTCACGACGTCCTTCATGGTGACCGCGTACCGACAGGATCCACCCCCGTCCGTGTACGTGCTGCGCCGCTCGCACACGCACGACATGCATCAGGCGGGCGACAACGGGCGCGGCCGGATGGAGAACTGGTCGGCCGATGAGATCGCCGCCGACCTCAACGCCTCCGGCGACATCCTGGGCGTGCGCGAGGTCATCGCCTACCCCTTCGGGCACCACAACGACACCGCGAAACAGGGCGTCGCACTCGCGGGCTACGAGATGGCGCGCACGATCGAACCCGGCGTCGTGCGGATCGGCACCGACAAGCTCGCGCTGCCGGTGGTGCGCATCGACTACGGAATGGGGCTCGACGCGCTCGTGTCCCGGATCGGATGACCATGACGTCCCCCAGCGTGTTCATCGCGGGCCCGGCATCCTGGAACCGTCTGGTCGTGCTCGATCACCTGCCGGAGCCGGTGCCGCACATGCAGTTCGCCGAGGACTCGTGGGAGACCGTGGGCGGCACGAGTGCGGGCAAGGTGCTGAGCCTCACCGCGCTCGGCCGCGACGTGCTGCTGTACGCCCTGAGCGCGGACGACGAGGACGGCCGCCGGGTGCGCTCCGCCCTGTCGGATGCCGGTGCGCCGACGCTCTGGGGGACGAGCGCGCAGACCGAGCGGCACCTGAACCTCATGACCCCTGCGGGGGAGCGCGTCTCGCTCTACCTGTCGTCGCCGGCGGCTTCGGACGGTGCGCAGGACGATCGGATCCGTCGGACGATGGCGGATGCCGACGCTCTCGTCCTCGACCTCGCGGCCGAGCCGCTGCGTCTGCTGCCGATGGCCGCCGAGACGGGCGTCCCGATCTGGGTCGACGTGCACGACTACGACGGCGAGGCCGAGTTCCATCGCCCGTTCCTCGCCGTCGCGGATGCCGTGTTCTGCAATGCGGACAAGCTGGATGACCCGGTGGCCTTCCTGCGCTCCCGCATCGCGGCCGGTGCGTCGCTCGCCGTGTGCACTCTGGGTGCGGACGGCGCCGTGGCCGTGGATGACGATGGCGGCGAGCACCGCGTCGCAGCCATCAGGGTCGACGTCCACGACACGAACGGCGCCGGCGACGCATTCCTCGCCGGAGTCCTCGATGCGCGGCTGTCAGGGCTCGGTGTTCCCGCGGCGCTCGAAGCCGGGGCCCGCTCGGCGTCGACCGTGCTCGGCACTCGCCACCTGCATCCGCTGCTGGATCCCCACCTCGGTCGTTGAGCGAGGACGCCGCAGGCGACCGAGCCGAAACGGGGGCGCAGTCCGGTAGTACTGTGCAGGTGTGAACATCGCACTCTGGATCGTCGCGGGCGTCTTCAGCCTCGCCTACGTCGTGGGCGGCATCATCAAGCTGGCGTGGCCGTACGAGCGGTACGCCGCAGCCACGCACTGGGCCGAGGACTTCTCCGGTCCCCAGGTCAAGTTCATGGGCGTGCTCGAGATCCTCGGCGGGATCGGCCTGACGCTGCCCGCGCTGGTCGGCATCGCGCCCGTGCTCGTTCCCCTCGCCGCATCCGCGCTGGCGCTCTACATGGCCGGCGCCGCCACCGAGCGCATCCGTCGGAACGAGTACACGCTCTTCCTGGGCGATCTGCTCTTCCTCGCTGCGATGGTGTTCCTCGCGTGGGGGCGCCTCGCCGTGGAGCCGTTCGTCTCCTGACGCTCCCGCTCAGCCGGCGACGGATGCCGCGAGGTCGTCGGCGAACCGGCCGGTCAGATCCGTGACCGTCGCGTGCATCGCGTCGTCCGAGATCGAGGGCGTCCCGTCCCCTGGTTGAGGGCCGTAGTCGCCGAACGAGGCGTGCGACGCTCCGTCGATCTCGACGAGCTCGGCGCTCTCGGGGAGCAGATGACGGGCATCGGCGATCTTCTCCGGCGTCGAGAGGCCGTCTTCGCTGCCGGCCAGGCTGAGCACGGGGAGGTCGGTCTCCGCGAGGTCGGCCGCGCAGTACGAGGCGAACAGCAGCAGGGCCTCGGCATCCGACGCCAGCTGGCAGGCACGAACGCCGCCCAGCGAGTGCCCGCCGACGATCCACGAGTCGACCTCCGGCGCGGCAGAGGTGAAGGCGTCGACGCCGCGAGGGTCGAAGAAGGCAAGGTTGAGCCACGGCCGCGTGATCACGACAGTGACGCCGTCCTCCGCCACGATGCCCTGCAAGATCGCGGCGTATGCCCAGGGGTCGACCTTGGCGCCGGGGATGAACACGAGCCCGATCCCGCTGTCGCCGTCCGCGGGGGAGAGCACGATGCCCTGATCCGCGTCATCGATCACGACATCGGGATTCTCCCTCACGCTCGCCAGGGGCTCCGGTTCGGCCGCCATGACGCCGACCTGGCTCCAGATGACGATCCCGATGATCCCGAGGACGATGACGGCGCCCAGGGACCCCAGGATCCAGGCGACGATCCGCCGTCCGCGTCTCTTCCTCACCCGTTCAGGCTAGCGCTGCTGCCTGGCAGTGACCGCGGCGCGCACCGCGGCGAACAGCGGATGCTCGGCATCCAGTCCGGTGACGGATGCCGTGAAGGCCGCCGCGTCTTCGGAGGCGAGACGCCGTTGCAGCTCGACGGACTGCTCGTCTTCCGGATCGTCGAACGCGAGCGCGGCGGCGACAGCGGCGACGAGCGCCGCCGTCGACAGCCCTCGCTCTGCGGCTTCAGCCGCCGGACCGATGAAGCGCTCGTGCCGCGAGAGCTTGCGCAGCGGCTGACGGCCGACGCGCTGCACGGTGTCGATGAGCTCCGGATTTCGGAACCGCTCCAGGATCGTCGCACGGTAGTCGGCCAGTTCCGCCGGGTCGAGCCCGTGCACGGCGGCCAGCATCGCCGAGGTCTCCTCGAGGGCTGCGCCGACGGATGCCGCGACCGCCGGGTCGGCGAGCGCATCAGCGATCCGCTCGTGCCCTGCTTGCGCGCCGAAGTACGCGGTCGCGGCGTGCCCGGTGTTCACGGTGAACAGTTTGCGTTCGATGTAGGGGGCGAGATCGTCGACGAAGTGCGCGCCGGGGATGGTCGGCAGTTCGCCGCGGAACGGCCCCTGCTCGATCGCCCATTCGAAGTACGGTTCGACCGTGACGTCGATCCCTGCCCCGTCCGGTTGCGCCGGAACGATCCGATCGACGGCCGTGTTCGCGAAGGCGGCCCGGGCGGTGAGGGCGGCCGCATCGCCCACGGCGAGCCGCTCGATCTCGGCGCGCAGCGTGTCGGTCGCCCCGATCGCGTTCTCGCACGCCATGACGGCCAGCGGTGCGGCGTCCTCGTGCCGTCGGCGCAGCCCCTCGACGATGACGGGAGCGATGAAGCGCAGCACGGTCGGCCCCACGGCGCAGGTCACGACGTCGGC
This sequence comes from Microbacterium sp. M, assembly GCF_045181065.1. Classification (GTDB taxonomy): domain Bacteria; phylum Actinomycetota; class Actinomycetes; order Actinomycetales; family Microbacteriaceae; genus Microbacterium. The sequence goes on along the minus strand of NZ_CP173721.1, from coordinate 2,601,208 downwards.
CGTCGCGACCTCTGCGATGACGGCATCCGGATCCCTGCGGCTGTTGAGCGCCCGGAAGCCCGTCACGATCCGGTTCACCCCACCGGGTCCGGCTTCGCGGACCGTGTAGTGGTCCGCCGCGTCGAGGGCGTCCACCAGGGCGTCGGCGACGTCGGAGAAGACGACCTCGTAGCCGCCCTCGTGCAGCAGCAGGCCGACGAAACCGCGCCCGATGTTCCCGGCGCCGAAGTGGACGGCTTTCATCCCTCGTTCACCTCCGAAAGCAGCGCGTACAGCTCGTCCGGGGTCTGTGCGGCCGTCAGGCGTGCGACGTCGTCCTCCTCCGAGAAGAGGATCGCGATCCGCGACAGGATGTCGAGGTGCTCGTCTCCGACGCCGGCGATCCCGATCACGAAGGTTGCCTCGTCGCCGGCCCAGTCGACCCCGCCGTCGTAGCGGACGACGGACAGCGCGGAGGCGAGGATCGTGTCCTTCGCATCGTTGGTGCCGTGCGGGATCGCGAGGCCGTTGCCCATGAAGGTGGACACCGTCTGCTCACGCTGCCGCATCGCGTCGACGTACGCGGGGGTGACGGCGCCGGCGGCGACCAGGATGTCCGTGGCCTCCTGCAGTGCCGCCTCCTGCGTCGCGGAGCCGGGGTGGATGCGGACCTGGCCGAGGGTGAGAACGCTCATCATGCCTCCTTTCGCTGGTCGCGGACCATCTCGACGACCTCGTCGTACTTCGGCGAGTTCATGAAGTTGTCGACCGAGATGTGGAGCGAGTCGGGCGACTGCGCCTGGGCGCGGTCGGTCAGCTGCTGCTGGGTGATGACCAGATCCGCCGTGCCGTCGAGGTTCGCGATCGCCTTGTTGACGACGGTGACGCCCTCGATGCCGGCTTTCTTGAACTTGTTGCGCAGCACGCTCGCCCCCATCGCGGACGACCCCATGCCGGCGTCGCACGCGAAGACGATGTCGGTGATCCGGCGCGTGGCGAGGACACCGCCGTCCGCCATACCGCCGGTCTCGGCCTGCGTCTCGAGCTTGTCGAGTGCTTCGTCCGCTGCGGCGACGGATGCCGCGTCACCGCTTACGCGCAGGGCGTCCATCGCGGCGGACTTCTTGCCCTTGTTGGCCTCGGTCTGCGCGATCGCCGCGCCGAACGCGTCGGCCTCGGCCAGCAGGTCGCGCTTGCGCGATGCTCGGAGAATGAGACCGGTGATGAGGAAGGTCACGGTGGCGGCGAGGATGACCGACAGGTACACCACGAGGAGATTCGCGATGCCACCGGCAGCGGGGCTGACAGCGGCCGCTGTGACGGCGATGATGCTGCCGGGCGCTGCGGGGAACGCCAGGCCGCCGCCGAGGATCATGTTCGTCGTCACTCCCGTGGCACCGCCCGCGATCAGCGCGAGGATCGTGGCCGGCTTGCTGAGCGCGTACGGGAAGTAGATCTCGTGGATGCCTCCGAGGAACTGGATGACGGCGGCGCCGGGGGCCGAAGCCTTCGCTGCGCCGATCCCGAAGAACGAGAAGGCGAGCAGCAGTCCGACCCCGGGGCCGGGGTTGGCCTCGATCAGGAACAGGATCGACTTGCCCGTCTCCTGAGCCTGCTCGATGCCGAGCGGCGTGAAGACGCCGTGGTTGATCGCGTTGTTCAGGAACAGCACCTTCGCGGGTTCGACGATGATCGACACGAGCGGCAGCAGGTTGTACAGAACCAGCCAGCCGACCGCGAGACCCAGGACATCGCTCACCCAGAGGATCGCAGGACCGAACACGAAGAAGCCGAGAATGGCCAGTAGCATGCCGAGGATGCCGGCGGAGAAGTTGTTGATGAGCATCTCGAAGCCCGGCTTGATCTTGCCGTCCCAGAGTTTGTCCATCCACTTGGTCACGAGCGCCGCGAACGGCCCCATGATCATCGCGCCGAGGAACATCGGGATGTTGGTCCCGACGATCACACCCATCGTCGCGATCGAGGCGACGACGCCGCCGCGCTCGCCATAGACCATCCGACCACCGGTGTTGGCGATGAGGAGCGGCAGCAGATACGTGATCGAGGGCCCGACGAGTCCGACGAACTGATTGAACGGATCACCGTTCTCATCGAGCGCGACTGTCGTCATGGCTCCGGGCCAGTTGATGGCACCCGCGTCGCCGAAGCCGCCGAGCAGCGGTGCGACAGGGGTCCACCACCCCAGCCAGCCCACCGCGATGAAGAGCATCGTGATGAAGCCCCAGGCGATGAAGGCCGCGATGTTCGGCATGATCATGCCGGAGAGGAACGTGCCGAAGCGCTGGACTCCGACCCGGAGCCTTCCCTGCTTCTGCGCGGGTGACGTCGTCGTCATGATGTCGTCTCTTTCTGCTGTGGGTTCGGGTGAGGGGTGAGATCTGCGACGGCCGCGGCGACCGCGGCACGAGCGCCGGCGGCGTCATCCGCAGCGAGGGCGATCTCGGCGAGGTGTCGCGCGTCGTCGAGCGTGCGCTCCGAGAGCGCGAGCCGGACGTCGGCCAGAGCGGCCGGTGCCATCGACAGGCTCGTCGCGCCGAGTCCGACCAGCACGACGGCGAGCAGCGGATCGGCGGCGGCCTCACCGCAGATGCCGACCGACTTGCTCGCCCGAGCGCCGGCGGCGCCGACCTCGCCGACGAGGCGCAGCACGGCCGGATGCCACGGGTCCTGGAATCCGGCGACGGATCCGAGCATGCGGTCGGCGGCCATCGTGTACTGGGTGAGGTCATTCGTGCCGATCGAGGCGAAATCGGCGTGCGCGAGCACGCGGTCGGCGAGCAGCGCGCTCGCAGGCACCTCGACCATGACACCGGCCGTCTTCAGCCCGTATTCGCGGGCGAGCGTCGTGAAATACGCCGTCTCCTCGACGGTGGTCACCATCGGGGCCATGACCCAGAGGTCGGCACTCGTCTCGGCATCCGCTTCGGCGAGTGCGGTGAGCTGCTCGCGCAGGATGTCCTCGCTCGCGCGGAGCGCCCGCAGGCCTCGCAGACCGAGGGCCGGGTTCTCCTCGTGCGCGTCGTTGAGGAAGGCGAGCGGCTTGTCCGCCCCGGCATCCAGCAGTCGGACGACGACCTTCTTCCCCTCGAACGCGGCCAGCAGCTCGCGGTACGACTCGCGCTGCTGCGCGACGGTCGGCGCCTGCGCGGCCGAGAGGAACAGGAACTCGGTGCGGAAGAGCCCGACGCCCTCGGCCCCCCGCGCTACCGCATCCGCTGCGTCGGCGGGTTTGCCCAGGTTCGCCAGCAGTGCGATGGGGGTGCCGTCTGCGAGGGCGCCCGGCGTCGGGGGAAGCGCCTCGGCGCTCTGCCTGGCCGACGCGCGCTCGGCTGCGCGGCCGAGTTCGTCGGCGGACGGTTCGGTCGTCACGGCGCCGGCCGCGGCATCCACGATCACCGTCTCGCCGTCGGTGAGGACGCCGGCCTGTGCCACGCCGACGACGGCGACGATGCCCTTCTCCCTGGCCAGGATCGCGGTGTGGGACGTCGGGCCGCCATCAGAGGTGATGAGCGCCAGGACCTGATCGAGCTTGAGCAGTGCCGTGTCCGCGGGCGCGAGGTCGCGCGCGACCAGCACGAAGGGATGACCCGGGTCGGGGACTCCGGGCGCTGGCACACCACGCAACCGGGCGAGCACGCGCTGTGCGATGTCGTCGAGGTCGGCCGCTCGTTCGCCGAGATAGCCTCCGACGGCCTCGAGAGTCGCCTTGAAGCCCGCGAACGCGTCGTGCACCGCCCACTCCGCTGTGGTGCCGTCATCGATGCGCGCGTCGATCTCGTCCTGCAGGCTCGGGTCCTCGGCGATCATCGCCTGGGCTTCGAGCACCTCCTGCGCGGCACCTCCGGCCGTCTCAGCTCTGGTGGTCAGCTCGCTCGCCACGGCGGCGATCGCCTCGCGGACCCTGGTGCGCTCCTGATCGGCACCGACGGCGCTCCTGGCGTTCTCAGGATCCGGAAGCGGGTCCGCCATGCGGACGACGGGTCCCTGCGCGACGCCGGACCCGATCCCCACTCCGCGGAGCGTGCTCATCCGGCCGACTCCTCGTCGTGGTCGGTCGTGAGCAGCTCGGTCAACGTGTCGAGCACGGCGTCGGCGTTCTCACCGTCCGCGGTGAGCGTGACGTAGTCGCCGTGGTCGACACCCAGGGCGATCACACCCAGGATGCTGGCGGCGTTGACCGGCTTGCCGGAGTCCTTCGCGACGGTGACGGCGATGCCCGACTCCTTCGCGGCCTGCGCGAAGAGCTTCGCTGGACGAGCGTGCAGGCCGTGGGATGATCCGATCCGGACGGTGCGGGATGCAGCGGTCATGGTGTTCCTTTCTCGGCGGTGAGTGCCGACCGCACGAGCGCGAGCGTGCGCGTGCCGTCGCGGTCGGTGAAGATGTCTTCGGGGAGCGGCAGCACCGGGCACGGGCTCGCCGCGCGGATGGCGCCGAGGCGGTCGGCGAGATGCGGGCCGACGAGGATCAGATCGGCATCGCGCGATGCGGTGGTCGACTCGGTGCCGGCGAAGGCGTCCCACGCCAGGTGCGCGTCGGTCGCGGCGCGCTGCAGTCGTTGCGCGACGAAAGTGCTCGACGCCCCTGCGCCGCAGACCACGAGGATCCTCTTCGATGCCATGGTTCCATTCTGGGAACGCGCTGTGAACGGCACCACCAGGCTTCTTTCCGCCCCTGCGGAACACCCGGTCCCGCCTCTTCCTGGCTCAGGGCTGGCATCATGAGAGTGCGACGAAGCCGGCATTCAGACTCGGAGGGACCATGACGCGCCAGCGCCAGGATCAGCTCCTCTCCGCGTTGCTGCGCCAGGACGGGTGGGCGACGGCCGGCAGCCTCGCCGATCAGCTCGGGGTGACTCCGCGCAGCATCCGCTCGTACGTCGCGGCGCTGAACTCCCGCGTGCCTGCGACGGATGCCGTCGACTCTGGGCCGGCCGGATATCGCGCCGGCGCAGGCGCCCGAGCGGCTCTGCGCGCGCGGGCCGACGAGTCGGCACCGCGAGAGCGCCTGCATGCCGTCATCCGGATGCTGCTGGACCAGCCGGACGGCATAGACCTGTACGAGACGGCCGATCGCCTGCACGTGTCCGACGCGACGGTGGAGTCCGATCTCACCCGCGTCCGCGCGCTGCTGGACGGAACCGATCTCGCCCTGGAGCGCGACCGCGAGACGATCCGGTTGCGGGGGACCGAGGCCGCGCAGCGCCGGCTGCTCAGCCGGCTCGCGCACGACGAGATGGATGCTGCCGCGTTCCGCCCCGAGACGATCCGGCATGCGCTGGCGGGGGAGGTCGTCGGCTCCGGTGCCGTAGCCGACTTCAAGACCGCACTGGTGCGCGAACTGGGCGCACTGGGCTACTACGTGAACGAGCTGGCCATCTCCGACGTGCTGCTGCACATCGCGATCGCGGCCGACAGGGTCGCCGCAGGCCGGCCGCTGGAGACGGATGCCGCGCAGGACCGCGCGGCGGACGCGCACGGTGAGATCGTCCGCGTCGGCGAGCAGATCAGCCGTCTGGCACAGGAGCACTTCGGCGTGCGCCTCGGTGTCGGCGACAGCGCCCATCTGGCCACGCTGGTGCTGACCCGCGTGGTCGCCCCTGGGCGCGGCAGCGCCGTCGAGGTCGCTCGCAGCGGTGTGGATGGGGGTGTTGACGAGGCGGTGCGCGCGGAGATCGCCCGCGCGGCGCACGACTATCAGGTCGACCTCGAGGACGAGGCGTTCATCCTGCGGCTCAGCCTGCACGTGCAGAACCTGCTGCGGCGTGCGAAGGAGCAGGCGTGGACGCGCAATCCGCTGACGCGGTCGCTCAAATCGTCCTATCCGATGATCTTCGAGGTGGCCGTGTCGATCGCGAGCGGACTGCACGACCGGCTCGACCTGCCGGTGAACGACGACGAGATCGCCTACATCGCGATGCACGTCGGCGGTCGCCTCGAGCGCAGCCGCAAGGCGGACACGATCCTCAGCGCCACGATCGTGTGCCCCGGGTACTACGAGCTGCACGAGCTGCTCCGTTCCAGCGTCGACCGCTCGCTCGGCTCCGCGATCGAGGTCACGCGCGTGGTCACCTCGGTCGATCCGGACTGGGCATCCTTCGACACGGACCTGGTGCTGTCGACGATCGAACCCGGCGCGTCGGGGGATAGGTTCGTCCGCGTGCAGCCCTTCCTCGGCGAGGCGGATGTGGAACGCGTGCAGCAGGCGGCGGCGCGGGTGCGCCGCGGCCGTCGGCTCGCTCAGCTGCGCGCGGAGCTGTCTCGGTACTTCGACGCGAGCGCCTTCGTGCACCCGCTGCCGGATGCCGGGGACGAGGCGATCATCCGCCGCCTCGGCGGGATGCTCGTCGCCGCGGGCCTCATCGATGACGAGTACGTCGACAAGACGATCCAGCGCGAGCGCATGTCATCCACCGCGTTCACCGACGCGCTCGCGGTGCCGCATTCGCTGCAGATGACGGCCCGTCGTACCGCGATCGCGATCGGCGTGGCCGACGGATCCGTGGCATGGGGAGACGGTCGCGTCCAGGTGGTCGCGCTCGCCGCGTTCAGCGAGAGCGACCGGGCCGCCTTCCAGACCGTGTTCGAGCAGCTGGTCGAAGTGTTCAGCGAGCGCGAGAGCGTCCAGCGGCTGGTGCGCAGGGCCACGAGCTTCGAGGCGTTCCTCGATGAGCTGGTGGCCGTCATCGACGGCTGATCACGCGGGGCTCACCTCGGCGCGAGCACCTCGACCATCGCATCCAGCAGTGCATCCGCGTCAGCGGACGTCGGAGTCTCGATCGTGACGACGTCGCCCTCGACGAGGGCGAGATCCATGACCGCGAGGATGCTGGCGAGCTCGACAACCGTTCCCTCCGAGGTCGCCAGCGTGACCGGTGCGCTGTGTGCGATGGCCAGCCGGGCGAGCTCGGCGACGGGACGGGCGTGCGCCCCGTTGTGTGCGCTGATCTTCACGCGGCGGCTGGGCATGCAGCGATGCTATCCGTCCTCACCCCACGAGGGCGAGGAACGCCCTGCCCAGGACGACGAGGACCCCGGCCCACGCGCACCACAGCATCATGCTCCTGGCCACTCGGGCGGAGACGACCCGGGTGAGCAGCGTCCCGAGGAGGATGCCGCCGGCCGTCCCCGCAGCGAGCAGCATCATCTCGCCGACCGGGGCCGACGGCAGCCCGCGAAGCAGCACCGACACCAGCCCGTACCCGAGGAACACCACTTGCGCGCTCGCTGCGAAGCGGTGCTGCTCCCAGCGGTCGCCGACCGCGTAGGCGGCCAGAGCGGGCCCGGACAGGCCGCTGGAGGCGTGCAGGAACCCGGCCGCCGCTCCGGCGTACACCGCGCCACGGCGTCCCTTCAGTACCGCGGAGATCGGCCCGCCCAATCGTGGAGCCAGCAGCGCGGCGATCCCCAGAAGCGAGATCATGAAGAGCAGCGCCGCCTCTGGCAGCAACCGTGTCACGAGCACGCCGAACGGAGCGGCCGCGATCCCGACGCCGAGCAGCCACCTGGTGCGGCTCCAGTCGATCAGTCGCCACCCCGAGGGGATGGCGACCACGGCGGCCACGACGGCGAGCAGCACGGCCACCGTGACCCCCTCGACGGGGCCGTGGATCAGGACGGCGGGACCGATGAGCACCAGGACGAACGCGAGTCCGGTGAGACGCTGCACAGCCCCGGCGACAACCGTCGCCAGCACGGCGAGCAGCAGGATCATCGTGCGAAGCGTTTCAGGAGCGCTCCTCCAGCAGCACCCGCACGCCGGACTCGATGGCGGCGACGGCGTCCGCCGCGGCATCCGCGGAGTCCGCCTGCGTGTCGATGTAGACCTTCAGCTTCGGCTCGGTGCCGCTGGGGCGGACGATGACGCGACCGCCACCCGCGAGGCGGTACCGCAGCACGTCGCCGGACGGCTGGCCCGCCGGCGCGAGCAGCAGGTCTTCCGCCGACTCGATCGCGGCGTCCCCGATGGATGCCGGAGGCGACTGGCGCAGCGAAGCCATGACGGTGCCGATGATCGACAGGTCCTCGACTCTGATCGACACCTGACCGCTCCCGAAGTGGCCATAGGTTCCGCCGAGCTCTTCCAGCAGGGTCGAGAGGGTCGCGCCGCGCTCCCTGGCCTCCGAGGCGAGACCCAGCAGGGCGACCGCCGCCGAGATGCCGTCCTTGTCGCGCACGGTCTCGGGATTGACGAGGTAGCCCAGGGCCTCCTCGAAGCCGAACACGATGCCCTCGGCGCGTGAGATCCATTTGAAACCGGTCAGCGTCTCGGCGAAGCCGAGGCCGTGATGCTCGGCGATCACGCCGAGACCGGGGGACGAGACCAGCGAGCAGGCGAGCGTCGCCCCCGCCGTCCCCTCGGCCGCCCGCGCGGCGCGGGCGCCGAGGAGCAGGCCGATCTCGTTGCCGCTGAGGCGTCGCCAGCCGCTCGGCGCGTCGGCGTCGGGGATCGCGACGGCGAGCCGATCGGCATCAGGGTCGTTGGCGATGATGAGCTCGGCGCCGGTGGACCGCGCGACGTCGAAGGACAGATCCAGCGCACCCGGCTCCTCGGGGTTCGGGAACGCCACGGTGCGGAAAGTCGGATCGGGATGCTGCTGCGCGCGCACAGCGGTCGGCTTCGGGTAGCCGGCGGCCGTCACGATGCGCTCGAATGTCTCCCATCCGACGCCGTGCATGGCGGTGTACACCCATCGGAGCCCATCGGCGCCGGAGCCGGCCGGGGCGACGGCGGCCGTCGCCGTGACGTACGCGCGCACGACCTCATCGCCGGCGATCTCATACGCATCCGATCGGGGCAGGACGCCGACATCCCCGGCATCCGCCACGCGCTGGATGTGCGCGGCGATCTCCGCGTCGGCGGGCGACACGATCTGGGACCCCTCGTCCGCACCGCCGAGGTAGACCTTGTAGCCGTTGTCGTTCGGCGGGTTGTGGCTGGCGGTCACCATGACGCCGGCATCCGCACCGAGAAGGCGGACCGCGAAGGCGAGCACCGGAGTGGGCAGCAGACGCGGCAGCAGGATCGCTCGAAGGCCGGCTCCGGCGAACAGCTCTGCGGAATCCAGGGCGAACCGGCGCGAGTTGCGCCGCCCGTCGTAGCCGACCACGACAGTGGGGGTCGTGCCCTGCGCCCGATCGAGCAGGTAGGCGGCGAAGCCGGCAGCGGCCTGCGCCACGAGCACCCGATTCATCCGGTTGCTGCCGGCGCCGAGCGCACCGCGCAGGCCGGCGGTGCCGAACGCCAGGCGCGCACGGAAGCGATCGTCGAGATCCTCCAGCGCCGAGGCGTCCCCGCCCGCGGCGAGGGTGATGATGCCCGCGAGCTCGTCGCGCGTCTCGGCATCCGGGTCCTGACGGATCCAGGCGCGAGCCGACGCGAGGAGGTCCTCCGCGCTCACAGAGCCTCGACCACCTTGGCCAGCAGAGCCGAGATGACCGGTTCCGCCTCGCGTCCGGCCTCGATGACCTCGGCGTGGCTCAGGGGGGTCTTCTGGATGCCGGCGGCGAGGTTCGTGATCAGCGAGAAGCCGAGGATCTCCATGCCGGCTTCACGCGCGGCGATGGCCTCGAGAGCCGTCGACATGCCGACGATGTGGCCGCCGATGTGCTTCGCCATCTGGACCTCGGCAGGGGTCTCGTAGTGCGGACCGCGGAACTGCGTGTAGACGCCCTCGTCGAGCGAAGGGTCGATCGAGCGGGCGATGTCCCGAAGCCGCTGCGCGTACAGGTCGGTGAGGTCGATGAACGTCGCGCCCTCGAGGGGCGAATCGGCGGTGAGGTTGATGTGGTCGCTGATGAGCACCGGCTGGCCGGGCGTCCAGGTCTCGCGGACGCCGCCGGCGCCGTTGGTGAGGACCATGATCTTCGCTCCGGTGGCCGCCGCCGTGCGGACGCTGTGGACGACGCGGCGGACGCCGTGTCCTTCGTAGTAATGCGTTCGGGCGCCGATCACGAGGACGTTCTTGCCATCGGGGGTGCGGATCGACCGCAGGGTGCCGACATGGCCTTCCAACGCGGGCTTGGAGAACCCGGTCACCTCGGTGGCGGGAATCGTCGCGACGGTCTCGCCGATCACGTCGGCTGCCCTGCCCCATCCGCTGCCGAGGGTGAGGGCGATGTCGTGCTTCTCGACGCCGCTGATCCGCGCGATGTCCGCGGCGGCCGTGGCTGCGATCTCGAACGGGTTCGCGTTCGGGTCGTCGAGGGGGTGGTCATGAATGTCGGTCATGGATCCACTCTAGGAAGCGTGCGGCGTCGGGGCCAGGATTGCGGAAGAATGGAATCCATGTCCTCAACTCCTTTCGAGCGCACTCAGCGTGTCGCCGTCCTCGGTGGCGGTCCCGGCGGATACGAGGCGGCTCTGGCCGCCGCCCAGCTCGGAGCCGAGGTGACCCTGGTCGAGCGCGTCGGAGTCGGCGGATCGGCCGTGCTCACGGACGTCGTGCCGTCGAAGAGCCTGATCGCCACGGCGGATGCCGCCGTCGCGATCTCGGAGGCCAGCGATCTGGGTGTGCAGTTCTTCGCGAAGGGTGAACACGGCAAGCCGCTCAAGCCCGAGATCGCGATCAACCTCGCCGCCGTCAACAAGCGTCTGATGGCGCTCGCCGCCCAGCAGTCGGAGGACATGCGCTCGTCGCTGCTGGATGCCGGCGTGCGCATCCTGTCCGGCCACGGACGCCTCGAGGGCACGAACGCGATCATCGTCGCCACCGGACCAGACGGTACGGACTTCGACCGCATCGAGGCCGACACGATCATCATCGCCGTCGGAGCCGCTCCGCGGGAGCTGGAGTCGGCCAAGCCCGACGGCAAGCGCATCCTCACCTGGACGCAGCTGTACGACATGAAGGCGCTGCCTGATCACCTCATCGTCGTCGGATCCGGTGTCACGGGTGCCGAGTTCGCATCCGCGTACATGAACCTCGGCGCGAAGGTGACGCTCGTCTCCAGTCGCGACCAGGTGCTCCCCGGCGAGGATCAGGACGCCGCGCGCGTGCTCGAGAAGGTCTTCAAGCGCGGCGGTATGCAGGTGCTGTCCAAGGCGCGCGCCGACAAGGTGGAGAAGACGGATGCCGGGGTGCTCGTCACTCTCTCCGACGGGCGCACCGTCGAGGGCAGCCACTGCCTGATGGCCGTCGGCTCGGTCCCGAACACGGCATCCATCGGCCTGCAGGAAGCGGGCGTCGAACTCACCGAGTCCGGTCACATCCGCGTGAACAAGGTGGCGCGCACCTCGGTGCCGAACATCTACGCGGTCGGCGACTGCACGAACTTCTTCCCCCTCGCCTCTGTGGCGTCGATGCAGGGCCGCACGGCGGTCTTCCACGCGCTGGGCGACATCGTCATCCCGCTGGAGAAGGTCAAGATCACCTCGAACATCTTCACCGCACCGGAGATCGCCACGGTCGGCTGGGGCGAGCAGGACGTCGAGGACGGCGTCGCGGACGGCATCGTCTACAAGCTGCCGCTCGCGGCGAATCCCCGCGCCAAGATGATGGGCATCAAGGACGGATTCGTCAAGATCATCGCCCGCAAGGGCTCGGGCACCGTGATCGGAGGAGTGATCGTCGGTCCCAAGGCCTCCGAGCTCATCTACCCGATCGCCGTCGCCGTCGAGCGTCGGCTGACGGTGGATCAGGTGTCGCGGGTGTTCGCGGCCTACCCGTCGCTGTCGTCGAGCATCACGGACGCGTCCCGCGCGATGCACCTGGTGAACATCTCGTAGACGCAGGACACGCGAAAGGGCGCCCCACCGCGGTGGGGCGCCCTTTCGCGTAGGTAGGCGTCAGCTGATGGTGAGCAGCTGGTGGCCGGCGGACACCGTGGTCCCGGCATCCGCGCTGATGTTGCCGATCACGCCGTCCTTGTGCGCCTGAAGAGGCTGCTCCATCTTCATCGCCTCGAGCACGACGACCAGATCGCCCTTGACGACCTGCTGGCCGTCCTCGACCGCGATCTTGACGACCGTGGCCTGCATGGGCGACTTCACGGCGTCGCCGGATGCTCCGGCCGAGACGGATGTCGCGTGGCTGCGACGGGACGGCGGCACAGCCGCCGGTCGCCCTGCGGTGCTCGCGGCGACCGCGACGCGGTCTGGCAGGCTCACTTCGAGACGCTTGCCGGCGACCTCGACGACCACGGTGTGGCGCGCGGCCGCGGCCGCAGGGGCTTCCAGCTCTCCATCCCACGCCGGGATGTCGTTGACGAACTCGGTCTCGATCCAGCGCGTGTAGACGCCGAACTCGCCGTTCTCGGCGGTGAAAGCGGGGTCGCGGACGACCTTCCGGTGGAACGGCAGGACCGTGGGGAGACCTGCGACCTCGAACTCGTCGAGGGCGCGACGTGCGCGCTCCAGCGCCTCGGCGCGGTCCTTGCCGGTGACGATGATCTTGGCCAGCAGGGAGTCGAAGGCGCCGGAGACGGAGTCGCCGGCGGTGACGCCGGAATCCAGTCGGATGCCTGGACCGCCGAAGGTCTTGAAGACGTGGATCGGGCCCGGCTGGGGGAGGAACCCGCGGCCGGGGTCCTCGCCGTTGATGCGGAACTCGATCGAGTGCCCCTGCGGAGCGGGGTCGTCGTAGTCGATGGTGCCGCCCGCCGCGATGCGGAACTGCTCGCGGACGAGGTCGATGCCTGTGACCTCTTCGGAGACGGGATGCTCGACCTGCAGGCGGGTGTTCACCTCGAGGAACGACACCGTGCCGTCTGCGCCGATCAGGAACTCGCAGGTGCCGGCTCCGACGTAGCCGACCTCCTTGAGGATCGCCTTGGATGCCGCGTACAGCTGGCGGTTCTGCTCTTCGGTGAGGAAGGGCGCCGGTGCCTCCTCGACGAGCTTCTGGTGGCGGCGCTGCAGCGAGCAGTCGCGTGTGGAGATGACGACGACGTTGCCTTCGGCATCCGCGAGGCACTGCGTCTCGACGTGGCGGGGCTTGTCCAGGTACTTCTCGACGAAGCACTCCCCGCGACCGAACGCCGTGACGGCCTCGCGCGTCGCGGACTCGAAGAGCTCGGCGACCTCGTCGAACTCGCGGGCGACCTTCAGACCGCGTCCGCCGCCGCCGTAGGCGGCCTTGATGGCGATAGGCAGCCCGTATTCCTGCGCGAACGCGACGACCTCGTCGGCACCGGCCACGGGGCCGGGCGTGCCAGGGGCGAGCGGAGCGCCCACCTTCTCGGCGACGTGACGCGCCGTCACCTTGTCGCCGAGGGCCTCGATCGCGTCGGGGGACGGTCCGATCCAGATCATCCCCGCACCGATGACGGCGCGAGCGAACTCGGCGTTCTCGGCGAGGAAGCCATAGCCGGGGTGGACCGCATCGGCGCCGGAGCGGCGGGCGATGGACAGGATCTTCTCGATCTGCAGGTAGGTCTCCGCGCTCGTCGCACCGCTGAGCGCGTATGCCTCGTCGGCGAGCCTGGTGTGCAGAGCCTCGCGGTCCTGGTCGGCGTAGACGGCGACGGACGAGATCCCCGAATCGCGAGCGGCGCGGATGATGCGTACAGCGATCTCTCCGCGGTTGGCGATGAGTACCTTCTCGATGGGCATGACTGCCAGCCTAGCGAGAACGAGGGCCTCTGATTTGACGACCCTCCACAAGAAAACGCGTGGATCGTGTCGGTGAGCCTACGAGAGACGGGTCAGGATGTCGGACGCGACGTCCACAGGTCCGTCCACGTCGCGCCCAGGTCGCCGGCCAGCCGTCGCAGCGTGGACAGCGACATTCCCACCACCGTGGACGGATCGCCGTCGACGCGCGTGATGAACGCCCCGCCGAGGCTGTCTACCGTGAAAGCTCCAGCGACGTGCAAGGGCTCGCCCGAGGCGACGTAGGCGTCGATCTCGGCGTCCGAGATGTCCTCGGCGAAAGTGACCGATGCCTCGGCGACGGCCGTCGCCTCGCGCGCCTCGTCGCCCGGCATCACGCGGTGGACCGAGTGCCCCGAGTACAGGATGCCGGTCTCGCCGCGCATCTCCCGCCAGCGACGAGTGGCCTCCTCGGGCGTGTACGGCTTGCCGTAGACGCGGCCGTTCAACGCGAACATCGAGTCGCCGCCGATCACGAGTCCGTCGAAGTCGGGTTGCTCGGACGCCAGGCGGCTTACGACGTCGGCCGCCTTCGCACGGGCCAGCAGCAGCACGAGCTCGCCGGGCGGCAGCTCCCCGCCGCGGGACCGAGCGGCGGCGGCGGCCACGGCATCCTCGTCGACCTCCGGAGCGATGGCGAGCGGCTCGATGCCGACCTGGCGCAGGAGCATGAGACGTGCGGGAGATGTGGAGGCGAGACAGACGCGCATGCACTCACGCTATCGGGCGACGTGGGATCCTGGGCTTATGACGTCTTCCGCCGAACTGCTCGATCTCGACATCACGGGCATCGCCCACGGCGGCACCTTCGTCGCACGCCACGAAGGTCGGGTGGTGTTCGTCTCCGACGCGATACCCGGCGAACGCGTGCGCGCACGACTGAGCGAGGACCCGTCGGATGCGCCGCACGACACGCGGCGGTTCTGGCGCGCCGAGACCGTCGAGGTGCTCGACGCGTCGCCCCATCGTCGCCCGCACGTCTGGCCGGAGGCCGACGTCTCGCAGGACCCGGCCGCCCGCCCCGGCGGTGCGGACCTCGGGCACATCGAACTCGGCCATCAGCGAGCACTCAAGCGCCAGGTGCTGTCCGAGGCGCTCGACCGATTCGCCGGCGGCGGCCTTGAGGCGCCGGAGATCTCGGCACTCGACGACTCGGACGGCACGGCCTGGCGCACGCGCGTGACGCTGCACGTCGATGCGGACGGTGTGGCGGGCCCGTTCGCCGCGCGCAGCCACCGGGTGATCCCGGTCGCCTCCCACCCGCTGGCGCGTCCGGCCGTCGCCGAGGCCGCGGCGAAGATCGGCGTGTCGCGGCCGGGAAGGATCGAGCTCGTAGAGCCGGCCGACGGAGACGTGAGAGTGATCCCGCTCCCTGAGAAGGGCCGTCGCCCGGACCCCGAAGTCCTCGTCGAACGCGTCGGCGAGCGGTCCTTCGCGGTCGACGCCTCCGGATTCTGGCAGGTCCACCACCGAGCCGCGGCCGCTCTGGACACGACGGTGCGCGACATGCTCACCGGACGAGTGGACCCCGGCCTCACTCACCTCGACCTGTACGGCGGCGTCGGGCTGTTCTCCGCGAGCCTGGCCGATCTCGGCGCCACCGACATCATCACGGTGGAATCGGATCGACGCGCCACGGAGCACGCGGCGCGCAACCTCGCACCGCTCGACATCACCGCCGTCACCGCGCGGGTGGATCGCTTCCTCGGTGCACCGGTCAAGGAGGCGCGGCCAGTCCGCGGCCGTCGGCGTCCTCCCCGACCGGCACCGCAGGCGGTGCTGGATCCGTCGACGCCGATCGGTGCGGTCGTGCTCGATCCGCCGCGCTCCGGTGCGGGGCGCGGCGTCGTGGATGCCGTGGCCGCGCTGTCGCCGGAGGCCGTCGTCTACGTGGCATGCGACCCCGTCGCACTCGCACGCGACCTCGGCACTTTCCGCGCCCACGGATTCGAGCCCGCCCAGCTGCGCGCGCTCGACCTGTTCCCCCACACGCATCATTTCGAGGTCGTGGCGCTGCTCACGCGGTGACACACGTCGCGTCGGCGGCGTCGGCGATGGCTAGGCTGACGGGATGAGCATGGTGGCACTCATCGACGACCACGAGTCCGTCCGCCTCGGACTCGAGGCCGCCTGCGGCCGCGACGGATCGCAGACGGTGGTGTTCTCGGGCAGCACGGTCGGGTCCTATCTGGAGTGGCGCAGGACGACCGGCGCGCCACCGGCCGACGTCGTGGTGCTGGATCTGACGCTCGGAGACGGCACGACCGTCACCGAGAACGTCTCGGCGCTCGTCGACGATGGCGCCAGCGTGGTCATCCACAGCGTCGCGGATCGGCCCGTCGCCGTGCGCGAGGCGCTCGTCGCCGGAGCGGCAGGGATCATCAGCAAGTCCTCGGCGTTGGACGACGTGCTCGATGCGATCCGCACCGTCGCACGCGGAGAAGCGCTGAACAACGTCGAATGGGCCAGTGCCATCGAAGGCGATCGCGATTTCGCCGACGCGCAGCTCTCGTGGCGCGAGCGCGAAGTGCTTCGGCTGTACGCGACCGGCCTGCCGATGCGGGCGGTCGCAGAACGGCTGGGCGTCGCCTATTCGACCGCGAAGGAGAACATCAATCGCATCAGGGTGAAGTACGTCGAGGTCGGCCGCCCTGCGCCGACCAAGATCGACCTGCTGCGGCGTGCGATGGAGGACGGCCTCGTCGAACCGGACGGAACGGCGAGTGTCGGCTGATCCGCTGAGCATCCGCCAGGCGTGGACTCGTATTCCGTCGCCCGGCTCCGCGGAGACCGAGTTCGAGCGCTTCACCGGCAAGCGCATGGAGCGCATCCTGCAGACGGTGGTCGCGATCGGCTCCGTGCTGACCGGTGCGCAGGCGCTGCTGGCGGCCGTCTCCGGCATGGAGGTGGTGGACGCCGTGCACATCGCGATGCTCGTCGTGGTCTTCGTGCCTCTGACGGCGATGCTCGCGTGCTGTGTGATCGGGCGCGGCGTGCGCTTGGCGTCCACGGCGTTCGCCTTCCTGTACGTCGGTGCGCTGATCGCCTGGCCGCTCGTCGTGGCCAGCTCCGACGACGCGTCGGACCAGCAGCCGTGGATCTTCTTCCTCGTCAACGTCGGCGTGGTCGCCGCGATGCTCGCGTTCGCCCTGCGGATGCAATACATCTGGGCGATCGCGGTCCCGTTGATCTACGGTGCGGTGCGGATGATGCAGGGCGAGTTCGAGCGCGACTTCTGGATCACGACCGCCTTCGACGTGTCGTTCACGATCATCCTCGGCCTCGTGCTGGTGTCGCTGGGGTGGATGTTCCGCGCCGTCGCTGCGGGCGTCGACGACGTCCGAGGACGGGCGGTCGCCGATTACGCGCATGCAGCAGCAGCCGCCGCCGCCGAGGAGGAGCGCGTCGCCGTCGCGGCCCTCATGCACGACAGCGTGCTCGCCGCCCTGATCGCGGCCGAGCGCGCCGAGAGCCCGCGCGCGAGGGATCTCGCGGTGGGAATGGCGAGAGAAGCGCTCATGCGACTGGCGAACACCGAAGCCGCGGTGCTGGAGGAGGGCAGCGACGAGCCGGTCGGTTCGGCGCAGATCGTCGCCGAACTGCGGCGTGCGCTGTCCGAGGCCGGCGCGGATGCCGTCGTGGAGGAGCGCGGCGGAGTCGGGTTGATCCCCGGCAGAGCCGCCCGCGCGCTGGTGCTGGCGGCGCGCCAGGCGATCGGGAACTCGGTCGCCCATGCCAGGGGGCGCGGTCTGCACATCGTGGCCGTCGCGCACGGCGACGACGGCATCACGGTGACGGTCAGCGACACGGGTCCCGGTTTCGATCTGGATGCCGTCGACGAGGATCGTCTCGGAATCCGCGCCTCGATCATGGCGCGCATGGCGGCCGTGGCAGGCACCGCGCGGATCGAATCCGACGGATCCGGCACGGTCGTCGAGCTCTCGTGGGAGCGCGAATGAGACTCACCGTCCGTACGGTCGCGACCGCGCTCGCTCTCGGCTTCGCCGTCTACTTCGTCGCCAGGGCGCTGTGGTGGATCCAGATGCCAGCTCTGCCGCTGCTCATGCTCGTCGCCATCGCGTTGTACGTCGCGGTCATCGTCATCGCCGTTCTGGCTGATGCGACCCGCCGGGTGAGGATGCCGCTGTGGGCGGGCATCCTGGCGATGATCGCGGCCTACGCGATCCCGGGAATGGTCAGTTTCGCGCTGGATCCGCAGCACCGTGCGGCGCCCTTCGCGACCACCTACATCGGCGCAATGGGCCTGCTCGCCGTCGTGTGCGTCGTGCGGCGCCGTTTCGTGATCGGCTGGATCGTGCTCGGCGAGCTCGCGATCGCGTCTTCGTCCTTCCTCGGCGTGCTGGTCGCGCTCGAGCTCGGACTCGTCGGCTCGATCATGTGGGTCGTGGTGGCCCAGCTGCTCGTGCTGTTCTGGGATCGCGCGATCGCCGACACCGAGCGGCTCGCCGGCATCCAGCGCGCCGTATCGGCCTGGCATGCGACGCAGCAGGTGCGCCAGCGCGAGCGGCGGCTGCGCACGCAGTACGCGCTGGCGGTCGCAGGTCCTGTGCTCTCGCGCACCGTCGCTGCGCACGGCATGCTCACGGATGAGGAACGGCTGAGCGCGCGGTTGGCCGAGGGGCGTCTGCGCGACGAACTGCGGGGGGCGAGTCTGCTCAACGATGCGGTCAGGACAGCGATCGAAGCAGCGCGTCGTCGCGGCATCGCGGTGACCGTGTTCGACGAGGGCGGGTTCGACGGCGTCGACGAGCAGCGTCGTCGCGAGATCCGCGACGAGCTGGCCACGGTGCTGACCGGCGTTGAGGAAGGCAGAGTCATCATCCGGGCGGCGCACGATCCGAACGTCGCCGTCACGGTCGTCGGCCGCGCTGCCGGTGGGAACTCCTCGGACGAGGACTCGGTATCGCTGTGGCGCGAGATCCCGCGTATCGCCGCGGCACCCGGCGCAGCCGAGTCATCCGGTGCGCGTGACTCATCCCCGGCCGGGGGAGGAGAAGCCGGGGGTGAGGGGCCTCGGTGAGAGAAGGGCGAGGGGCGGCGAATACGCCCGCCCCTCGCCAGTTGCGGCACAGTTACCCGAAAACTGTCCGCTGTAGGCCGGTCCGCGTCTGCCTACCCTGGGGCAGAGAGACCAACCGAACGCGTAGCGTCGGTAACAGTCTGACGCCTCGTCCAGCATCTGTCTGTAGGCCATTTGGGGGACACGATTTCCGACGGCGTCCGGCCGGATTCGGCGCCGGATGCGTGATGATGGAGCGATGAGCGTGTTGCGGCGAGGAACGAACCTGCCGAGGATGGGCGATTTCAATCAGTCCGTCATCCTCGAAGCGATCCGTCGCTCGGGCGACGGCTTCAGTCGGATCGAACTCGTCGATGCCACAGGGCTCTCGGCGCAGACCGTCACCAACATCACGCGACGGTTGCTGAGCGAGGGACTCATCGAAGAGGCCGGCCGCACGATCAACGGGCCGGGGAAGCCGCGGACGACACTGAGACTGATCCCACGCAGCAGGCTGTCGCTCGGCGTGCACCTGGATCCGGCGCTGACGACCGTCGTACTGCTGGATCTCAGCGGGGCGGTGATCGCGCGCAGTGTGCGGCGGACTCCGGCGAACGACCCGATGCAGGTGATCCGCGCGATGGCCGACGCGATCGAGGATCTCGTCGAGCGCTCCGGTGTCGACCGGGAGACGATCGCGGGTGTCGGCGTCGCGGCCCCAGGGCCGTTGGATGCCGAAAGAGGCACCGTGATCGATCCGCCGAAGCTGCATCAGTGGCACCGTGTGCCGCTGCGCACCGCGCTCGCCGATGCGGTCGGGCTGCCGGTGGTGCTGGAGAAGGACACCACAGCCGCCGCGTTCGCGGAGATCTGGACCGGTGAGGATCCGCCCGATGTGTCTCTGCTGTTCGTGTACCTCGGCACCGGTATCGGCACGGCTCTCGTGCTGGACGGCGATGTGGTCCGCGGGCGCTCTCGCAACGTGGGCGAGGTCGGACATGTCATCGTCGACCCGGATGGTCCCGTGTGCGGCTGCGGTCGGCGCGGGTGCGTCGAGGTGGTCTGCACGCCGCAGGCGATCGTCGAGCAGGCCGAGCGCGCCGGTGTGCTCGCCGACGATCGCGTCGGCAGCGACGCGGAGTCGGTCGACGAGCGATTGGCGCAGCTGTGCACGCGGGCGCAGCAGGGGGATGCCGGTGCGCTGGCCGTCCTCGTGCACGCCGCCGAGAATCTCTCCGTGCTGATCTCGACGCTGACGAACATGCTCGATGTGGATCGGGTCGTACTGGGCGGGCCGTTCTGGGCCCGGCTGTCGCGGGTCTACCTGCGCGAGCTGCCGAAGCTGCTCGAGCGTCAGAGCGCAACAGGAGCGGTGCGGAATCTGCCGGTCGCCGGATCGGTCGTCGGCGGCGACGTCGGCGCGGTCGGAGCCGCGTGCGTGATCCTCGCCGACGTCCTGTCTCCACGCGCCTCTTCGCTGCTCCTGGAGGGCGGGCGGTCCTGACCGGATGTCATCAGGACTCTTGACACGGTTATTCCAGTCGATTTAATATTTGGCGCATCCCCGGTCCCCTCGCCATCGGAGCACGCCCTCCATGCACGACAACTCCGCTCTCATCGAAGCGCGCATCCGCCGCTTCCTGCACGAGCGCCTGCGCCCGGCCGTCTATCGTCGCCGGGTGCCGCTGACGCTCGAGAGCTGGGAAGCTCCCGTTGAGCCCGTGCCGTTCGCCGAGGCCGTCGGTCAGTCGTACCGTCCGTTCGCGGTCGGGATGCCGTGGGGTCGCCCGTGGGGAACGATGTGGTTGCGTGCGACGGGAGTGGCGCCGGAGGCGCAGGAGGGAGAGCGCGCCGAGCTCGTGTTCGATCTGGGCTTCAGCGCTGCGCAGCCGGGGTTTCAAGCCGAGGGTACGGCGTACCGCCCTGACGGCTCGATCATCAAGGCGGTCGAGCCGCGCAACGCGCACGTCCCGCTCGAGGCCGCGCCGGGCGAGGCGATCGAGATCTTCCTCGAGGCCGCCGCGAACCCGGACGTCGGGGGTGGTTTCGTGCACTTCCAGCCGACTCCGCTCGGGGAATGGGACACCGCGGGCGATGAGCCGCACTATGTGATGCGCCAGGCCGACATCGGGCTGCTGGACGAGATGGTCTGGGAGCTGCTGCAGGATGCCGAGGTCCTGCTCTCCCTGTGGGAGCAGCTGCCCGATTCACCGCGCCGGTCAAGTGTCCTGCGTGCTCTGGAGCGGATGGTCGACGCCGTCGATCCGGAGGACGTCGCTGGCACGGCAGCGGACGGACGAAGCGTGCTCGCCGAGGCGCTCCGCCTGCCGGCGTCCGCATCGGCGCACCGGCTGCACGCGGTGGGCCACGCGCACATCGACTCGGCATGGCTGTGGCCGGTGCGGGAGACGCAGCGCAAGGTGGCGCGCACGTTCTCGAACGTGCTGTCGCTGCAGGAGCACGATGACGAGTTCGTCTTCGCGGCATCCTCGGCGCAGCAGTACGCCTGGATGAGGAGATTCCAGCCGGAGCTGTACGAACGGATGCGGGAGGCGATCTCGCAGGGCCGCTTCGTCCCGGCAGGCGGCATGTGGGTGGAGTCGGACACCAACCTTCCGGGCGGCGAAGCGCTGGCGCGTCAGTTCGTCCGAGGCAAGCGGTTCTTCCTCGAGGAATTCGGCGTCGAACCGCTGGATGTCTGGCTGCCCGATTCGTTCGGCTACTCTGCGGCGCTGCCGCAGATCGCGAAGGCGGCCGGTTCCCGCTGGATGCTGACGCAGAAGCTGTCGTGGAACGAGACGAACACGATGCCGCACCACACGTTCTTGTGGGAGGGGGTGGACGGGACCCGCATCTTCACTCATTTCCCGCCGGTCGACACCTACAGCGCGGTGCTCTCCGGTGCGGAGCTGGCGCGCGCCGAGCGGCAGTTCGCCGACAAGGGCGCGGCGAACACGTCTCTGGTGCCGTTCGGCTACGGAGACGGCGGTGGCGGGCCGAACCGGGAGATGCTCGCGGCGGCGAAGCGGCTGCGCTCGCTGGAGGGGTCGCCGACGGTGACGCTGTCGAGTCCGGCGCGTTTCTTCGAGGCGGCGGAGGCCGAGTACGAGAATCCGCCGGTGTGGACGGGGGAGATGTACCTCGAGTTCCACCGCGGCACCTATACGTCGCAGGCGCGGACC
This sequence comes from Microbacterium sp. M, assembly GCF_045181065.1. Lineage (GTDB taxonomy): Bacteria > Actinomycetota > Actinomycetes > Actinomycetales > Microbacteriaceae > Microbacterium. The sequence continues at coordinate 2,579,416 of NZ_CP173721.1, read as the reverse complement.
AAGTGGGGGAACCGGCGCAGCGAGCACGCGCTGCGCGAGGCCGAGCTGTGGGCGGCGGCGGCTGCGCTGCGCGGAGCCGAGTACCCCTATGACGAACTGGATGCGGCGTGGGAGACCGTGCTGCTGCAGCAGTTCCATGACATCCTTCCGGGGAGCTCGATCGGCTGGGTGCATCGGGAGGCAGAACGTCGCTACGCCGAGGTGCTCGCCTCGACGGAGCGCATCATCGCGCAGGCGCTGGGAGCGGTCGCCGGTGAGGGGACGACCTCGCTTGTCGCGAACGCGGGGCCCTATCCACGGGAGGGAGCGGCGGCGTCGGGGGTCGCTGCCGCAGTCACGGGTGAATCGGCACCCGCATCGGTCGTGCGCACGGCGAGCGGATTCGAGTTGTCGAACGAGCATCTGAGTGTGCTCGTCGACGAGTCGGGTCTGCTGACGTCACTCGTCGTGCGTGCGACCGGACGTGAAGCGATCGCACCGGGGGAGCGGGGGAACCTCCTCCGGGTGCATCGCGACACGCCGACGCAGTGGGATGCGTGGGACATCGACGAGCACTACCGCCGTCACGGGGCCGACGTGACGGACGTGGTGTCGATCGATGTCGTCCCGCATCCCGCTGCCGCCATCGTCTGCGTGATCCGCGGATGGGGGGCATCGCGGATCACGCAGACCCTCACGCTCGCCGCTGGGGCGCGAGCGCTCGACATCGAGACGGTGGTGGACTGGCACGAGCGGCAGAAGCTGCTCAAGCTGTCCTTCCCGCTCGATGTGCACGCGGATCGCGCCACGAGTGAGATCCAGTTCGGCCACGTGCATCGTCCGACGCACGTGAACACGTCGTGGGATGCCGCGCGGTTCGAGACGGTCGCGCACCGCTGGGTGCACGTGGGGGAGCCCGGTTTCGGTGTCGCGATCGCGAACGATGCGACGTACGGTCACGACATCGCGCGTGCACCGCGGGAGGGCGGTGGCGTGACGACGTCGGTGCGGCTGTCGCTGCTGCGCGCGCCGCTCTTCCCCGACCCAGAGGCGGATCAGGGCGAGCACACGTTCCGTGTCAGCATCCGGCCGGGAGCCGACATCGCGGATGCCGTGCGGGAGGGGTATCGGCTGAACCTGCCGCTGCGGGAGCTGACCGGCGCAGGTCCGGTCGATCCGCTGGTCACGGTGTCGTCGGATGCCGTGGTGGTGGAGTCGGTCAAGCTCGCGGAGGACCGCAGCGGCGACGTGGTGGTGCGGCTGTACGAGGCGCACGGCGCGCGTGCTGCCGCGGTCTTGTCGACCGCGTTCGGGTTCGCTTCGGTGAGCGAGACGGACCTGCTCGAACGGGAACTGCCGGCGGCCGCCGTGCGCGGCTCGACGTCCGATGCGGTCGCGCTCGAGCTGCGGGCGTTCCAACTGGTGACGCTGCGCTTCCGTGCGCCGCACCTCGCCCGCTGAGCGAGCGGAGGGGGCGTGGGGATCGAAACGCCGTCGAGTCGGGCAGCGCCCATCGAGCATCGACAGGCGTGATCTTCAGCCGGAGAAGCGTCCCCATGGGATGTCGCGGCGCAACGGCTTGCGCAGCGGTCGCTGGGTGCGCTGCCAGGCCGAGACGTGCGGCTCCTCGGCGACGGCACTCGCCGCCTCCTGCACATAGGCGTCGCTGATGACGGCGATGAGCGCCGCGAGTTCCTCTTCGGTGGGACGGCCGCGGACGATATCGACCGTGGGGGTGGGTTCCGGCTCGCTCACAGCGGGATGTTCCCGTGCTTCTTCGGCGGGAGCTCGGCGCGCTTGCCGCGGAGGGCGCGCAACGACTTGGCGATCGAGACGCGGGTGTTGGCCGGCTCGATGATGCCGTCGATCTCACCGCGCTCGGCGGCGAGGAACGGGCTGGTCACGCTGTAGGTGTACTCGTTGGCGAGGCGGGTGCGCACAGCGGCCACGTCCTCGCCGTTCTCCTCGGCCTTCTTGATCTCGCCGCGGTAGAGGATGTTCACGGCGCCCTGGCCGCCCATGACCGCGATCTCGGCGGTCGGCCAGGCGAGGTTGACATCGGCGCCGAGCTGCTTGGAGCCCATCACGATGTACGCGCCGCCGTAGGCCTTGCGCAGGATCACCGTGACGAGCGGGACCGTCGCCTCGGCGTAGGCGTAGATGAGCTTGGCGCCGCGGCGGATGACGCCGGTCCACTCCTGGTCCGTGCCGGGGAGGTAGCCGGGTACGTCGACGAGCGTGACGATCGGGATCGAGAACGCGTCGCAGAAGCGGACGAAGCGGCTGGCCTTCTCGCCGGCCTCGATGTTGAGCGTGCCGGCCATCTGGGAGGGCTGGTTGGCGATGATGCCGACCGAGCGTCCCTCGACACGGCCGAATCCGATGACGATGTTCGGGGCGAACAGCGGCTGGACCTCGATGAAGTCTCCGGCATCCACGATGTGCTCGATCACCGTGTGGATGTCGTACGGCTGATTCGGGGAGTCGGGGATGATCGTGTTCAGCGCGCGATCGGCATCCGTGGTCTCCCACTCGAAGCCGCTCTCGTAGCCCGGGATCTCGGCCATGTTGTTGTCGGGCAGGAAGCTCAGCAGCGTCCGTGCGTAGTCGATCGCGTCGTCTTCGTCCTCGGCGAGGTAGTGCGCGACGCCGGAGCGGGTGTTGTGCGTGAGGGCGCCGCCGAGTTCTTCCATGCCGACGTCTTCGCCGGTCACGGTCTTGATGACGTCGGGGCCGGTCACGAACATCTGGCTGGTCTTGTCGACCATGATGACGAAGTCGGTGAGGGCCGGGCCGTAGACGGCGCCGCCGGCGGCCGGACCCATGATGATCGAGATCTGCGGGATGACACCGGACGAGCGCGTGTTCATCTTGAAGATCTCGCCGTACTTGCTGAGCGCGAGCACGCCTTCCTGGATGCGCGCGCCGCCGGAATCGAGGATGCCGATGATGGGCATGCCGCCGGCGAGGGCGAACTCCATGATCTTGATGATCTTGTCGCCGGAGACCTCGCCGAGCGAGCCGCCGAAGGTCGTGAAGTCCTGCGAGTAGACGGCGACCGTGCGACCGTGGATCGTGCCGATGCCGGTGACGACGGAGTCGCCGTACGGACGGTTGCGGTCCATGCCGAAGGCGGTGGTGCGGTGGCGGACGTATTCGTCGAACTCGACGAAGCTGCCAGGGTCGACGAGCAGTTCGATGCGCTCACGGGCGGTCATCTTGCCCTTGGCGTGCTGCTTCTCCTTCGCCTTCGTCTCGGCGTCGACCACGGCTTCGGTGTATCGAGCTCGGAGGTCGGCGATCTTGCCGGCGGTCGTGGAGAGGTCAGGGGTGTCCGTCACGGATTCCACCCTAGTAGCGCCGGACGGCGCGACGTTGGATGCCTCGCACAACGGGTCGGCGGATCCTTTGGCGATGATGACGCTGGGGTGGTGCCGCCCGGATCCCGAGATCGGTCGCCGATTCGCGCGTCCAGGGTCGCAGGGCTTGACGAATGCTGCACGATCTCGACGTCTCACGCGGGATCACCCGCTCTCGGGCACATAGAGCATGGGCTAAAAGTCCTGGCATGCAAGACGCTGATCGATTTGTTGTGGCCTTGGATGCTTGAGGAATGGAGGCACCTCGATCACACGCATCTCAACGCGTCGGAGAGATCGTGAGGGAGCTTCGGAACAAGTCGTCGATCAGCCGGTCGAAGCTCGCGCAGCGCGCAGACATGGACGTCCGACACCTCGCCCGCATCGAGGCCGGAGACGGCAAACCGACCCTTTTCGTGCTGATCCAGTTGGCCACTGCGCTCGACGTCAAGCCGGACACTTTCGTGAAGGGCCTCACCTCGGCTGATCTGCCCGAGAACCTCAAACCCTACTCGGAGGCCGACTTCCGTCGTGAGCTGCGCCGCCGGGGTGGCAGCTGACGCTCACACGACGAACCGCCACACGTACTCCAGTCCGTCCTGCTGACGGAACCACGCCACCGTCACCACGACTTCGTCCAGATCCGCCGTGCACAGGCACAGCTCCATCCGCTCGCCGGGGAGCACCTGCCCCCACAGCTGCGTGTGCTCCTCACCGTCGGCATCCGCATGGAACACCCGCACGAAGTCGGCAGGTGCGCGTGACTCGTTCGTCACGCCGGGATGCGCGGCATCCGACCGGTCGATGCTCCAGGGCACGCGATAGGCGACGGGAGGCGGGAGTTCTTCGGGTTCGATCGGTCGCAACATGCTGACGAAGGTAAGGACGGCATCCGACGGCCGAGCGGCGAGATGACGCGCGCGGTCCCGGTCTGTGGAGAACTCGACGTGGCGTCGCCCCTGTGCAGTGCGGGACACTGAGGCGATGAGCCCGTACGTGCGCCCGTCGGTCGACGATCGCGTCTTCCGCGATGCCCACGGAAGCATCATGGACGACGGAAACCGGTGGCCGGACTCACGCGTCGAAGCGGCGATGCCGACACTTCGTGCCTTCGATGATGGGTGGGCCGCCTGGCCACGAGCTGCCTCGGCCGCGCGAACCTAGCGCCCCGGATCCTCCTCGATCGCCGGCGTCTCGGCATCCGACCTGTGCCGCGCGCGTCCGATCTCGGTCATTCGGCGACCGGCCCAGCCGACACCGCGCGCGGTGGTGCCGGCGGCAGCCGCGATCGCGGATCCGGCGTACCGGGCGCCGCGCACCACCCGCATCTCGATCCGCTCGGCACCCGTGACGGGCTCCAGCTCGGGCGGGAGGACGTCGGGCGCAGCGCCGAAGGCTCGCCGCGACGTCACCAGCACGCGACGCCCGAGAATGTTGTTGCCCGCTCCGCCGATCACGGCGCCGATACCGAACGGCAGCGCCTTACCCAGGAAGGACGCTCCACCGGCCGCGGCGAAATGTTTCAGGAACATTGTCTTCAGCCGATCCACGATCGGACCGACGGCCGCGCGGGGGAGCGACTTCGTCACGACCTCGCCCCAGTACGCGGATCGAGCAACGCCCCGTCCGGCCGCCTGCCCCGCGAGTTGCGACAGCAGATCGACGCCTTCCTTGCCGAGCATCAACGTCATGACCAGTGCCCGCGCCCGATCCGGGTTCTCGACCGGGATGCCGTGCACCTCGGCGACCGACTGGGCGAACAGCGTGGTGGACTCGACGAAGCCGAGCGTCTCCACTCCGGACAGCGCCAGTGTCACGCCCGTGCCGATGCCCGGCACCACTGCTGTCGCACCGACCGTCGCCCCACCGGTGGTGACCGCCGCGAGATATCTCTGCTCCAGCATCCGGATGATCTGCGCCGGTGTCGCATCAGGGTTGCGCAGCCGGATGCTGCGGATGTGCGCGAGCACCAGAGGGCGCTGGATCGCGAGCACCCTGTCGATGCCACGGATGGTGAAGGGATGCTCGGTCGAACCCACCGGCGGAACGCCCTTGTCCCACGGGGCATCGTCCGGAAGGGAGTGGATCTTGTGCACCTTGTCGGCCATGCCCCGATCCTATGGACGGATGCCGCGAGAAAGCCGAAAGCCCGGCACCTGATGGTGCCGGGCTCTGCGCTGTGTCAGTGCGCGTCAGACGTAGAGGTTCGCGCGCTCGAGGTCCTCGGCGAAGTCGACCTCGACCGCGTACAGGTCGGAGACGTCCATCGGCTCGAGCAACAGACCGTCTTCGGCGATCGCCAGCTCGAGGCCGCGCTCGAAGTAGTCCTGATCCTCGACGCGCTGCAGCTGACGCATGAACGCCTTCTTGTGCGCGGAGGAGATGTAGTTGATGCCGACGGCTTCGCCCAGACCGCCCTTGACGGTCTTCGAGAGCTCCTTGATGAAGCCCTCGGCCGTGACCGTGTACTTCACCTCTTCGTCGCTCACCTTGGATGTGTTGACGGTGACGAACGACTGGTCGCGCTCGATGTACTCGAGCGCGCGGCCGAGGATCATCGGATCGAAGACGACGTCGCCGTTCATCCACAGCACGCCGCCCTTGCCGGTCGCGCCGAGGGCACGCAGCAGGCTCTTCGACGTGTTCGTCTCGTCGTAGCGCTCGTTGTGGACGTAGTTCACATGCGGGAACGCCTCGATGATCGTCTCGGCGCGGTAGCCGACGACGGTGGTGATGCGGGCGTCCTTGCCGAACGCGGCACGGATGTTCTCGTGCTGCTGCTGCATGATCGTGCGGCCGTCGCTCAGCTCTGTGAGGGGCTTGGGCAGTGCACGCCCGAGGCGCGAGCCCATGCCGGCTGCGAGGATAACGGTCTGAAGAGTCACGAAAGCTCCTAAAAGAATTGTGTTCACGGCCGGTTCACCGACCAGACACCTCTTCGTGCCGCCTTCATGCTAGCCATGGCACCTGGAAAGCCCCTGGTCCGTGTGGACGCCGTTGCCAATTCGTGACCGACTGCACACCCAGCTCTCAGGTTGTGCAGGACGGCGTACGGATCCTGCGGAATGTTGCGCTGGAACCGGGCAAAGTTGGTCCCCGTTGATACCGTAATACAGTGACTCCTTCCCCTGACGACCAGCTGGACGAGGCGACTGCCACGGCTCAGGCCAAGAAGGCGCGCCCGGCCCGCAAGACCGCCCCGGATTCCGCGGCCAAGACCGCGGCCGTGAAGGCGCGCACCGCGAAGTCGACGGCGACGAAGGCCGCGTCCGAGACGCCGACGGCCGCGACGGACGCCGCCAAGACCGCGGCGGCGAAGTCCGCGGCGGCGAAGACGACCGCGGCAAAGACCGCAGCGCGGACCTCGGCAGCACGCAGTACGGCTGCGAAGACCGCAGCGGCCAAGGCTGCCGCCGCGAAGGCTGCTGCGGCCAAGGCCGCCGCGCAGGAAGCCGCCGCGAGAGACGCCGACGAGTCGGATGCCGCTGACGGCATGTCCGTCGACCAGACCGCCGAGGTCTCCGCGAGCGGGCAGGCGCCGACCAAGAAGCCGGTCCCCAAGCGTGTGACGAAGCCGCGTAAGCCTCGGGCCACCGCAGCGCGCGCGGTGGCCGCGCATTCCGCCACGACCGTGGTCGAGACCGTCGCTCCTCCTGCGGACGTCGAAGCATCCGTCGGTCAACCGGCTGATGTCGCGCCCGCGGCCGAGGTCGCAGTTCAGCCTGTCGTGGAACCGGAGGCACCGCTTGTGTCAGAGCCCACGGTAGAGGCGGAATCGCCCGTGTTCGAACCCGTCGACGAAGTGGAATCCGCTCCGACCGAAGCGTCGGAAGACGGGGCGACGATCGAGGACGCGCCCGTGGCGGAGGCCGTCGACGAGACGTTCGCTGACGTGGAGACAGCGAACGCTGTCGACGCGCTGCGCGTGCGGGGGCTGATCAAGGACTTCGGCGACCAGCGCGCGGTCAACGGCATCGACCTGACGGTCCCGGCCGGATCGTTCTATGGCATCGTCGGTCCCAACGGCGCCGGAAAGACGACCACGCTCTCGATCATCACCGGACTGCTGCGCGGAGACGGGGGCACCGTCCACGTCTCGGGCATCGACCAGAAGGCGGACCCGCTCGCCGCGAAGCGGATGATGGGCGTGCTGCCCGATCGACTTCGGACCTTCGACCGTCTCACCGGACGCCAGCTGCTGCACTATTACGGCCTGCTGCGCGGACTCGACTCGCGCGTCATCGAGAAGCGCTCCGCCGACCTCGCCAGGGCGTTCGACCTCACCGGCGCGCTCAACCGCGTCGTCTCCGACTACTCCGCGGGCATGACGAAGAAGATCATGCTCGCCGGCGCCATGATCCACTCGCCGCGCGTGCTCGTGCTCGACGAGCCTTTCGAGTCCGTCGACCCTGTTTCGTCCGGAGTGATCCTCGACATCCTGCGGGCATATGTGTCGCACGGCGGCACCGTGGTGCTTTCCAGCCACGGCATGGATCTCGTCGAGCGGGTCTGCTCGCGCGTCGCGATCATCGTCGGCGGAGAGGTCCTCGCCGAGGGAACCGTCGATGAGGTCCGCGCCGGCCAGACCCTCGAGTCGCGATTCGTCGAGCTGGCAGGGTCCAGCAGCGAGGTGGAGGGGCTGGAGTGGTTGCACACGTTCTCCGACTGAGAATCGCCCTGCTGTTCGGGGCGCTCCGCGGCAACCATCTCACTCGCACGATCTTCGGTCTGCTCGGAATCGTGGCCGCCACGGTCATCGTCTGCATCGCCGTGCTCAGCCTCGCCGATGCCACGACAGCCGTTGCGCGCACGGTGATCGTGCTCGGCGGCGCCGCCGTCTTCCTCGCCTTCCTCGTCGGCCCCATGCTGACGGGTGCCATCGACCAGCTCGACCCGCGTCGTTTCGCGGCGTTCGGCGTCGACGAACGGCGGATGCCGTGGATCCTGGCACTCGCCTCGCTCATCAGCGTTCCCAGTTTCGCCCTCATGGCCGTCACGACCTGCGTGACGATCGTGGGCATCCGACTCGGCGTGCCGGTGTATGCCGCGGTGCTCGCCGGTGTCATCGGACTGCTGACGTTCGTGCTCGCCGCACGGGTCGGCATGGCCATCAGCGCGAGCTGGCTCCCCGAGCGGCGTTCCCGCGAGCTGACGGCGCTCTTCACTCTCGCCATCGTCGTGGTCGCGTTCCCCGTCGCCGTCTTCCTCGCTTCGCTGGAATGGCAGGGCAGCGTCCCGGTCGCGGTCGCCGCCGCCACGACGATCGTCGGTGCGACGCCGGTGGCCGCGCCTGTCGGTCTGCTGTTCGCACTCGCGGCGGGCGATACGGCCGGTGCCTGGATCAGTGGCCTCGTCGCCGCAGCCACTCTCGCAGCGATCACCGCGGCGTGGGTCTGGCTGGTACGGCGGATGCTCACGACCACCGAGCGTCCGGTGACCGCACGCGAACGGACCGGACTCGGATGGTTCGGTCTGCTGCCATCGAACGCGTTCGGCGCGATTGCTGCACGCAGTCTCGTCTACTGGCTGCGCGACCGCCGCTACATCGTGAACATCGTCGTCGTCCCGGTCGCCGGCGTGCTCACCGTCTTCCCGCTTCTCGTGGCCGGAGTGCCGTTCGAGGTGGCAGTTCTCGTGCCGGTCCCGGTGATGGCGCTGTTCTTCGGCTGGCTGCCGCACAACGACATCGCCTACGACTCGACCGCCTTCTGGGTGCACGTCGCCAGCGGTGTCCGCGGGCTGCCGGATCGTTTCGGCCGCCTCATCCCGGTGTTCCTGGTGGCCGTTCCCGCTCTCGCGATCGCGGTCCCCGTGACCTTGGCGCTGACCGGCGACTGGCGACTGCTGCTGCCGCTCAGCGGTCTCGCCGTGTGCCTGTTCTTCGCGGGTCTCGGACTCTCCAGCGTCGTCTCGGTGATCGCTCCGTACGCGGTCTCCCGCCCGGGGGACAGCCCGTTCCAGCAGCCGCAGCGTGCGGCATCCCGTGGCGCGTTCGGTCAGGCCGGGGTATTCGTCGGCGCGATCCTCCTCGCGGTGCCGACGATCTGGCTGTTCTCGCTCGCCGTTCTCGAGGGCGGCGAGCACGCGTGGACGGCATTCTGGGTCGGCGTCGGCACCGGGATCGGCGTCCTGCTCGTCGGCACGGCGATCGGCGGACGCATCTTCGAGCACAGCGGCGAGCGGCTGATGGAGTTCGTCGAGACGGCGTGATCGCGACCCGCGAACCTCCGCTCCGGACTAGAATCAGCCCATGAGTACTCCGTTGGACAGCCCCGATCAGGGCGGCGTGGCAACGCTTGATCGCGAACTCGAAGAGCTCCTCAACCAGGAGACGATCGAGCCGGGCGACCACGAGCGCTTCAGCCACTACGTGAAGAAGGACAAGATCCTCGAGTCCGCGATCACCGGCAAGCCGGTGCGTGCGCTGTGCGGCAAGAAGTGGACGCCAGGGCGAGACCCGGAGAAGTTCCCGGTCTGCCCCACCTGCAAAGAGATCTACGAATCGATGGTCTTCTAGACCGCGTCGATCAGAACGGTCGGAATCGCAGGATCCGACTTGCTGAGCGCCAGCGCCTGAACAGGCAGTTCCTCGCGCACACGCAGGTGATGCGCCCGCGCGGATGCCGTGCCCTCGGCGCCCTCGAACGCGGTGTCGATCTCGCCGTTGTCGACGAAAGGCACCTGCAGCGGCCGGGAACCAGGATGCTCGGACGGAGTGTCCAGCTCCTCGAATCCGTCCGACACCACGACCGTCTCGGCCGTCGCGACACCGTCGGTCAGCGTGCGGAAGGCGGCCTTGCGTCCGCCCTGCGACGCCTTGTCGGCGGATGCCTTCGCGACACCGATCCAGGCGCCGTCGGCATCCTGCCTGGCGACGAGCTTGTAGACCATGCTCGCGGTCGGATAGCCCGAACCGGTGACGACCGACGTTCCGACGCCGTAGGCGTCGACGGGGGAGGCCGCGAGGGAGGCGATCGCGTACTCGTCGAGATCGCTGGTCACCGTGATGCGCGTGGCGGTGGCGCCGAGTTCGTCGAGCTGCGCGCGCACGTCGGCTGCGACGATCGGCAGGTCACCCGAGTCGATCCGCACTCCGCCCAGGCCGGTACCGGCGACCCTGATCGCCGTATCGACGCCGGCACGGATGTCGTACGTGTCCACGAGGAGCGTCGTGTCGGTGCCGAGGCTCGCGATCTGCGCACGGAACGCATCTTCCTCGCTCTCGTGCAGCAGCGTCCAGGAATGCGCGGCCGTGCCCATGGTGGGGATCCCCCAGCGCCGACCGGCCTCGAGATTGCTCGTCGCCCGGAATCCGGCGATGTATGCGGCACGGGCGGCGGCGACGGCGGAGTGCTCCGCGGCCCGGCGCGAACCCATCTCGGCGAGCGGCCGATCACCGGCGGCGATGCTCATGCGCGATGCCGCCGTCGCCACAGCCGAATCGTGATTGAGCACGCTCAGCGCCAGCGTTTCCAGCACGACGGCGTCGGCGAAACTCCCCTCGACGGTCAGGATGGGGGAGCCGGGGAAGTACAGCTCGCCCTCGCGATATCCGCTGATGGATCCCGTGAACCGGTAGTTCTCCAGATACGTCAGCGACTCGGCATCCACCACGTGCTCGTCGCGCAGGTAGCGCAACTCGTCCTCGCCGAAATGGAACTCGCGAAGCAGCGAGAGCAGGCGCCCCGTTCCGGCGACGACGCCGAAACGCCTCCCGCCGGACAATCGGCGGGAGAACAGCTCGAAGACGCAGGGGCGCGCGGCGGTACCGTCTCGCAGTGCGGCGCCGAGCATGGTGAGTTCGTAGCGGTCGGTCAGAAGCGCCGTCGACGAGGTCATGCGCTCAGCTTAGTGAGCGCGAGCCGACCCGCGGCGGTGCGGACGGTAGGCTGGTGAGTCATGAACGACGCGCCCATCGGAATCTTCGACTCGGGTGTCGGCGGGCTCACCGTGGCCAGGGCCATCCGCGCCCAGCTGCCTCGAGAATCGTTCGTCTACATCGGCGACACGGCGCACTCTCCGTACGGGCCCAAGCCGATCGCCGACGTCCGCCGCTACGGACTCGAGGTGCTCGACACGCTCGTCGAGCAGGGTGTCAAGATGCTCGTGATCGCGTGCAACACGGCATCCTCGGCGATGCTGCGCGATGCCAGGGAGCGCTACGACGTCCCCGTGGTCGAGGTGATCGGCCCCGCCGTCCGTCGTGCGGTCTCGACGACCCGAAACGGCCGCATCGGCGTGATCGGCACGGTGGGCACGATCGGCTCGCGCGCGTATCAGGACATGCTCGAGGTCAATGAGCGACTCGACGTCTTCACGGCCGCCTGCCCGCGGTTCGTCGAGTTCGTCGAGGCGGGCATCACCGGCTCTCCCGAGGTGCTCGCCACCGCCGAGGAGTACCTCGCACCGCTGCGGGATGCCGATGTGGACACCCTCGTGCTCGGCTGCACCCACTATCCGTTCCTGCGCGGCGCGATCGGATATGTCATGGGCGAGGGCGTGTCTCTCGTCTCCAGCGACGATGAGACGGCCGCCGACGTGTACCGTCAGCTCGTCCGCGGCGACCTGCTCGCCCCATCGGATGCCGTAGCCACCTACGTGTACGAGGCCACCGGAGACTCGGCCGACGATTTCACGGCGCTGGCGAACCGCTTGATGGGCCGCGAGGTCCGCGACGTGCAGCTGGTCCAGACCGGCGTCATCACACTTCCCGAAGCACAATCCCTCGAGACGAAGGAAACCCATGTCTGACATCGTCCGTTCCGACGGCCGCGCCACGAACCAGCTCCGTGAGATCACGATCGAACGAGGCTGGAGTGCCAATGCCGAGGGATCGGCCCTCATCAGCTTCGGCGGGACGAAGGTGCTGTGCACGGCATCCTTCACCAACGGCGTCCCCCGGTGGCTGACCGGCAAGGGCAAGGGATGGGTCACCGCCGAGTACGCGATGCTGCCCAGGGCGACGAACAGCCGCAACGACCGGGAGAGCGTGAAGGGTCGCATCGGCGGCCGCACCCACGAGATCTCCCGCCTGATCGGGCGCGCTCTGCGTGCCGTCGTCGATACCAAGGCGCTCGGCGAGAACACGATCGTCATCGACTGCGACGTGTTGCAGGCCGACGGCGGCACGCGCACCGCGGCGATCACGGGCGCCTATGTCGCGCTCGCAGACGCGATCGAGTGGGGCAGGGACAAGAAGTTCATCGGCAAGAATTCCAAGCCGCTGCTCGACTCCGTCTCGGCCGTGTCGGTGGGCATCATCGACGGCGATCCGATGCTCGATCTCGCATACGTCGAGGACGTGCGTGCCGAGACCGATATGAACATCGTCGTGACCGGCCGTGGACTGTTCGTCGAGGTGCAGGGCACCGCCGAAGGCGCACCGTTCGACAAACGCGAGCTCGATGCACTGCTCGAACTCGGCGTCGCCGGCTGCGAGGACCTGAAGGCACGACAGCTCGAGGCGCTGGCCGGCTGATGAGGGTCGTCCTCGCCACGCACAATCCGCACAAGGTGTCGGAGTTCGCTCAGATCGTCGCTCGCACCAGGTCCGATCTCGAGGTCGTCGGCTACGACGGCCCCGAGCCGGTCGAGGACGGCGTCACCTTCGCCGAGAACGCGCTCATCAAGGCGAGAGCCGCGGCCGCGCACACTGGACTCGCAGCACTCGCCGACGACTCCGGCATCTGCGTCGACGTGCTCGGCGGGTCGCCAGGGGTGTTCTCCGCATACTGGGCCGGTCAGAAGAAGGATGCCCAGGCGAACCTGGACCTGCTCCTGGACCAGCTCGCCGACATCGCCGACCACCACCGCGCGGCGCAGTTCGTCTCGACGATCGCGCTCGTGACGCCGGAGGGCGAGGAGCACGTCGTCGAAGGCGTATGGCCGGGGCGTCTTGCTCATGCGGCATCCGGTTCCGGCGGATTCGGCTACGACCCCATCTTCGTCCCGGACGGCCAGGAGGGCGCCCCGCGCAGCGTGGGCGAATTCAGCGCGGAGGAGAAGCAGGCGCAGTCGCATCGCGCGCGTGCCTTCGAAGCGCTGATCCCGCTGCTCGAGAGGCTCTGAGCCGGACCAGGCCGCTACTGAGAATCGTCACCATTCCCGACTACGGGAAATCGCCTCTGACGGGCGTTTTCGCTCGTACTCTTGAGGCATGCACGACCACGCTCATCCCACCGGCATCCGAGGCGCCGGCAGTCGCAGACTGCTGACCATCTCGCTGTGCCTGACGGCGACGATCATGATCGTTCAGGTCGTCGGAGCGGTGCTCAGCGGGTCGCTCGCGCTGCTCGCCGACGCCGCGCACATGTTCACGGATGCCTCGGCGCTCGTCATCGCGCTCGTCGCCAGCGTCGTCGCCGCTCGCCCGGCCGACGACCGGCGGACGTTCGGCTATCAGCGCGCCGAGGTCTTCGGAGCCCTGATCAACGCCATCATCCTCATCGTCCTGGCCGCCGTCGTCGGGATCGAAGGCGTCTCGCGTCTGCTCGACCCCGGTGAGGCCGAGGTGGCCGGCGGTCTGATGCTCGTCGTCGCGGTGGTCGGACTCGTCGCGAACGGCATCTCGATGTGGCTGCTCAGCGCCGCACAGCGCACGAACATCAACGTCCGAGGCGCGTACCTCGAAGTCCTCGGCGATCTGATCGGATCCGCAGCCGTCATCGTCGCCGCCGTGGTGATCATCGCGACCGGATGGATGCCGGCTGACGCCATCGCATCGCTGTTCATCGCTGCCATGATCATCCCGCGTGCTGTCACACTGCTGCGCGAGGTGTTCTCCGTGCTCGCCGAGTCCGCGCCGAAGGGCATGACGGTGGCCGACATCCGCGCGCACCTTCAGGCCCTCGACGGCGTGACCGGCGTCCACGATGTGCACGTCTGGCAGCTGACCCGTGGAGCTCCCGTGTTCACGGCCCACATCGGCGTGGCGCCGGAGCTGATCGAGCAGGGCCGGTCGGCGGCGCTCCTCTCGCAGCTCCAGGAGTGCCTCGCGGAGCACTTCGACGTCGAGCACTCCACGTTCCAGCTCGAGCCGGACGACGCCGCGCAGTGCGAGCAGGCGCACGCCTGACTCAGGATTCGACGACGATCTCGTCCACGCTCTTATCCGGGCGCAGGCCCCGCCAGCGCGCGTGACGCAGGATGCCGTCCGGTGTCCAGTTCGCGAATTCGACCTCGCCGACGAGCTCGGGGCGCACCCACTCGGCATCCGAGGCGTCCAGTGCCGGGACACCCTCGATGCGGTTCTTCGGGACGCGCAACGGCTCCAGCCTCGCGATCAGATCGCGCAGGATGCGGTCGGTGAAGCCGGTGCCGACGCGCCCGATGTAGCGCAGCCCGCCGTCCTCGGGAATGGCGAGCAGCAGGGATCCGATGCCGCCTGCGCGGTTGCCCTTCCCCGGTCGGATGCCGGCGATCACGACCTCCTGCGTCCTGGTGTGCTTGATCTTCAGCCACGCCCCGGATCGGGTTCCAGGGCGATAGATCGAGTCGGCGCCCTTGACGACGACCCCCTCCAGACCGAGCTCCTCGCTGGTCTCCAATGCGGCGTCGATGTCATCGAACACCGGCGGGACGATCACCGGGCCGTCGGTGCTCTCCGCGAGCGTCTCGAGTAGCCGCCGACGGTCGCGCAACGGGGTCCTGGTGAGATCGTGCCCCTCCAATCGGAGCAGGTCGAAGAGCTGGTACACGATCGGCGTCCGCACGACCTCGCGTTCGATCTCCCGCGGCTTGGTCAGATGCATCCGGTTCTGCAGGCGGCTGAAGCTGGGGCGCCCCGAGGCGTCCAGGGCGATGATCTCGCCGTCGATCACGGCATCCGAGACTGCGAGATGCGGGGCGCCGTCCGCGGTCAGCTCCGGGTAGCGGGCGGTGATGTCGGTGCCGCTGCGGGCGTACAGGCGAAGACGCCCGTCCTGCCAGACGCCCATCGCGCGGATGCCGTCCCACTTGATCTCGGCCCAGGCATCGCCGAGGCCGCGCGCGAGCCCGGCGGTCCCGGTCTCGGCGAGCATCGGTTCGGGCGCGACCGAACCAGCGGAATCGGGGGAGGGTGCCGGGTCGGGTTCCGCGCGGACGGCCGGCTTCGACCTCGTCACGACCGGATGCCGAGCACCAGCCGCCTCGGCATCCTTCATCCGATGCAGCAGCCACGAGGACTTCTCCCCGCTGCCCTCGGTACGGATCAGCGCCAGCCGGGCGCGCCCGAGCGGCCCCTGCCCGCTGAAGGTGGCGATGACCTCGTCGTCGCGCCACTTCTCGATGTCGACGGTTCCGCTGTCCCAGATCGTCATGCTCCCGGCGCCGTACTCGCCCTTCGGGATCTCGCCGTGGAACTCGAGATACTCCAGCGGGTGGGGCTCGGTCATGACGGCGAGATGGTTGCGGTCGCCGAGCTCGGGGATGCCCTTGGGCACCGCCCAGCTGACGAGGACGCCGTCGCGTTCGATGCGCAGATCGAAGTGGAGCCGTCGCGCATGATGCTCCTGGATGACGAAGCGCGGCGGTGCGCCGGGAGGAGACGGCTCGACGGCGTGCAGCTCGGGCATCGGCTCGGGGGTGCGCCCGACCGTGCGCTTGGACAGATAGGGGGCCAGATGCGCCGAGGACGCCGAACGCGCGAAGTCCGACATCGGATCGACGCCGGCGTCGATGCGTTCGAGCACCTCGTAGAATTCGAGGTGACGCAGGTCGGGCGACTCCAGTTCCTCCCAGGTGCGCGGCGCGGCGACGGTCGGGTGGAATCGTCCGCGCAGTGAATACGGCGAGATCGTGGTCTTGGACGCGTTGTTCTGACTCCAATCGAGGAAGACCTTCCCGCCGCGCGCGGTCTTCGCCATGACGCTCGTGGCGATGTCGGGATGATCGGCCTCGATCGCGCGAGCGAGCTCCCTCGCGAGAATGGAGGCCTGATCGCTGGTCTGCGAGCCGTCCAGTCGCGAGTACAGGTGGATGCCCTTGCTGCCGCTCGTCACCGGCACCGGGTCGAGTCCGATGTCGCGCAGGATGTCGCGGGCGAGCGCGGCCACATGCGCGCACGCGGCCAGATCGGCACCCGGCCCCGGATCGAGGTCGATGACGAGACGGTCGGGATTGCTTCGGTGGCCCTCCGGAGCGAAGCGCCACTGCGGCACGTGCAGTTCGATCGCGGCGATCTGGGCGAACCAGACTAGTGACGGCAGATCCTCGATGAGCGGGTAGTCCTTCGATCCGTCGGAGTGCTCGATCGGTCTCCGAGCCACCCAGCTCGGCGTGCCCTGCTCGAGCTGCTTCGTGAAGAAGGCGTCAGCCGGGGCATCCTCCGTTCCGACGCCTTCCACCCACCGCTTGCGCGTGACGGGACGGCCGGACAGCAGCGGCAGCATCCGTCCGGCGACAGCCGTGTAGTACGCGATGACCTCGCCCTTCGTGGTGCCGGTGGCGGGATACATGATCTTGTCGAGATTGGTCAGACGCACACGCCGTCCGTCGACCTCGACGATCTGCGCGTTGCTTGGCATGCCGAAATCGTAGCCGCAAGCCCCTGGCCCCGGACGGGGCTCGCGGTGTTCACTGGTGTCATGAGGTCGATCTGGAAAGGCGCCCTGACGTTCGGGCTCGTGAACGTCCCGGTGAAGGTGTACTCCGCCACCGAGGATCACGACGTCCCGCTGCATCAGGTGCACGATGAGGACGGCGGACGCATCCGCTACAAGCGGACCTGCGAGGTGTGCGGCGAGGTGGTCCCGTATCAGAACATCGACAGGGCGTACGAGGACGACGGGCAGCGCGTGGTGCTGACCAAGGACGATCTCGACGCTCTGCCCGCGGAGCGCAGCCGCGAGATCGACGTCGTGGAATTCGTGCCGACCGAGCAGGTGGATCTGCTGACCCTCGACAAGGCGTACTACCTGGAACCCGATTCGAAGTCCCCCAAGGCGTACGTGCTGCTGCGCAAGACGCTGGAGCAGACCGATCGCACCGCTATCGTGCGTTTCACGCTGCGCCAGAAGACGCGGCTCGCGGCACTGCGCGTCCGCGGAGACGTGCTGGTGCTGCAGACGCTGCTGTGGGCGGACGAGGTGCGGGAGGCGTCGTTCGACTCGCTGGACGAGGACGTGAAGATCTCCAAGAAGGAGCTCGAACTGTCGGCGAGCCTCGTCGACAGCTACTCGAGCGACTTCGATCCGGAGTCGTTCGTCGACGAATACCAGAAGGAGCTGCGCACGCTCATCGACGCCAAGATCGAGGCGGGGGACACGTTCGACGTCTCCGAGACCTTCGGCGAAGAGGGCGAAGAGGTGCAGAAAGGCGGCGAGGTCATCGACCTCATGGAGGCGCTGCGCGCCAGCGTCGAGAAGTCGCGGTCGAAGAAGCGCGACGCGGGCTGACCTGCGCCCGATCCGTGCGGGTCAGTGCTTGCCGTCGCCGTCCAGGTCGGGTGCGCGATCGAACACCTCGGGGTCGAGGGTGAGCTCCGTCGCCTCGACCGCATCGGTCTCCGGGTCTCCGCCCGCGGCGAGCTCCTTGCGGACCTTGTGCCGCTCGGAGAAGTAGTGCCACAGCGTGATGATCGCGGTGCCGCCGACCGCGGCCAGGAGGATGAGGTCGATGTAGCTCTCGACGAACTCCGCGATCCACGGAACGAACCCGATGACGTAGCCGAACATCGTCAGGCCGAAGCCCCACAGCACCGCGCCGATGAGGTTGTAGAGCGTGTACTTGCCCTTGTGCATGTGCCCGACACCCGCGGCGACCGGGGCGAACGTGCGCACGATCGGCACGAAGCGCGCGAGGATGATCGTCAGCCCGCCGTATCTTTCGAAGAAGGCGTTCGTCCGCTCGACGTTCTTCCGGCTGAACAGGCCGGACTCCTTGCGTTCGAACACGGCAGGTCCGCCCTTGTGCCCGATCAGGTAGCCGACCTCGCCGCCGACGAACGCGGCCAGCCCGATGAGAAGGGCGACCCACCACACGCTGATGCCGAACACACCGTTCGGCGCGTACGACTGCGGGTGCGACAGCAGGCCGGAGATCACCAGCAGCGTGTCACCGGGGAGCAGGAATCCGATGAGGAGTCCTGTCTCGGCGAAGATGATGAAGCACACCACGAGCAGGGCCCAGGGGCCTGCGGCGCCGATGATCGTCGCCGGGTCGAGCCAGGGGATGAGCGCGATGTGATGCATGGTGTCCCGTCTTGCAAGGCGGTCGAGCGCGCGTCTGCGCGCCCTGCGTGCGGAAGGTGGGACTTGAACCCAAATAAGCGCCCCTGGATCGAGCGACTCCCGCGAAACTACGCTACTCGTGGATCAGGTGCAATCACCCAAAATCAGGTGTTTTGAGAGGTAGGTGTGTCCAAAATGTGTCCACGAATCAGCCCCCTCACTGCCTGCGATCGGGAGGCCACTGATTCGGGCCGCCGCGTGGTCCATGGTTCATGATGAAGTGCGCGTGGAGGCGCTCGGCTGCGTACTTCAGCGAGCCCGCCCAGCCGAGGATCTCGCCGGAGACTGTGACCTTGTAGCGTAGCTCGCCGTCATTCACGCGGCGCAGCTCGATGCGCCCGTACTCTCGGCCGAGCGCGTCGGACTGGATCCATACGCCGGGTTGCGGCTCCTGTAGGTTCTGGATCGGGTGCCACTTACTCACCGAGCCATGCTCGCACGAGCTACCTACAGCGGCCACACCTGCGAGCTGCCAACGAAGACCGCATCGGCGAGCGTCGACCCGACATAGACGGCATCCCACGGCTGAGGCGACGATGCACGGAACGTCTTGCTCCACGAGGTCATCACGTCGGACGTGCCAGTGGCATTGACCCTCACGGCCTCCCACTGGAGTGTCAGCTCGCTACCGTCGTCCGCGACCGCGATGCGCGAGTACGCGCCCCAGTCCGCTTCCGTAGTGCCGTCGCCGGCCGTGTACAGGCTGGCGTTCGCGAGATCGGGGACGAAGAACGCCTCGGCGTCCGCGGCGCGGTTGAAGCCCGAGACGTTGAGCGAGGGGATGCCGGGGAACGCGGCCTCGGTCCAGGAGCGGGCGCCAGAGTCGGCCCAGAGGTTGTGCGAGTCGCCGCCGACCATGATGATGCGGTCGCGGACCTTCGGGAGCGACTGGATGTGCGAGTTCAGCTCGGCATACTCCTCCGGGTACGAGCCCCAGCGCCCGCTGCCCTGCAGGAGGCCGATCCACGTCGGGAGCCAGACGATCGCCGCGACGGTCTCATCCGATTCGGCGGCCGTGAGGAGATCCTTGAACCACGCCTTCTGCGCGTCACCGAGGAGGCGGAGCGGGGCCGCGCCCGTCTGGTAGTTGTCTCGAGCTGAGCGCTGGTCGGTCTGGATGAACAGGACGCGGCCGTTGCGCCACGCCTGGCCCACGCTGTCCGAGGAGGCCCACCCGGTCGCCCCGGCGAGCTGCTTCCAGACCGGCGGGACGGCGGGGGCGCCGCCGCCGAGCGGGTCCGTGCGGATCGTGTCGTGGTTGTCGGGTGTCCAGCGCGTGACGGCGCGGTGGGGGAGTCCTCGCATCGCGTTCAGCGAGGCGACCATGCCCGCCCACCATCCGGCCTCGTCGGAGGCGTCGGCGTAGTGCAGGTCGCCCTGCACCGTCACGAAGTCGGGGTTGTCGTCGACGATGCGGTCGAACACCGGATGCGTGGACCCGGTGAACAGGCACGAGCCCGTCACGGCTACGAAGGAGGCCGGCCCCGATCGCAGCGTGCGCGCGGATGCCGAGGCGTCCGTCTGCTCGCCGCCGTCCACCTCGAAGGTGATCGTGAAGTCGGTCGCCGGCGTCAGCTCAGTGAAGGTCGCGCTCCCGCGGCCAGCCGTGAAGGACATCTCCTGGCGTGCCACCTCGAGCCCACCGCGGCGCAGCACGGCTTCCACGGTCCCGGAGGTGAGGAGCCGGGCGCCGACGGTCAGGCTGTTGGTGTCCGACTGGTACACGCCGATCGTGTCGAGGTTGCCGGTCGGGGAAGCGCCCGAGGGGATCTGGCCGAGCGAGACCTGGATGCCCCACCCGTTGTTCGAGGCGTTCGGCCAGGTCGACACGACATCGCCGGATGCCACCTCGTCGACATCCTTCCAGCCGACCCAGAAGTTCGCCGCCACATCGGAGGCCGGGTCGGTGTCTGCGTAGAACCACTTCGCCCACCCGGCGCCGGCGAAGGTGACCTGGCCTTCGGTCTCCGCTGCCGTGCTCGTCTCGGCGGAGATACCGATCGCGAGTCCGTCGGCCGGGCCAGCGACGGAGGGCATGGTCGTTGTCGCGATGGATCCGCCATGGCTCGGGCGGTCCCAGCCGCTTCCAGCGACGAACGAAGTCAGGGTGTGGCCGTCGGCCGCGCGGAGCGCCATGATCGCGTAGCCGGCGACTGAGGCCGCGCTCAGGACCATGTTCGGGTAGGCCGCCGCGTAGTCCCGCGTCAGGATGACCGTCTTGCGGGTGTTGTAGGTCGCCTGGGTGACGATCGTCCACCCGTCCGGGTCGGTGATCGTGATGCCCGTTGTGGGGAAGGTAACCGCGAGCAGCATCTTGTCGCCGACGCCCGCGCCGGCGGGGTTCGTGATGGGCAGGGCTGTCGTGCCGGTGTTCTGCCCCGCAGCCTGGCCTGCGCGCGTGATGACGGCCACGGTCAGCCCTGGGTGATGTAGACCTGGCCGTCGACGGGCGTGATGCCCTCGAACTCGGCCTTGGTCATCACGATCGGAAGCCGGAGATTGCTCGGCTGGACCGCAGTGTCAGCCAGGGCGCCCTGTGCAGCCGTCGCAGCGCCGATCTCAGCCGGGGTGGACGGGATGTCGTCGAAGTCCGCCTTGGCGTCCAGGGCGTCCTGCAGGCCGGTCACAGTGCTGATGGCCTGCGTGTGGGCGGACGGCGGGAACGACGTGGGGAGGTCTGTCAGTCCGTTCCAGCTCGTTGTTCCCGGAGCGCCATCGGCTCCAGGCTCGCCCGGCGTTCCAGGGGCTCCGTCCGCCCCAGGCTCGCCCTGTGCTCCGACGAGCGATGCGAGCCACTCGGTCTCGGTTCCGACGAAGCCGTTCGCGACGGCGACCTCATAGGCGGAGGCGCCGTCAGCGCCAGTGCCACCACCGCCGGCGATCGACTCGAGCGAGGACCACGGCTGGATCCCGTTGCCCACGCGGATCTCGTTGGCGTCGATCGCGTAGCCAACCTCGCCGGCGGCGAGCACGGGGTTGGCGGCAAGCCATTCTGCAGCAGTCCCGCGGCGGTACTGGATCAGATCGTTCCGAGGCATCAGGGGGTTCCTCCGTCGAGGCTGCCGAGAGAGGGCGAAGGGTTCGCCGTCGGGACAGTGGGCCATGGCGTCGCTTCGGGGCGGATGCGCTGGCCTCGTCGTCCGGGGCGCCCGCCGAACGGGACCAGCTGGAAGAAGTCGCTGGCCTCTGCAGCTTCCGCAGACTCCGCCTCGCTCAGGAACGATTCGGCAACCTTGACGAGAGTGTCGCCGCGACCCTTGGTGTCGATGGCGAGGTCATCGGTGCGGATGGACTTGCCGCGCTGCGCGTACTCGGCGGCCAGACCGAGGTACAGCGACCAGGCCGCACGGTACTGAGACCCGCCGGCCGTGGCGAGGGTAACCGCGAGAGCGTCGTCGCTCCAGATCGCATAGTTGCCGAGCCCGGTCATCGGGGGCTCGAGAGCGGTGAAGTTCTTGTCGCCCACGAGGAGGCGGAGCTGCCCGACCGGGGTGGCGGGCTGCGGCGGGGCGATTCCGACGTTGGTCATGTGTACATCCGTCCTCATGTGGGCGGCGGGGCCGGAGGTGTGAGCACTCCAGCCCCGCCGGTACTGCAGTTGATGCAAGAAGGCCGCCCCGGCTCTGGGGCTAGGGCGGCCTTCTTTAGCGGCTTATCCGGGTCAGGCCCCGTCGCCGTTCGACACGACCACCCAGGTGTCGTCCCACAGGACAGCGCCGGTGATGTGGCGGTAGCGGTAGGACGCGGTGTCCGCGTCGAAGCCGCCGTCGTACAGGTCGACCTTGCCGCCGCCGACGTAGAAGCCCTGGTCCGAGCGAACTCGGATCTCGGGGTTCTCGTAGCCACGCAGGTTCAGGCGCTCGAGCACCGGGCGGGGCGTGGTGCCCGGCTTCGGGTAGAGCTTCCACTGCGTGCCGGTGAGGCGATCCGACTCGATGATCGTGACGTTCGGGAACATCGACTGGATGATCGTGTCGGGCGCGAGGATCTTCGCACCGTCGCCGTCCGCGCCATCCTGGATCGTCAGGACGCGACCGAACTGGGCGATGTCCCAGTCCAGGAAGCGCTTGCGGCCCTTCGGGACGAGCACGTTCACCGTGTCGACAGTGCCGATCTTGCGGCCGTTGATCTCACGGTTCTCGAGCGCCACGACGGCGGCGATGATCGCGAGGGCCGAGACCGGAGCGTCCGCCGGAACGGTCGAACCGTCGGGCAGCTGCACCGCGGGGAGGTGCTGCGACGCCTGGTCGAGCGCGTCGAAGATCTCCGCGTAGATCGTGTCGACGGTCACCTTGAGCATCTCGGCGGGCAGGCCGTCGAGTTCGTTCAGGATGTCGTTGATGATCGACTCGAAGGTGAAGTCGAAGCGGAAGCCTCGCTTGCTCAGCTTCGAGTAGAACGACTCCTCGTCGCTCTTGACGGTGACCTTCGGGAACGGCGTTCCCTCGGGCACGATCGCTGCGGAACCGTCCGCGTTGATGCCCGCGCCCTCGACGCCTGCAGAGGCGATGAGCGAGCGGAGCACGACCGGGTTGAAGTCGCGCACGGTGCGCTGGCCGGCGAGACCGTCGATCGCCTTCAGCTCCTCCGGGAGCTGCGGGATCGTCTGGATGTTCAGCAGATGCGCGACCGACAGGCTGAGGTTCGACGTGGTGAAAAGCTCCACCAGCTGACCCTCGGCAGCACGCGAGCGCCTCGCCTTCTGGATGAGTTCCTGCGCACGCTTGACGCGAGCCTCGGTCACGCCCGGAAGCGCGCGAAGCTGGTCATCCAGCGTGAACGGGTTCTTGTACTGCTTCAGCAGTTCGCTGACGTTCTTCACGTTCAGGCTCCGATCTTGACCGGCAGGGTGCCTGCGGCCTTGGCGTAGGTGGCGGTGTAGTTGACGAATCCGGCGAGAACGTCGTCAACGCCGTCGTCCGCGAGGGACAGCGTTCCGGCCGTCGGGTCGAAGTACACCGGGGTGCCCTGGGCGGTGTCGACGGTGGCGCCGGCGACCGGGAACTTCCAGGTACCGTCGATGGCGACGCCCACGGCGAAACCGTCAGCGGCGACCGACAGCGCCTCGTCGTTGCCGACGCCAGGCTGCGTGATGCCGTTGATCGTGACGGATCCGTAGATCGTCTTGGCGGGCTTCGTCACACCGATCGTGTCGGTGAGGGTGACGCCGAGTCGCTCGGAGCCCTCCTGCTGGACGAGGGTGTTCTGGGGCGTTGCTGCACCCACATCCCAGATCTCGACGAGCGCATCGGTGTGAGCGAAGACGTTCTGAGTTGCGACAGTCATCACAGGCTCCAGTCGTGCGTGGTGTTCGAGCCGCCGGCGGCGGACTCGTTGATGACGAAGCCGCGCTCCTTGGCGGAATCGACGACCGCCTCAGCGACGGCCTTGGCCTGTGCGATCGCGTCCGTGACGTCCTTGCCGTCGAGCACCTGGGCCTTGAGGCCCTCGGCGATCGTCTCCGGGAGCTTGGCGTCGTCGACGGCCTGGAAGCCCTCGGCGGCAGCCTTTGCACCCTCAGCGCGAGCGGAGTCCAGAGCCTCGGCGTCAACCTTGGTCTGGGACTCGTCGGCCTTCTTGGCGGCAGACTCGTTCACGAACGAGACCACAGGCTCGAGGGACTTCGTGAGGGCCTCGATGGCCTTCAGAACCTCTTCCATGTGTTCTCCTTCTTTCTCCTCCGCCGAGGCTTCGGCAGCAGGCTTTGACGCTGGGATCCCCAGCGAAGATTCGAGGACGCGCAGGGATTCCTCTGCGCGCTTGAAGCGGCCACCGCGACCGGCGGCGACCACGATGTCAACGGAGCGGTACGGGTCTTCGCCGTCGAACTCCGACACCTTGAGGCGACCGTCTTCGAGGACTTCACCGTCGGCGCCGCAGAAGATCGAGATGCCGAGCACGTCGGCGAACTCCTCGACGAACTTGGCGTACTCATCGCGAGGCTTGTACTCGCCCAGGAGCGCCTTGCGCCCGGCATCCTCGCCGACATGGACACCGCTCACGCGACCGCCGATGGAGTTGACGGAGCGGAGGTGTGGCGCGGCGGGATCAACCGGGTGGTCCATGAACGAGGGGACATTCTCGAAGACGTGCTCGCTGGCACCCTCGTCGAATAGGTGACCCTCGTAGACGCCGGAGGAGCCTTCGCCCTCCGTGATGATGACGATTGGGTACGTGCCGTCGGCCTTCTTCGGCGCGAGCTTTACGCTCTCCTGAACGTACTTACGAGTCATACTCACAATGGTAGATGCGTTTAAGCCGCTTAAATCGGGTCAGGAAACGGTGTCGTCGCGGGTATCCCGCTGTGCCGAATTCGAGTCGCCCGTGCCGTTCGAGCGGCCCTGCGTGGGGGAGGCGGCCTGCGACCCTGAGCCGCCCGCTCCGCCGTCGGCGCTGGCGTCGTTCGTGGTCGACTGCGGGAACTCCGTGTTCGACGGGATGATGATGCCAGGCGGCACCTTGCTACCGGCGGGGATCCCGAACACTTCGTCGATCGCGTCGGAGGCGTCCTGTGGCAGCATGAGCCCGTTCTGCCACTTGAGGATGATGGCCTGGACCTTGCGGTAGATCTCGGCTGCGTCGTCGAGTGCCTCGAAGTACACCTTGATGTTCTTGCCGGCCTCCTTGCCTGCCATCCAGCGCAGCACGCGCATGTCGAGATCGATGTGCTCGTCCCGTCGGGCCTGCATGGCGAGCCGGGTGGGCAGGTCGAGCGACTGCGCGGAGCCGTAGGACGAACCGGCATCGCCGGGGTTGCTCGTCAGGTGGATGTTGGAGACGTCGAGCGCAGATGCGATGAGCGCGATCACTTCGCGGATGCTCGAGAAGTTGTACCCGTGGCCCGCAGAGGACATCGTGGTCATGTCGCCGCCGCCACCAACCACGGCCATGCCGCCGGCCATCTGTGGCGAGGCGTACTGCACGCCGGCGCTCTGTCCGCCCTTGGCCGTGGCGCCGGTCATCTTGAAGATGATCGAGGCGAGGCCCTCGGAGACGTCCACGCCGTCCATGTACAGATCGCGAGCGACGCCGTTCCAGTACCAGGCTGCCAGCGCGTCGGGGGCGCCGAAGGCCCAGCCCTCGACACTGTTGGCGTGCATGTCGAACGCGGTCTTCGACCGGTCGACGATTTCGGGATCCCCCACCTTGCCGTCTGTGGCGACCGTGATGGTCTTGGTGGCGAGGTCCTTGTAGGTGTCGACGAAGTACCAGCGCACCATGTCTTCGGTGGAGCCGTCGGGATTCCGGTGCGTCCAGGCTCGCCGGTAGGCGTAGATGATGTCGTTGTGGTCGGGGTCAGTCAGCTTGCCGGTGATCTCGGCAAGCGGGACGACCTCGAGCAGCTTGGTGTTGTCGTCCATGATCCAGACGGCGATGCCGTCGTGGTAGAGCATGCCTTCGCGGCGGCGGCGGGCCTGCTTGCTGAAGAACGCGCGCTGGTTGCGGGGGTCGTCGATCTTGTCCTGGACGTTCACGGCGCGGCCGGCGGACTTGCCAGGGATGCCCTTGTACTTGATGCCGCCCTGCCAGATGTACGAGGAGCGGAGGGAGAAGCCGCGCTTGATCCATGGGGCACCCACGGTGTCTTCGCGCAGCTTGAGCGACCACATCTTCAGGTCATCGAGCGAGAGTCCGCCGTCTTCGAGTTCGCGTCCACCCTTGAGGAGGTCCCAACCCTGGTCCTCCTTGCTGAGCATCGCTCGCACGTGCTGGAGAGCCTCGGAAAGGATGTCGTTGCGACCGGCCGGCGCCGTCTGTGTGACGCTGAGCGCCTCGACCAGGGCTTCCAGTGCACGCTTCTCTCGCATTTATCCAGAATACGATCGTTTAAGCGGCTTATTTCGGGAGAGCTACCTGCCTATACCGGCTGGACTCGCCGAGATCTCCGCTCCCGAGTGATTTCCCGCGTGTGCTCTGCGGGGTCGACGGCGCGGGTATCGCCGGGCCTCATGCCATCCTCCGGAGCCTGAACGCGGAGCGAGGCGTACATGGCCGCGTCGGCGCGGTCGGGGGAGCCGCCCATGATCGTCTTCATGTCAGCCTTCGCGTCGATCTTGATGGCTCTGCTCACCAGCTTGTAGGTGATGAGCATCAGTTCGTCGCGGAGGTACGTGTCGTCGGGGTCGATGTCGAGCAGCCCGTCGCGCATGAGGTCGGAGAAGTGGTCGTGGATCTCGTCACGCCAGATGCGCCAGCGGGCGATGTCGCTCGACGATTTCGAGCCGATCACTCGGATGACCTCGTAGGTGCGATCGGCGAACTCGGCGGAGCGCATGAGGTCGGTGGCGACACCGGAGCCGACCGCGTTACCGTCGATGCGGACCTCGGTGGCACCGACGTGCTTGGCGATCGCGTGGATCCGCCGCGCGTTGGTCAGCGTGTCCTCCTTCGACCAGACGCCTGTCGTCTCGCGCATCTCGGCGCCGTCCTGGTACAGGATCGTGTCGGCGAAGAGGCGGAGGTGGCCGCCCCGGTTGACGTAGACGACCGACTCGTCGTTACCCGTGGTCGCGATGTCGGCGCCGAGGACGACGGACGTCTCGGGGGCATACCCGATCTCGGTCTCCTGGGCCTTCTTGATGTGGTCTTCGCTGAAGAAGGTATTGTCGGCGTCGCCGGGGAACTCGCCGAGCACCTTGGCCTTGAATCGGCCGTTCGGCGTCCCGCCGCGCCGGCGCATCTCGCCGACCTGCTCGTCGAAGTACTCCTCGCCGCCGGTCTGCCAGACGATCTCCTTGTGGGCGATCCACTTCGCGCTCGTGAGGCCCTTGAGCAGCATCTCCTGCTTGCGAGGGTCGTCGGGGTAGACGACCTCGCCCGTCATGGTCGGCAGGTCGTAGGCGGAGATCGTGTGGAGGTTGTTCGACAGTCGCTCGGACTCGGTGGTGAACTTGTTGTAGAACTCGGTCGCGCGCTTGTCGGGGTTCCCGATGCCGCCCATGCGCGAGTCGCCCGAGGTCATCAGGGCGTCGATCGCGGCGTAGATGGGCTCAGGCACACCGCCGGCCTCGTCGAGCGCGATGAAGTTGCGGCCACCGGTCTTACGGAGGCCCTGGAAGGTCGACACGGCATCGCTGGCGCCGGGGACTCGGGCGACGGCGAGAGTCTGGTTTCCACCGGGAGTGCTGTACCGCCACTCGCCCTGCTCGCTGATCCAGCCGGGGAACGGCATAGCGACACCTTCGCGCTGCGCCCGCTCCTTCGTGTAGGCGTACGCCTCCTTGAGGTAGGCGAAGATGCCGAGGTGAACCTGCTTCAGCGTCGGCGCCGTGATGATCGCCAGTGACTCTTCCTTCGGCCAGGCGGTGATCCACCACAGCGCCCAGCGCGCGGCGCTGTGCGTCTTGCCTGTACCGTTGGCCGACTTCACGAGGGTGCGCGGGTTTGAGCCGAAGAGCACGTCGTTGCTGATCTCGGCCATCTTCCGATACATGCGCTCGGCGAGCACGTCGCTCAACCACGCCTCGAAGTCGCGCTGGTAGAGCGCCTTCCTGCTCTTCTGTGAGAGTTCCTGGATCGCGGCGTCGAAGGCCGCGTTGTCAAGCATCAAGGGATTTCACCTGATGCCCTTCGCTGTCGACGGCGCGCTTGGCGAGTTCGACGCGGGCGTGCTGCAGTGCGTCGCGCGAGGTCTCGTCCCAGACCTCCGGGTCGATCGCGCTGCGCAGTGCGCCCTTCATGTAGGCGAGGGCGAGATCGTAGACGCGGGCCATCTCGCGGCCGACGTTGACGTGGTAGGTGTTCAGGTCGATCTCGGTCGCGGCGCGCCGCTTGTCGAGCCGCTCGCCGATGGCCTTGAGGAAGGACAGCTGCACCTTCGCGTTGTCTTCGGTGAGGTGCCCCTCGGCGTTGCGCTCGAGCTTCGTGAGGACCTTGCGCATCTTCATGACGACGAGGGTGTCCTGCTGCGCCTCGGTCAGCCAGTCGCGAGACTCGAGCAGCTCCTTGATCCGGGCTGCGACACGGGTGGGGGTGATGACGCCGCCGAGTTCGCGGGAGATCTCCTCCGCCGAGTGCGAATCGGCCATCGCCAGCATTCGGTCGTCCAGGCGGGAGATCTCTGAGGGCATGATCCCATTTTAAGCGCGCAAAACAGGCTATTTGGTGGTAAAGTAGGGACTGCCATCAACCGTCCCCCTTTCCGGTGCTATGGTCGTCACACAGAAGCGGCCCCAGGATTCCTAGTCCCTGGGGCCGCTTCTTCTTGCCGTTAGTGGCTACTTTTTGACCTTGCCGGCCTTCGCCATCTCGGCTTCCAGCTCGTCGCGCTTCTCGAGCAGTGTTGCCAGCTCGGGATCCTTGGCGATGTCGGATGTGAGCAGCAGGTCTGCCTCTGTCGGCGGGGGAGTCGGAGCAGGCTTCGGAGCCTCCCACACGAACGGCGCCCCCTTCGGGCCAAGGACCGCCCAGTCATCGAGAGCCTTGACAGCTCCGGCGATGTTCTGGCGGCGGACGTCGGGCCCGTAGGCGTCGACCGTGAAGGCGTCCTCCGGCATGTGCTGGATCCAGATCGAGTCGGCGTGGGCTCGGTCAGACAGGTGCGGCGCCAGTGTCTTGAAGTACTCCAGCACCATGTCATTGTCGAAGCCATGCGTGGCCTTCAGGTCATGGAAGACGCTGGCCAGCATGCGCAGCGCCGCGGGGGAGCCGAACATGCCCGTCGAGCGCAGCTGCTCGGGCATCACCTGGCCGGCGAGAAGCGCCTGGTAGGGCGGGAACGCCTCGACGGCGAGATCCAGGAACTTCGTCGCGGTGTTCGCCACGTCGATGTCGTTGAGCGTCTTCTCCATGATCTTGCCGATGCGGCCGTCGACGCCGACCTGCGCGCTGCGGATGATGTCCGTGACGTGCTTGGCGCTCAGCAGGAACGGGCTGTTCCGGCCGATGCGGTCCTGATCGATGTCCACGCGTCCGACGAGGAGCGGGTGCTCCAGGACGGGCGCCAGTGCTCGGTTGGCGACCTTGCGGTTATCGAAGCGAGCCTTCACTGCCGCGGTGATCCCGAGCGCGTTCTCCGCGATGTCGTAGAACATCTGGCGATACTCCGTCAGGCTGTCCGTGACTTGGATCTCGACTGAGATGCGCTCGGAGTAGAAGCGATCGCGCAGCTTTTCGGCGTCCCGAATTGCCTTCTCGGCTTCTCGGACCACGGCGGAGTTCATGTCCCCCTGCTCGGTGCGGATTGCTCGAGCACGGAAGTCGCGGGCCTTCTCGAGGCGGTTCGTGATCTCCTGCAGCGCCAGGTGGAATCCGAGGATTCGGTGCTGGCCGTCGAGGATGTGGATCTCGCTCTGTGCGCGCTTCGGGTACGAGAGGATGCCGAACTGCGCGCTCCCTTCGGCGACGTCGATGTCGGCGTCGAAGCTGAAGATGCTCGGAGCGCGGAGGATCAGCGCAGGCGCGACCCAGGACTCGTTGTCCAGGTAGTATTCTGCGAAGTCGGCGGCGTGCTTCGGGCGGATCTTCCGGTTGCCCGGATTGTGTGCGTCCGGGTCGGGACGCTGGATCAGGTTGACGATCTGATCGGGGGTCAGAGCCAGGCCAAACACGGTGCGACCACCTTGCTTGTAGCGAGTGGCATAGACCTGCTCCTCAGTCGTGTACCCAGAGATCTGCGGCGCCGGCTTGTTCTTTGCTTTCGTTGTGGTCACGAACGTAGCCTTTCCCAGTGGTTAATGGTACGAATATGTACATTAGCCGCTAAAACGAGGACGCACAAGCAATGTCGGAGGGTGGGGGCTACTATCGAACAAACATTCGACCAACGGAGAGGGGTCAGGACATGGGTGTCCACATCAGGGAGTTTGACGGCGCGAGAGGGGTAGACGTGGAGGTGGCTGGCGACTTCGTAGTGATCGAAGTCGCCAGCCACGCGTATGCGTTCGACCGGTCGCTGTTCCTCCATGGCATCAAGAAGGCGTTGGGGATCGCCTTCGTCGTGGAGGATCAGGTGCCTGTCGTGAGCTAGACGCTGTACCTCCGCCCCAGCGCCGCAGCACCCTCGTGCAGTTGCTCGAGGGTGCCCGTGTTGCGGATCACCATGTCGAAGTCGTCAGACCCCACAGACGTCTCACTGGCGTGGCTGGAGGCGGAGGGCTCGAATCCGGGGCGGTCCACCCATACGGCCGCCCCGGCGAACGAGCGAAGCATCTGCACCTCATTGGGGAACCTGATCCCGGTGGCCACGACACTGCGTCCCTGCTTGAGGAGCGCCTCGACCTTGCGGGCCATGATGTCAGACCATGTGTTCGTGCCAATCATGTCGCGGCCCACCTCGGTGCCGAGTGCCTGCAGGAGGCGACGCACTTCGGGACGCTTCTTGGCCTCGACATAGCCCACAGCCTCGACGAGTTCGGAGTACGACATCTTCGCGCGGGGGGTGTTCCAGCCGTACCCAGGAGCGCCCTCGGGGTACTGCACGAACTCGTCGACCACGACGATCGGGTCGATCGCGAGCATGGCCTCGTGGAGCGCGTCGGACATGCCGAGGCGGGCGAAGCCGAACTGCTCCTCGAGGACGCCGGCCACCTCATCCTTGCCACTGCGGAGGTAGCCTCCGAGGCCGATCAGTGCTGCAGTCATCGCTTTTCTCCCGTCAGGATGTTGTGCATGGCGCGCTCGACGCCTTCGGTGACCTCCCGGATGAAGTCCGGGTAGTCGGTGGCGTCGCGAGGGACCGTCACGCGCGCGGCCTTCCGCTCGAGCGGGATGCCGGCGCGAACTGGGTAGACGATGACGGTGATCTCATCGGGCGGTGAAACGGTCACAGTTGGCCCTCCAGCCAGTTGAGGAGCGTGTCGAACCTGCTCCAGTCGGTCAGCCGCACGGCGTCGACGTGGCGGTTGTAGGCGTAGTCGCCGAAGATGACCTGCCGCCAGGTCGGCTCCATCGACCCGGTGATGCTCGGCTTGTCGTCGATCAGGACGTCGCCGTGCACGATCGTCTTGTCGTTCGTGAGGACGAGACGTGATGCCCAGTGGGAGCCGTAGTGCCGGGTGATCCAGTCGAGCTTGTCGCTCGCGCACGTCGGGTTCGAGATGAACGGCGACGAGACGATCCGCACGTCGTGGCCCGCCTTGAGCGCGGATTTAAGCGCTTGTTTTGCGCCTTCGATCGGCTCCAGACGGGTGTAGAAGCCCGGCTCGGTCATGATCTGGTCGATGATCCGCTGCTCGGATTCCGTGCGGCCCGCCTTCAGATCCCATTGCGCCTGATCCTTCGTGCGCGGGATCCCCGCCGCCTCGACCCCATAGGAGTCGAGGCGGCGGTCGAACTCGTTGCCCCAGTGGGCGATGACCGCATCCTGGTCGACGAGGATCCTCATGACGGCATCCTTCCCGTGACCTCGAATCCGCTCGCGCGGATCTTCTGGGCGAGGAGCGCGCCGGCGATCTCGTCCGCCGTGCTGGCGAAGTGGATGATGCGCC
Organism: Microbacterium sp. M; assembly: GCF_045181065.1. Classification (GTDB taxonomy): domain Bacteria; phylum Actinomycetota; class Actinomycetes; order Actinomycetales; family Microbacteriaceae; genus Microbacterium. The sequence goes on along the minus strand of NZ_CP173721.1, from coordinate 2,547,442 downwards.
GGTCGTCGTGGTAGTGCACGTAGCCCGCACCCTGGTCGGTGGGGCGACCGTTCCAGCCGCGAGCCATCAGTTCGCCTTCCTCAGCGCCACGGGGTCGACGACGCGCGTGTCGGCGCCGACCTTGATGATCGCCAACCCGGAGACCGGGACGATGCGGACGAACTCCGCGAGGGTGTTGCCGGCGTAGACCTTCTCGCCGGGCTCGAACTTGCTCATTCCGTCTCCTTCGCGTCTTCGATCGCCTCGAGGATGATCGTCTTGCCGTCGTTCTCGCGGTACAGTCTCCAGCCGGCGACGGGCGCGGGGTGGATGTACTTCTTCAGTGGAAAGCGTCCGCGATCATCGGGGCCGATGACCACGATGTGCTCGCCGCGCGCGACGCTCATGCTGCGGCCTCGTGCTCGGCGCGCAGCTCCCGCTCGATGGTCGGGAACTCCGCGATCGTGCGCAGCTTGCCCTTCCAGCCGAACACGGGTGCCTGGGTCATGCCGGCGTCCTTGAGCCGCTGAGCGGCTGCGGGGTCCTCCTCGACGTTGACGACGGAGTGCGGGAGGCCCGCATCCTCGAGGCGTGTGATGATCGTGTGGCACGTCCTGCAGTTGGTGGTCCGGTAGATCTTCAGCTTGTTGGTCACGCGACGGCCTCCTCGACCAGACGGAACTTGCGGAGACGGGAGACCGGCACTGTGGACATGCGCCCGGTGAGCCCGGAAGTGAGCGTGGCGTAGGCCACGTCGTCGGCCGCCGTCCAGAGGCTCAGGATCTTCCAGGTGTTCTTGCGGTGCAGGGGTGCGGGCTCGCCGACGAACACGGTGTCGCCGACGCGGAAGCCTCCCACGATGTCGATTGCGCTCATTCGGCCTCAGCCTCCTCGGCCACCTGCTTGTCGAACGAGGTGGGCCAGACGATCTTGTGGGAGCGCAGGGAGCGGTCCTTGCCGATCACGTTGATCCGGCCGGTCGACTTGATCTCGATCGTGGCGACGTTCTCGAGGTCGTGTCCGAGGTTCTCGAGCAGGTCGCTGATCGCGTCGATGACGGTGGAGTCGAATTCCTTGGTCATGTTGGATCCTTTCAGTGGGAGTCGATGGGGGAGTGGCCGGCGCGATTCAGGGCGTCCTCGATGGCCGCCCTGGGGAACCAGCCAAAGAGGGTTTCCTTGCCGTCCTCCGGGTCGTAGAACGAGAGGTGAACCTCGGTGACGCCGGGGATATTGCCGGCTCCACCCTTGACGTACAGCGCGGGCTGGTCCTCGTCGAGGTAGTCGGCGAAGCCGGTGGCGGGAATGCGGGACGTGCTCATGAGTTCTCCTTCCGGCGCCAGAACCGGCGACGCTTGGTGGGCTTGGCTTCGCGGTCCTTGAGGTACTCGGCGAGGCGGATGATCTGCGCAGTCTCGAACTCGCCGAGATCCGCCTTTCGGTCCTGGTCCGCATCGAACTCGTCGAAGCGGAACCAGTGCAGCGTCACGTAGCCCTCGCGGGCGTACTGGGCGGTGATCGTGGAGTCGCCCTCCCTGTCGGACAGCATCATGGCGATCACGGCTCCTCGATCGGCAGCTCGATGGGTAGTGCTTCGAGTTCGTCGGCCTGCAGCGTGGCGTTCGCTGCAGCTTGCTCGAGCTTGCCCGCCTGCTGAACGAGCGATGCGGCCTGGGTGGTCCAGGATTCGGCGTTGGCTCGGAGGGTGGCGATCTCGATCTCGCGCTCAGTGGTCACGTGCGGCTCCTTTCGGCTCGTGCGCTCGCCCGGCGGGCGGCGCGGTTGGTGTACGTGATCGGACCTGAGCGCAGCGCGCGGTCGTAGTCCTTCTCGGCGAACTTGGCCAGCGTCTCGGCGGCCTCAGCCGCCTGCTCGACGCTCATGCCGGCGGCGATGAGCTTCTCCCTGGCCACGTCGAGCGCGGCGGCGAGGCGGTCTTCAGTGCCCAGTGCTTCGCCCGTGCTGTTAATCTCGTTCATGCCCATGCGTCCTTTCCGATGAGGCGTCCGTTGCGGTAGGTGCGGAACTTCGGTGCCCACTCGGAAGGCGTCTTGGGAAGGTCACGCGCGAAGATCGATCGCAGCGTGCCCCTACGGTGCGTCGGCGAGAGCAGCAGGGTGAGCAGCGCCGCCCCGATGATCGCGAAGATGAACCACGCCATCAGAAGACCTGCGCGTCCGAATAGTCATCAGCCGCCCACTCGTCCGCCCGGAGCAAGTCGATCGCGCGGCTGATGTAGCGAGTGGCCTGAAGCGCCACCCGGTGACCGTCAGGCGAGACGTGCCGGAGTCGCTCTGCCTGCTCGATTGCCGCGGCGTGCTGGAGGCCGAGGAGAGCGAGCGCCTGCCCCTTCGAGGTGACCGAGTGCATCTCAGAACTCCCGGCCATGCTTGTGACCGCGCGTCGCGTTGTAGGCGAGCTTCTCGGCGATGATCGCGGCCAGGTCGAATCCAGCCTCGTCGGCGAAGTCGAAGGCACGGATCACCACGTCGGCAACCTCGGACGGGACGCCCTCCGGCTTGCCGATCACGTCGGACAGGACCTCGGGCTGCTCGCCGGCGTTCCAGGCGTAGGTGCCACCGTTGACCTTCGCGGAGTACCAGGTCTCGTTGACGGCGCGGCCATTCCGCAGCTCCTCGATCGCCTCGGCGACCTCCGTGGTGAGCAGCGCGAGTCGGGCGGCGTAGTAATTGCGGAGGGACACCGGGCCGGCTGCGGCGATGCGATCGTCGTCAGCGAAGGCTCCGACCCCCTCTTCCGTTGCCTCGGCGGATGCGCGGAATGCGTCACCCTCCGCGTGGAAGCCCTTCTCGGCGTTCGCGGCGCCGATCGCCCTCTGGAGGTACTCGAGCGCGTCTCCGACGCTCGTGGCCTCGACGTCGCGGATGTCGTTGGTGATAGTGGTCATGCTGGGTCCTTCCAGGTGGGGCACGAGGGTGTGCACTTTTCGGTGTGAACGGGGAAGTCGATGTCGACGGAGTAGAGCCAGTCGAGGAAATCCCCGTTGATCTGCGCGTCGTTCAGACGCTTCGCCGAGGCGATCAGTTGCGTGGCGTCCGCGGAGCGCTGGATCCCGGTGTCGGGGCGCCTGTTGTCCGGCCAGCGCTTGAGGAAACCCTCTTCGTCCGACTCCCACTGGGAGGAGCGATCGGCGCGCTTCACGGCGCGCTTGCTGGCAGTGAGAATGAACATGAGAGGCGGTGCTGCAGTGGTCATCGGCGTCCTCCCTTGAACATGTCGAAGATGTCGTCGAAGTTCGGCTTCGACGTGCTCGGCGCGACGGAGGTCCACTCGGACTTCTGGAGCACCTGGATGGGGCGGCCTGCAGGCTTCACCATCCAGGCGATGCCGGTGTCGGCGACGAACTCGCCCTCGAGGCGGGCTCCGTTGGCGTTGCTCTCGAACGCGACCTTGGCGAGCTTCTCGGTCATTTCGTGTTCTCCTCTCGCGCCGCCCGCACGGCGGCGAATACCTCGCCGAGTGCGTCGAACGCCGACTCGGGGACCGTCAGTTCGCTCGCGTGGTACTGCCCCGGCTTGTTCACCGTCAGGCGGATCCCGCGGGCCATGCTCTTCGCGGCGACGCGGGTGCCGTCCTCGAGTTCGAGCTTGGCCAGGATGTTCACGATCTTCCTGGTGTTGACCTTGAGGTCGATGTTGCTCATGTTCAGTCCTCCGTGTTCTTGTCTCGGAAATAGTCCAGGTGCTCCACTTCGTAGCCCTGGCCTCTGAAGTAGTTCCACGCATCACCCCGGCTGCAGCCTTGCTTCTCGGCGTGCCGCTCGAGCATGTCCTCGGTTGCCCGCATGTGCTCGTCGACGGGCTCCGACGTGGGCGGCTCGACGGTCCAGCCCTTGCTGCGGAGCGCCTTGACGACGGTGGTCGTGAGCGCCTCTTCGCGGATCTCGTACTCGCGCTTGAGGATCCCGTTGAACCACTCCTGCAGCGCCACGCCGTACTCGGTAGTCCGCTCTCGGAACTCGAGCGCCGGCTCATAGAAGCCGGTGCCCGTGTAGCTGGGCTCGAATGGCGCCTCGTCGGGGTAGTAGCCATGGCCGCGCGGCGGGGGCGTGACGCCCATCCAGGGCTTCGTCATCGGATCTCCCATCCGTTCTCTTCGATCGCCGCCTCGAGGGCGGCCAGGGCTTCGGCGGAGGTGCTGCCGGAGCGCTCGAGCTGGACGCTTTCGCCGGTGGACAGGCGGCCGTCCAGGACCGCCTCCCATTGCGTGTTGTCCGAGACCTCGAGGCCGAGCGTCGGGAACAGCTCCACGCTCTCGGTGAGCGAGATGTCGCGGCGATCAACGGTGGGCCGAGCGCCCGGCTGCCGCTTGACGGCCAGGCGCTCGGAGAGGGTCTGGGTGATCATTGCGCGCCGTCCCAGTCACAGTCGACGCCGCCGCCGGACGCGACGACACACACCACGGTGCGACCGTCGGGCAGGTTCGTGTCGATCGAGTTGACCCCCGTGCCGCTGGGCGTGTACTGCTGAGCGCAGCCGACGAGCGCGGTAGCGAGGAGCGCGGCCGTGACGCCGGCCCAGATGCGAGACTTATTCACGAGGCCACCTCCACGTCGACGACGTTCGGGAACCAGGAGAAAAGCCCGAAGCGCCAGCCCACCGTGGTGAGGTCGACCGTCTCGCCGGCCTGCAGCTCGTTGTACACGTCCGCGGCGCCGAAGTGGAAGCGGAACGGCTCGTCGGCAACGACGAAGACGCCGCAGTCGGTGTATACGCGGGGCTCACGCTTGTCGAGCGAAGCGAGCGCGCGATCTTCCTTCTCGGAGACCGTGCAGCTCGTGTGCGTCTCGACAGTGTTGACACGGGCGATCCCGACGCCGATCGCGCCGGCGATACCGAGCGGGACGGTCGACATGATGGCAATCGCGGGGGCCAGGCCGCGCTTGCGGCCAGCCTTGGGGAAGCGGCGAGTGGTCCTGATGGTCATGCGGTGGTCTCCTTGTCTTCCGCCGCGACGAGCGCGGCAATGGTGTCGGGGCTGTCGTTGACAACAGCGAGAAGCTCGATCAGATCCGAAACGAAGGCGTGGATCCCATCGCTCTCAGCCGCGTTGCTCAGCGTGAGGCCGAGGTTGATGGCGTCCTCATCAAAGTCGACCTCAATGAGCACGCGGATGGGGCCAGTGGCGCCGAATGCGAGAGTGCGGAGCTCCCCGGTCGAGCCACTCGGTGCGAAGTTCCGAACGCTGACATTGATCTCCGCGATGTCAGCGCTCACGCGGTCACCTCCCACCCGAGGGTGGCGAACTCGGCCTCGAGATCCGAGAGGGCGGCCTTGACCGTCGCTGCGCGGCGTCCGAAGGAGATGTACTCGCCGGTGGACGTGCGCCCGCTGAACGTGGCGTACCAGCCGCCGGGGCGCGTCTCGTAGTGCGTGTCGACCGCCTGCTCCTCGTAGATCGAGATGTCGCGTCGGCGGATGGTGATCTTGTCGTCGCTCATGCTGCGATCTCCTCGTCGAATCGGTGGGCCTCCTGGCCCTTGGGTGCTTCGTCGCCCTCGAGAGTGACCTTGAAGCTCTGGCGAGCGGCGTCATGCCAGACGACGATGCCCTCGGGGCGCATGAAGCCAGGGGCCGCGAACGAGCCGTCTCGGCGCAGCCATTCCTCGGCGTCGATGATGGCCTCTTCGTTGAAGTTGCCGCGGTAGAGCACGGGAACGTGGTGCAGCTCCGGGATGGCCTCGAAGTTCACCGGGTGGGTGTGCTTCATGTCGACCTCGGACTTCAGCGTGGCCCAGCGCCCGGTGTTGAACAGCGAGAAGCGCTTGTCGGAGCCGGTGAGGCCGTACTTGCGCTGGATGCCGGCGCCCCACCACTCGCCGAAGTGCGTGCCGGCGCCGAGGACCTCGACGAGCGTTGGAGCATTGCGCTCCACCCACCGGGCGAAGCCGTAGTTGTCCTGGTCGGGGGTGATGAAGCGCGTGCGGGACTGGGCGAGCACGAAGTACTCCTGCCCGTCCGCATTGTCGACCACGATGGAGATGACGGGCGTGGTCACCTTCTGGAGGTACAGAGTTTCGCCGTCGACGACCTTGGTGGGGTGGTTTGCTTCGACCGGCACGATCACTACGGCGGCGTTGGTGCCGTCGATCTTCTCGGTGATCGTGATGTCGCGGTTCAGGCGGGCGATCTTCGGCCAGGGCTGGAACTCGAGGGCGGTCACTTCTTGTCGCCCTTCTTCTTGGCGGGCTTCTTCGCGGGCTTCGGGATGCCCAGCTTCGATGCGGCGTCGGCGAGGTCTTGGGACGCCTGGATGCGGGGATCGTCGGCGGTGTTGATCATGACCTGCTCGGCGGGGATGGTCACGCCGCCCAGCAGGTCGCTCGCCTTCGGGTTCTCCGGGTCGAAGTTGGCGGCCGGGATGAAGTGGAGCGAGAAGCCGGAGTCCCGCTTCGCCAGCTTGGCGATGTTCCCGGCGATCGCGCGCCGAGTCTTGGCGTGCTTGTCGGCTTCGCGGACCTCGAGGGCGGTGTTGATGTCCTCCCAGAGGCGCTCGTGGTGCTTGATCTGCTTCCCGTCGCGGAGGATGGCGATGGCGGGGTAGTAGTCGTCCGCGGTGTAGCCGTAGTCGCGCAGCTCCAGCGCGTCGATGACCTTCTCGAGGGTCTCGCGGCGGGTGGCGTCCTCGATGGCCCGCTTCTCGGCGGCGCGGTCGGGCGCGGTGCGGCCAATGACCTGGCCCTGGAACGAACCGCCGACGGCGTGGACCGGGTTCCAGCCGTCAGCCTCGGCCTGGTCGAGGAGCGCATCGTACTGTTCGGCGAGTTCGTTGAAGCTCTTCTCCCAGCTGTCGCGCGACTGCTGGCTCTGCTCGAGGGCTTCGCGCAGCTGCCTGCGCGTCCTCGGGGTGGTTGGGTTGCTCATGCGATCCCTTTCTGTCGCGTGCGCAGTTTAAGCGGCCAAAACAGGCGGCGTTCTCACTGCAGGTGGTGGTCATCAACCTTGTGGGCGATAACCCCACTCTATGCGTTTAGGCGGCTTAAAGTCAAGAGTGGATTAGGGCACCTAATCGGGGGAGCGGCAAACGGAAGGCCCCAGATCCGGGAAAGGGGGCGGATCTGGGGCTCAGGCGGACCACTCGCCTGTTGCTCACCCGCGACGGGAGCAGTTTCAGTCTAGGTCGGATCAAGCGGCTTAAAACGCTAGAGGCTATATCGGCGGGATATGCCCGATCGGGGCATGTGCTCGCGAGTGTAGGGGAGTGGTGCTACCGTGCGATCCATGGAGATCCTAGGCTTCCTCTTCCTTGCCGGCGCGGTGCTCGGCCTCATCGCGCTGCCGTTCATGTTCGCGAAGAAGGGCTCCAACGACGAGCGGCGCCTCGAGGGGATGCGGCAGGCGGCGGGCGTCGACGGCGGGGCGGCCGACCTCATGCCGAAGGATGGTTGGGACCGCAAGGTCTGGGAGAAGCACTACGGGCTCGCGCCGGCGGCTCGAGCTGGGGTGTCTGAGCTGGAGCGGGATCAGGAGATCGCGCGTCTTCGTCAGCGTGATGGTGTCTGACTCCACGCACCCCCGCGCCGCCGGCTGAGCTGGAAGAAAATCTGGGGTTACTGCCCACGGAATCCTCCTGGTGGGGGTAGAAAATTATGCGAGTGCAGCCCAGCCCCCTCGCTGCTCGCCGCCCCTTGGCACAATCTGGCACCTTTGCATGCCGGTTCTAATGGGTGCTGCTGCGCTGCTGCTGCGCTATTGGCCCCGGTGTACTGCTGCGCGGCGCTGCGCTGCTGCGCTGTCTGTGCATGTCTCCTATGGGTATCGGTGTGTGTATCGTTCCGTTATCTAACCGTTACCATTTAAGCGGTCTATTTGGTATCGCTATCGTGTGTATTCCGCTAAACTTGGGGTATCCCAACGGGGCGCACGCTCCCACCGGGCTAGGACTAGGAACCCGCAATGTTTGCTTTCTTCGCTCTTGTTGTTCTCGCCGCTGTTGTCGTGTTCGCCGTGGCTGCGCTGCTCGCCGCCTCTGCGCTGCGCACGCGTGCCTCTCGCCGTGCTGCGTCTGTGTGGGAGCGTGCCTACGCAGCTGCGCGTGCTGCTGGCCTCTCTGCCGATCGCGCTAACGCGCTCGCCCTGTCCGCTGCTGCGCTCTGATTAGCCCGCTTATCTCACCGGATTGGATTGCATCATGGTTGCCACGATTGACGCCACGTACCGCCGCCCGCTCATCCTTGAGGGCTACTGCCCCGGATTCAACCTCTGGCACGTGACTGCCACGGATGGCGCGGTCTATCTCATTGACAGCGATGGGCAGCGCGACGACCTGCGCCCGCTGCGCCCCCTGGCCACGGCGATCTACCTGCGCAGTAACGGGAAGCTCGACGCCGTGTCTGCGGTCTACATCGGCCCGAACCCGGATGCCGATGCATGGAAGCGTAACCGCGGCCTCTAATGCGGTACACCGTGGAGCGGTGGACGCATAGCACCGGCTGGCATTACTGGCTGGATTGTGCGGATGAATTCACCGCTTACCGGTGGACGCGCATTATTGCCGCTGCCGGATACCCCGCCCGAATCATTGACAACGACACCGGCAAGATCATTCATTCCCGTTAGGAATTCATCATGACTTTCACCATTGAGCGCCATTCTCCCGCTGCGCACGATATCGCCTATGTGCTGCGAGGAATGCGGCATTCCGTCACCGGTGAGGCCGTCGCCGTGCTCATCACTCCTGCCGGGCCGATTACCCGCCGCCGCCGTATCGCCATGCAACGCGCTGCCCTCATGGCCGCGGGCCGGGATGACGCTGCGCAGCACGCCACGGATGACGAACTAGACGACGGCTACGGGCGCACCCCGTGGTGTCGCTGGGACTCCCTCACGGTCTCTCACCTGGTCGTGACGAACGATGATGAGCCTGCCGATATCCGACACTCCTGGGACTACTCCCATTCTCTCGGCATGGGGGAGCTGCCGTTCAACACGGTAATGCACACGGTCTAGTGCGCTGTTGTCTCGCCTAGCGCACTCACGGCCCCCACACCGGGCGCGCTAGGCGGGGCTGCTGTTCACTCACACATTCTCAGATTGGAAACCATCATGAGCACTCTCGAGTTCGATTCGACGTACAGCGCCCTCACCGGTGAGCACATCGGCGGAATCTACATTCCCACGGCGGAGCACGACGACGACTACGACGTGATCCTAGACGGGCAGACAGATACCGAATGGCGGTTCCTCACCGGCTACACGGGCCAGTACGGCTACAACGGCGCGGTCATGCATGCATCCGAAACCATGACAGACGAGGCAATCCGCAAGGCCGTGCGAGAGGCCGGGGGAGACACATTCGCGATCGTCGCAGTCGGCGCACACGACGACGACAACCCCGTGTTCCCGGATGAGCCCGACTACTGCGAGGAATCCGGCTGCGCACACGAGCCCGCCGGATGGGCTGTCATCTACCGCGCTGCGCAGGTGAACGCATGACCCGCCCCACGCGCGCCGGTCAGCCCGTGCTCGACACGACAACGCAGAAAGTCGGGATCACGACAGATGCCCCCATGGCGCGCACGCCCCGTATCGGCGTGCAATTCATCGGCGCAAACTACCCCGTGCTCTGCCAACTCGAAAATCTCACCGTCGTAGAGATCGGCCTCATGCCATGAAACGCCGAACCCGGCTTCGCTACCGATGGGGGAACATCGCCGCCATGGTCGGGAGCTGCGCCGCCGCCGTCTGGCTCACCGCCTCATTCCTCGAAAGGATCCCCGCATGACACACGCCGCACTCACCCCCGAAACCCTGCCCCGGCACGTGCAAATCCAAGAGCAATGCCGCAAAGCCGCAGAGGAGTGCGACCGCAAAGCCCTGCACGCCCTCACAGGCCGCGAGTCGAAGTCGCTCCGCCGCCTGGCCCGTGACTACCGATTGCGCGCGCTCATGGCCGCGTACAGCATCAGCGAGGCGGACACGTGAACCGGCGACGATGGGACAAGCTCCCGTACCTCGTGCAACTCGCGTTGACCGGCATCGGCTGCGCCCTCGCATTCGTCGGCGGCTTCGGCATCGTCACGATTCTCCAGCACGTGATCCGACCTCCCTAGCGTCGCCCTCAGACCCCGAAGCCTGAGTGAAACCTGAGTGCGTTATCCACAGGGTGAGCTAGATATGTAAAACCGCGGAAAATCAAGGGTTGGCCCTCTGGGCCGTGTACAACTCTCTTTCTACCTATACATCTTTAATACTCTTATATATCTATATAACATTTAGGTATTAACACTCTACAAGCTCCGCAACCTGCCCCCTAGAAAACACTGGGCACGCGATCCCGATTTCAAAGCCCAACTTTACACATTCCGCCCAAAGCCCTACTTTGCACACCGTTCTGTTACTCCACAGTCAACGACTTTGGAACACCACTCAGTGCACCGGCGGATCACATTCTGACCACCAAACCGCCTCTTTGGTCCGAATGTGTAAATTTGACACATCTAGACCGATTTGGTTATCCACAGGTTTATCCACAGTTAGACCCGCTCCACACCGTTACACTTCTGTTACCAAAATAAGCACCTAAAACGAACCGGAAGTGTTAATCTTGAATCACAAGGCAGGGCAAGGAAGCCCGGCCCCGAAGAGACTAGGAACCTCAGATCATGGCTAAGCACCTCACGCAGAAGCGCACGGACGCCGGCAAGGCCCGCACGCTGGCAAACCGCAAGGCCCGCGCCTACAAGGCCGGAGCCGCACGCACCACGGCATCCGGCCGCGCCCGCTAGACCGCATCCATTCAAGCCGCTTAAATCTCACAGACTAGGAAACTGGAAACCATGAGCAACGAATTCCGCTTGACGATCACGCTCGGCAACGACGCCATGCAGACGGGCAACGACATTGCCGACGCGCTGAGCGAGTCCTCCGCGCAGTTGGCAGGACGTTACGGCGTCGACTACCTGGACGAATGGACCGGCCTCGGCGCCGGGATCTTCGACGCGAACGGGAACCGCGTGGGCCGCTGGGGGATCGAGCGCGGATCCGATCGCCGCTCGCCGGAGCAGATCGCGCAGAGCGTCCTGGACGCTCACGCGATCAGGCCCGACTGGAAGCGCAGCGGCGAGCAGATCGCGGGCCTGCTGGCCGAAGCCGTGCGCGCCGCACGTGGGGAGGCGTGACCATGGCCACCGATGACGGCACCGCCGAGCGCGTGCGCGAGATGACCGCCGACGCCGAAGCCTGGATGAGCGGACTGTTCCGCAAGATCGACAAGGCTGAGCGCAAGGGCAACGACGACAAGGCCGACCGCTTGCGCGAGGAAATGGACAGCTACGGGCACAGCGTGCACCGTGTCGTGTCGATCGTTCTGGCCGGGGGAGGCCCGAGCCACCGCCTGAACGTCACGCTCGACAGTGACGGCGACGTGATCGAGGTCGAGAGCATCGCCTCGTGGGGATTCACTCACAAGGCAACCGAGATCCGCGAGGGCTCCGCGCTCTGGCGCTACGCCGAAGAGCAGACGAGCCACTACGGCCCGATGCGAGAGGGGGAGTGACCGTGAACACCGCATCACACGCCCTCATCCCGACCGCTGACAGCTTCCGTCGCGCCGCGCGTGCATCCGTCAAGATCACGCCGAACAGCGACGGCACGCGCCCGCGTGATCCGCTCCGCCACGTCATCCCCGGCGATGGGCAAGCGACCGCCGAAGCCCTCGCGATCGTCCGCAACATCACAGGGCGAGTCATCGCCAACGGTACCGGCTCCGACGCCTACCAGAACACCGCACCCGCCGCCCGCGCCGCGCTTCGCCGCTGGGCTCTGCTGAACGGAGAGAACGCATGACGTACCAGGACACCGCCCGCGCATTCGTCCGGGCCGAGCAGAGCACCCGCGCCGGATTCACCCCGACGCCCGAAGCCCTCGCCGCTGACCGGCTCCCGCTGTCCGAGTGGGCCGAGCCTCGCCGCGCCGACATGACTCCGCAGACGATCGCCAAGAACCACGTGCGGCACGTCAGCGACACCGCACACGAGCTGCGCGAGGCGCTGGGCAAGTGGGAGAACGCGGACGGATCGGAACTCGACGACCCGGCGCGCCCTCTCGCGGATGCCGCCCGCGCACTGCTCACCGCGATTGGAGAGAACGCATGACCGCCAAGACCACCGCGACGCGCGCCGAGGCAATCGCCGCCGCTATCGACAAGTTCAGCGGCGCGGAGTTCCTGCCCGATTGGGCTGGGGGCGGCGCAGAGTCCGACTACATGCACGGCATGTGCGCCGTGATCGCGGATACGTTCGGCACCGACGACGCGGAGAACGCGCGCAGCGAGGTCTGGGAGGAAATGCGGATCATGTTCGAGGCTGAGAGGCTGAACCGACGCGCCGCCGACTACGCGCAGAAAGCCGTGGGCGACGCGCATGACGGGCTGGACTTCCCCGACGTGCTGAGTGCTGTCCACGCGGCATTCCTCGCCGGGATGGAGGCCCGCGCATGACGTACATGGCGACGCGCTACGCCCGCACGCCGGGCCGGGTGCACGAGTGCCCCGAGTCTGGCGGCTACAACCGGCACAACCTCATCCGAGACCCCGAAGCGTCGGCCGAATCCGGTTTGTACGTCTGCCCTTACGACTACGAACAAGAGCGCGGCGCGCGATTCCAGGAGCGACTGGAGGCCGAGGCGGCGAGCGAACGCCAGGAGCAGGCCGAGAAGATCGCGCAGACCGTCCGCACCAACAACGGCCACGGCCTGAACGATCGGCAGATTCGGATGGACGGAAACGAGCTGCACCGCCTGTTGACCGCCGCCGCGATCGCGGCCCTAGCCGAGAGGGAGAGTGCATGATGACCACCTATGCCCGCGACCTGCGCCCCGGCGACGTGATCGACCTGCTGCCCGCGCTCAAAACCTATACAGCCAAGCTGGAAGAGGCGATGAGTTACGAGCACGACGCCGCAGCATTCGAGTTCGCCGTCGTGGAAGGCGTGGACCACGCCGAGCCGGTCAGCGGAGAGGGCGCGGTGATCGTCTACACCGATCAGCACAACGTGAAGCTGCCCGCCCTGTACCCGTTCGAAATCGAGAGAGGGAACGCACGATGAGGCTCCCCAAAACAACACCGGTGCTCATCCTGTCCTTCCATGAGCCAGATTCGAACGGCGGTTTCAATTGGGCGCTCGATACGCCCGAGCGCCGCGCCGAGTGGATCGAGACCGCGAAGCGGGACGCCGACGACTACCGCGACGTGATCCTGATCGCCGCACGACTCAACCTCGACGGCATGGCCCCGCAGGACGTGACAGACGTTCTCGATTCGGAACTCGTGTTCGAGTCGGGCCGCGTCGGCGAAATCCTGTACCGCTCCGAACGATGGGAGAACGAAGCATGAGTACCACAAGCACCCCGAGCACGCACCAGACCGCCGGCCTGCCCCGAGTCCCCGAGCACGCGCTCCCGGCCAAGATCTACGCCGCCGTGATCGAGTGGCCCGAGCCCTTGTCGGACGCCTCGCCGGGTCTGATCCTGGCTCGCTCCGAGAGTGAGCGCGACGCGGCGATCTACCTCGAAATCCTCGAGACAGCCGACGCGCTCACCGAGCCCGACTGGCGCGAGGCGATCGCTGCCACGAACAGCACCGACTGGCGCGACTGGATCGAGCCGCTGGAGCTGACGCCCTACGGCAACCCCTTCATCACGAACTACGAAAGGACGGTCTGACCATGACCACCACCACGAGCATTGAAATCAAGATCGGCACGACGGTTCGGGATGACCGGGGCGACTCGTACATCTTCGAGGAGGAGTCTCCTGGCCGATTCACGATCACCTTCCGCATCGGATCGGGCGGGCTCGCAGGCATCCGGTGCGGCATGGATGCCGTGATCCCCGCGGACGCCGTGCCCGAAGGTTTCCCGACCGCTGCGGACCTGAAAGCCGCTGCCGTCGACGCCGACGTGACCAACGACAAGGCGGGACGCCCGAACTCGTGGTCCGGCTCGTGGCGCGCGACCGTGGGTGAGCGCATGCCGCGCTGGTTCAAGACCAAGCGGGATGCCGTGGCATTCGCCGCGTGGCGCGCGCTGATCGACAGCTACCACGGCGGAGAGGGTGACGTGTTCGCATGAGCTACGCCCGCAAGGATCCGACCATGACGACCGGCTACGCAAAGCACCTGACGCCCGAGGCGGAGGCGTGGCTCGCCGCCCGTCACAATCCGCGGTTCAAGCCGGACCCGCTGCCGCGACTGACGCTCACACTGCGCCGTCTGACTGAGAAGCAGAGGGCGAAACTGTTCGCCGAATTCAACGTGAAGGAGATCCACGCATGAGCACCAAGACTGCAACCTTCCGCCGCTATGTCAACGACCCGAGCACCACGGAGCGGGAGCTTCACCGGCGCTCAGGCCAGCGGGTGATCGCCCGCCCGCTCAATCCCGAAGAGTACGACGCCGAAGAAGTCGGCGCGATGTACGAAATCGAGTTCCCCGACGGGCGCGACGACGTGGCATTCGCCGAGGAACTGACCGATTGGAGCGAGGCGTGAGCACCTTCAAACTCTCCATCGAACTCGGCTCCGAGAACATGCGGAGCGGCGACGACGTGCAGCGGGCGCTGGCCCTGACCGGCGCGGAGATCGCGAACAAGTACGACGGCCTCACGTTGCCGCTGTACATCGACGGCAAGATCCACGACAGCCACGGCCGCAAGGTCGGAGAGTGGCGCATCGACACGGAGGAATCATGACCGAGAACATCCCCACGGCACTGCTCGAAACAGTCGGCGCAGACTTCCAGGACGGCGAAGCGCTCTGGTACTTCCCTGCCGAGCAGGTGCCGGGCTGGTTCGACGTTGTGATCCACCACGAGGACAGTGGGCGAATCGTCCGCTACACCCACGAGGACAGCAGCGACACGGTGACGGCATACGAGCACGGGAAGGTGGTGGAGATCCGATGAGCGAGAACATCCCTCAGACAAGCGCCAGCGAGCGCGTGGAGGCGGCACAGAGGGCGATCATGTGGCTGTCCGTGCAGCTCGATGAGGCGCGCGCGACAGTCGAGGAAATCGAGGAGAGCCGCGAGGCCGACAACGTGCAGGACAAGATCGATGCACGCGACTCGGCAGACAACCTGTTGCAGCACCTTCTGAGGCACGGTCAGGCCCAGCTGGACGCCCTCCGCGCCCTCATCACCCCGCCGAGCGTGGGGGAGAGCGAGGAAGCGATCGCAGAGCGCGTGATCGCCGCCTTCCCGCCGCCGTACAGCGGCACAGGGTACGGCCACGGCGAGCTGGTGGAATTCGGCATCGCCATGCTCCGCGCCGGCATCCAGTCCGCGCACGAGTCCTGGGAGCCCGCCGACCGGCCGAGCCAGGAGATGATGCTCCGCTGGCTGGAGCTGGACTACGAAGAGTCCACCGACGACGAGGGTGAGCCGAGCGTCTACGTCCACGGCCAGCACATTGAGCGAGAGGAAATCTGATGCAGTTCAGCAGCCGCCTGCCGTTCAATGACGACCCGTACCCGAACGTGTGGGAAGGCCACTCAGAGCGCAACCAGATGCGCGCCGACACCGACATGTTCCGCCGTGGCGCGCCGCACAACCGCGAGACGTATCGCCACCGTCCCCGCCCCGAGTTCGACCGCCCGCAGAGCAACCCGACGAACCGGCTGCTCGCGTGCGCCCGCAGAGCGCACGAGGACGGATATCTGGATGCGTTCTGCGAGGGATTCCTCGAACAGCGCAACACTGAGCACCCCGAGGTCGACCACGCGCAGCGCGTCCTCACCCGCCTCACCCGCCTGAACACCGCCGAATAGCCCACTAATCCCACCACAATCCACCGCGAAAGAGGTTGAAATGAAGACTCCCGGAGCAATCGCGACCGACGCGCTCACCGGCTATCCGCTCGGGCATGATCTGACCCGCGAGGACGCGTGGCAGATCGTCCACGACGCAATCGAGGTCGACCGCGCTGACCGCGAGCCGACGGTGCGCCACATCATCTTCACCGGCCCGTTCGAGGAGGCGTACACGATGAGCGAGGCCACGCGCCGCATCGAAGAACTGCTGAGCGAAGGCCACGAGACGCCGACCGTCGTGAATGCCGTCCTCCACGACGGTGCGGTGGTCGGCCTCACCGCCCGCAAGATTATCGGCACCGCCAAGGCGGGAGAGATTCGATGAGCCGCCAGGAATGGGCCGACAAGCTCTACCCGCTGATCGCTCAGACCGCGAGGATCGACCCGATCCGCGCCGAGCATCACCCCGCATTCCGTGGCGCGCTGCGCCGCATCGACAGCCTGATCGCATACGGGCTGGAACACGCATTCATCACACCGGAGGAGGCTGCACGAGCATGAGCATGAAGATCGAATGGGCCGCGCTGTACGACGACGGCACGGAACAGGCTGAACTGGTCAAGCCGGGCAAGATCGAGGACGCCTACGGCAGCACGAACGACAAGCACGCGCTCTGCATCGGAGGATGCGTGATCGACGGCACGCCGGATCAGTGGATCACGTTCGCCGAGGCGCTGCTCGAGAACGCCATGACGGCGAAGCGTCGCGAGATCGAGAGGGTGGCCACATGAGCGCCGCAACCGTCGAGAGGCACCCCACGCTGGACGCCGGCAGGGCGGGCGGGGAGGCGATCTTCCACGAGCTGCGCCGCCTCTGGATGGAGGCTCCCAAGGTCTACGCCGGGCCGAGCGAGAAGGCCGACCACGAGGAAGCCTTCGACCGATTCTTCAACCTGATCCCGAGGAGGACAGCATGACCACCACCACAATCGACACGCTCAGCCAGGAGGCGCGCGTCCTGCTCGCCCTGGACAAACTGCCGCTGGGCGAGAGGGACCGGAAGTACCTGCTCGCCACGTTCGCACAGCTGGACGACGAGTCGGTCACGGAGGACGGGCTGGACGAGCTGTACAGCACGCCGTACGGCCGCAAGCTGGCCAGCCAGTGGAATGACGCCTCCGGCGTCCCGCTGATCCGCTACGCGGACGACAGGGCCGCCAAGAAGCTCTACGACTTCGGCTGGTTCGATCCGATCCCCGGCCGCGAGCACGTCGCCCAGGCACTCGAAGCCGCCGCCGAAGAGTGGGCGGAGGAGTTGTCGTGAACGCCGTCGACCAGACCGAGTGGGAGTCCAGCCTCCGCATGATGTGGAACGAACTCGATGACATCCTTCGCTTCCCCGAGAACTACAGGTAGGAGAACCCTGATGGCAAATCGCACACTCACCCGCGCGGACGACAACCCCGGCGAGATCCTCGAGGACGGGGAGCTGCACAAGGTCGGCATGTGGGAGGAGGTCGTGATCGAGCGCAGCTCCGCCGGAGCGCCGGGTCTGATCTTCATCATCACGCGCTACGAGGGCGATCAGATGTACGACCAGATGTGCGTGAGCGTGCCGGACGGCGCCGCGTTCCTCGCGCCAGTGAACGACTGGCTGCGGGGCAACGACCCGGAGGCGTGGGTTGTCCACTCGATCGATGAGGGCGACTTCCGCTTCGCCACCGAGGCCGACTGTTGGGGCGGCTACCGTGCCAACTTCGAGCCTCGCCCCGGCTACAACCAGAACCGAGAGGACTACTCATGAGCACCATCGAGTACGAGTTCTACGCCCCGCACAAGGAAGCGTGGATCACGAGCAGGTCAGTCACTACGAAGGCCGAGGCCGACCACCTCAACAAGATCATCGGCCGCGAGTTCTACCGAATGAAGGAGTCCGCATGAGAATCCCATCCCTTTCCGATCAGGTCGTCAGCGGCCAGTACGCCGCCGCCTCGCTGCGCGACGCCGAGAACATGATGAGCCTCATCGCTCAGTGGGACAGCCTGCGCTACTCGGAGAAACTGGCCGAGATCGACAGGTTCGAGGCTGGCGGGCGATCCCGATTCTCCGAGGTTCCCGGCTTCGGGCTCAGCTGGTGCGGCGCGTGCGTGAGCGAAGTACTGCTCGACTACAGCGAGGACCCGGAGGGCTCCTGCATGGTCTGCGGCGCGCTGGCCAACGGTCCCGATCGGATCGCCGCATGAGCGATTCCCGCCGCCCCCTGGACCCCGAGGTGCCGTACTACAAATGGGGGATCTCAGACGGCAGTGACGGTCTCAGCGCCAGTCTGTGGATCGAGTCGGAGTGCTGCGCCGATCGCTTCTCGCCGGAGGAGGAACTGGTGCTTCTCAAGGCGCTGGCCGAGAGGCACTTCTTCCACCTCGTCGAGATGGATAAGCCGTGAGCGAGTACAACGACAGCTACGAGGCGATCTACAACTCGATCCACCTGGGCATCTCCGCCGAGGAGGACTGGGAGGGGCCGAGCATCAAGCCCGGAGACCTGACCGATGCGCAGATCGACTGGCTGGCCTCGTGGCTCGCAGGCGAGGGGATCGGGAAGCGAACGTGAGTATCCACGCCCAATATCAGAACGTCTGCGTGGCATGCGACGGAGCGATCCGCTACGGCGACCTGATCGACAAGGATCCGTTCACCGAGAAGTGGATGCACGCCACCTGTCCCGAGGACAAGCCGCGCGAGGTATGCCTGGAGTGCTTCATGGAGAAGGCGGCGAACGGAGCGTGCGGCTGTTGACCACCCACACCTCCCGCACCCTCGGCACCGTCTGGGAACCCGGCATCGGAATGTGCAACGTCGAGCAGCTGAAACCCGGCTCCGCGATGATGCGCCTCATCCCGATCGAGTACGACGACCACTACTCAAATAGCCCGCTTATTCGACACCGTGACCGCCTGCAGTGGCGGTCGCACAACACCAAGGAGAACGCCGCATGACCAAGCTGACCGATGAGCAGGAAGCCCTGCTCGATGAGGCCGCCACCGCCTACGCGAACCTGCTGGGCGCGCGCGTCCAGGCCAAGGCTGTCGCCCGCAAGGCGGAGCAGGACTACCTCGCGGACTACCAGGCCGCATGGGAGCGCGCCGCAGCGCACTACGCCGTGTCCACGGACGACGCCGGACGCCCCGCATCGAAGCGCCAGCTGCGCCTGGCCACGACACGCAACCCCGCCACCGTCGACGAGGCGATCGAGCGCGGCAAGCGGTTCGTGGTGGCCGCACCCGCCGTTGAGGCGGAGCCCGTCATTCCGTCCGAGCGGAGCCGATTCGAGGTCACGGGTGGCCGCCTGCGCGTTTCCCTTGAGCCCGAGGACTTCGAGCCGTATGCGACCATGCTCGTCGCCGGCGTGCCGGACATCGCCGAGTCGCACTGGTTCGACCACGCAGGCGGCGCGCTCAGCCCCGTCGACGCGAACGAGGATGACACCTGGCAGAAGCCCGTCGTGCAGGTCGTCATGAACACCCCGCTCAAGGCAGAGGCGATCGCCTTCCTCGAGCAGAACGCCGCCTGAGACCCGAAAAGGAGAGCCCGCACGCATGACTGCATACACCCCGCACGACTACCAGGAAGCCGCCATCCAGCGCGTCCTGGCGGAGCCCACGCGCGCCGCGCTGATCGGTGATGAGGTCGGACGAGGCAAGACCCTCGTCTCGGCCGAGATCATCCTGCGCGCCGGGTGGAAGCGGGTTCTCCTCATCGGCATTCCCGACACCTTCGAGCAGTGGGACGAGACAATCCAGCGCCAGTCCAACGGCACCGCCCCGCGGCTGCGCCGCCTCGACTCCACCAAGGTGGGCCGCGCGCACTACGCCGACTTCCTCGACGGCGCCGACGGGCTCTACTTCGCCGGCATGCAGTGGCTCAACGCGCAGGACTTCAAGCACCAGGACAAGCTGGGCGAGGACGGCCAGCCGATCGAGAAGATCGACAAGGCCACCGGGCTGCCGACCGGGAAGTTCGAGCGTGAGCGTGTGCACCTGCAGACGTTCGCGAAGATGAGCAAGCGCAAGCTCGGCGGGCTGGATGCCGTCATCTTCGACGAGGCTCACCAGGTCTGCAACTACAAGTCGGTGCAGCGGCGCACGCTCCTCACGCTGCGCGGCCGGGACAGGCAGCAGGCGTTCAAGATCGCGCTGTCGGCCACGTGGTCGGGCAACTCGTTCGACAACGCCTGGTCGCTCACGAATTGGCTCTGGCCGGAGCTGATCCCGGCGTACTGGAACTGGCACGAGCAGTGGGTGCAGATGCGCCCGTCCAAAAAGGCTGATGGATCCGACATCTACGTCGGCGGGCGTCAGATCATGGAGGTCGCGGGGGAGCGCGAGCCCGGCGAGTTCGTCAAGACGCTGCCGTGCTACATCCGCAACGAGGCTGAGGAGCAGGCGCCTGAGCCTGTCCGCATCCTTGTCGACTCCACGCCTGAGCAGCGCGCTCAGTACGAGGAGCTGAAAGAGGAGCTGATGACATGGGCGAGCAACTGGGAAGGTGAGCGGGAGCCGCTCGTCGTCGACATCCCCGCGGTGCTCCACTCGCGCCTCAAGCAGGTCGCCCTGGCCGAGCTTTCGCTCGACGAAGAGGGTGGCGTGACGTTCGCCCGAAATGCTGCCTCCGCGAAGCTGCGCGCACTGCGCGGCATCCTGGATCAGTGGGGCGCTCAGCCGGTCGTGATCTTCACGGACTCGAAGCTCTTCGCGAAGCTCGCCGCCCAGCGCATGCGCGACGCCGGCTATACGGCCGTCGCCTACACGGGCGACACGAAGCGCGCCGATCGTCAACAGATCAAGGCCGACTTCATCGAGGGCCGCGTCCAGTACGTCGTCGGAACCGTGCAGTCGATGGGCACCGGGCTGGACGGGTTCCAGCGCGTCTGCTCGAAGGTCGTCTGGCTGAGCGTGCCGGACGGTGACCCGGGCCGGAAGACCCAGGCGCTCGGCCGCGTCTTCCGGCCCGGCCGCACCCTCGTGTACGGCGAGTTCGTGCATGCGCACATCCTGATGAGTGACTCGCTCGACGTCGACGTGCTCGAGTCGCTGCTCGCCAAAGGCCGCGAGATCCAGGCATCAGTCGGCGCCCACAATCTGAATCAAGCCGCTTAATCTCTTCCAATTTAAGCGCGCAACACATAGACTCCAACCGAAAGGGGTAAGCATGGCATGGAATAGGCATGAACTCGAGCAGCTCATCGCACACTGCAACGAGGTGCGCGACATGGCGTCCGAACTCATCGACGAGGGAAACGGGCAGCAGGTCTGGGACGGCGACAAGCGCGCGTACCGCGTGGGCCCGCAGTGGCCGTACCACGGTGGCACGAAGCTGTCCGGCGCTTTCCGCCGGCGCACGCTCGACCTCACCCGACTGCTCGCGGAGGTGCGCAAGCCATGACCGTCACACTCAGCACGCGCATCGGCCCCGGCTACTTCACGACCCCGACGTTCGAGGCGATGCAGTTCCCCGCAGGCGAGGCCCACATCAAGGTCATCAACGAGAACGACCGCAAGGGACCGCTCACCGAAATCGCTCGCGTCTACGGCGCCGACGGCAACGACCTCATGCTGCTCGCCATGTGGGCGGACGCGGCCGAGCGGCGCGGCGCCCGTGCCATCCTGCAGATGCCGTACCTTCCCGGCGCGCGCGCAGATCACGCGGACTTCATCCCGCTCGGCGCCGAGGTGTACGCGCAGTTCATCAACGCGCTCCACGTCGACCAGGTGATCTGCTTCGACCCGCACAGCCCGGCCATGCCCGCGATGATCGAGGGCGTCACCGTGATCGATTCGACGCGACTCGTGCGCGAGCACGTCGTGGGCAAGCGGCGCGATGACCGGCCCCAGCACTACGACGGAATCATCGCCCCCGACAAGGGCGCCGTGGAGCGAGCGCAGAACGTCGCGATCGCAACGCACCTGCCGCTGTACCGCGCCGAGAAGGTGCGCGACCAGGACACGGGAAAGCTCTCCGGCTTCACCTGCGATCCGTTGCCCGACGAAGGTCGCTTCCTGGTGGTCGACGACATCTGCGACGGCGGCGGCACCTTCGCCGGACTCGCCAAGGTCATCGACAAGCCCGGGCGTCGCCTCGGCCTCTATGTCAGTCACGGCGTCTTCTCTGGAGCGGCTGCAGACATCCTCCCGACGTGGTTCAGCGAGATCTGGACCACCGACTCATTCACCGCCGAATCTACGCTTGGCACACGCACCAATCTCATCCCACTCTCTCGCACCCTGAACGGAGCAATCGCATGACCACTGCAAGCCCCATCGCCCCCCTCCTCGAGTCCGACGCCTACAAGGTCGACCACCGCCGCCAGTACCCCGCCGGCACGACCCGCGTCTACAGCAACTTCACCAACCGCGGCAGCCGCATCCCCGGCATTGAAGGCGTCGTCCACTTCGGCCTGCAGGCGTTCCTGCAGCGCTACTGCATCGAGGCGTTCGAGCCGTTCTTCGCCGCCGACGAGGACCAGGTGGCAGCCGAGTACGAGGAGGCCATCAACTCGATCCTCGGGCCAAATGCCGTGGGCAGTGACCACATCCGCGCGCTCCACCGCCTCGGCTACCTGCCGCTGCGCTTCGCCGCTGTCCCGGAGGGCACGATCGTGCCGCTCAAGGTGCCGTCGTTCACGGTCGAGAACACGCTGCCCGAGTTCTTCTGGCTCACCAACTTCATCGAGACGGTCGTCAGCGCGTCTGTCTGGCACCCGTCGACCGTCGCCACAATCGCGCACCAGTACCGGATCCTGCTGGATCGTGCAGCGAGCAACACCGGCGCGGCCCCCGCGTCCGTGGACTTCCAGCTCCACGACTTCAGCTACCGCGGCCAGGTCGGCACCGAGGCGGCTGCAGCGTCCGGCGCCGGGCACCTGCTCAGCTTCCTGGGCAGCGATACGCTCGCCACCCTCGACTGGGTGCGTCGCTACTACCCCGGCGACAACGGCATGGTCCTCGGCTCGGTCCCCGCCACGGAGCACTCCGTCATGTGCGCCGGAGGCCAGGACGACGAGTTCGGCACCTACTCGCACCTGCTCGACGTCTACCCGAGCGGCATCGTCTCGATCGTCTCCGACACCTGGGACCTGTGGCACGTCGTCACCGAAATCCTGCCGGAGCTCAAGGAGCGCATCATGGCCCGCGATGGCAAGGTCGTCATTCGACCGGATTCCGGGGACCCGGCGGACATCCTCTGTGGCAGCCCTTCCGGCTTCTACCTCAACCCCGAGGATCGCACGCCGGAGGAGAAGGGCCTCATCGAGCTGCTGTGGGACGAGTTCGGCGGCACCGTCAACACGATGGGCTACAAGGAGCTGGACCCGCACATCGGCGCAATCTACGGCGACAGCATCACCGTGGAGCGCGCGACGGACATCGCCCGCCGTCTGGCCGCGAAGGGCTTCGCCTCGAGCAACGTCGTCTTCGGCGTCGGCAGCTACAGCTACCAGTACGTCACCCGCGACACGTTCGGCAGCGCCATGAAGGCGACGTGGGTGGAGATCTCCGGCCAGGGTCACGACATCCAGAAGAACCCGGTCACAGACTCCGGGCTCAAGCGCTCGGCGACCGGCCGACTGGCGGTCCTCCGTGAAGCCGACGGCGAACTCACTCTGACCCAGCGCGCCACCGTCGACGAGGAGGCCAACTCGCTCCTGCAGCCCGTGTGGGTGAACGGGCAGTTCCTCCGCAAGCAGTCCTTCGCCGACGTGCGCGCGACCCTCGCGGCCGAGCGGGAGGCGATCTCATGACCACCCGAGAAGAACTGATCGAGGAAGCCGCGATGGCGATCATCGACGCCAAGTATCCGGGCATCGGGTGGGGCGCGTTGAGCGAGGCGGCGCGTGAACGACGACGCAAGCAGGCCCGCGCCGCTCTCGCCGTGTTCGAGAAGGCGCACGCCCCGACCGACGACGAGCGGGAAGCGCTGGCGAGCCTCCTCGACGAACTGCATGACCCCCGGGTAACCGAGGGCGGCTGTGAGTTTCGCGGATGGAACTACGGGTGGCGTCCGGGGGATGCCCGGAGGGTGAATGCCGATGTCGTCGATCCGATCCTGGCGAGCCACCGTCGCTCCGAAGCAACGGAGCCGCAGGACGAACCGTCCGACGACGAGCGGGCGGTTCAGGAGTGCTACGACGAAGACACTCTGCGAATGGTGTTCGACGCGCTGGTCGAGGTCACAGGCTCCGAGGTCACCGCCGATGACTGCATCCACGGGATGCAGAACGCAGGCATCCTGTTCCGAGAGCGAGTGTCGGAGACGCAGGGCGAACCGTCCGACGCACAACTGCAAGCAGCAGCGGAGGCGTTCTCTCTAGCACCGTTCTCGAACGACGAGGATGGCGTGCTCGCGCCCCTGCGAGCCGCTCTGCGTGCTGCTGGGGGTGTGCGATGACCGGCTGGGCCGAGGGGTCGGGCGGCTCGCTCCTCGGAGACCTGATCGCCGCGGCGTACTACCGCGCCGAGCAGCGGGACCGTGACAACGAGCCGTGCGAGAAGTGCGGCGGCGATCGCTTGCGCACGGACTTCACGGGCGCCAACCGATGCCACGCGCCGCGTGCTGGCATCGTCGGACAGGAAGGGGAGAAGCGATGAGCGATCGGGAACCCGAGGTTGTGCGTCGCCTGTCGAGCTATGACGTAACGCGGCTCGATACGGCGATCACGGTGATCCAGACACGGGACCCTGCTCTCGCACGAATCCTGAAGGCGGAGCGCGATGTTCTGCGAGACCACCGGAATCAGCTGGATGCGTTTGCCACCCGCATGAAGTTCGGGAGTGCCGCGCCGTGGCATCCGGAGGGCGTCATGGACTGGCTCATTGCTCAGGGGTGGGCGCCGCCGAAGGGTCTGTTGATGGCCGAAGGAGAGCAGGAAGGACAGGTAGACCGATGAACGAGATGCGTGAGATAGCGAAGCTCCTGGCTCGGCGAGACCGCGAGGGCAAGACGGCCCTCGTCCAGCGGCGCCGGAGAGCGGGCCTCAAGCAGTCGGAAATCGACCGGGCGTTCGGATTCCTGGCCGGCTGGACGAAGCGCCTCGAGGCGTACGACTCCGACCCCACGCTGTCCGACCTGCGCCGCTACGAGGCGTACATCATCCTGGCCGAGGGTCGGGACCAGACCACAAACCACGAGATTCGGAGACAGAACTGATGGACACGCGCGACTGGGAACAGGAACTCATCGAGGAGCAGGAAACCCTCGAAGCCGACTCGACGGTGAAGGAGGTCGCGATCATCCTGCTCACGCGGGACTTGACCGGCACGCCTTGGCTCGACTGGGACGTGTGGTCCGAGCAAGCATCGGACGACGACCGTCTCGACGCGTTGCGCACCGCGTCCGCCGTGGTCGCGTACATGCGTGAGCACGACCGCCCGGCGGCAGATGTCGAGATTGAGGGGCAATCGTGAGCGTGAAGGCGAAGTGTCGCCGGTGCGGGGAGACTGCTGAGACGATCGACAACATCCTCGGCTACTCGTTCTGGGGCATCGTTCAGCAGAAGGTCGAGACCACGACGCGGAGGTCGGTTCGTGTCGCGAGCATGACCATCCGGCACGACGACCGGAGTGCGATGCGCTGCGACGAGGAAGACCCGCTCTGTGATCCGTGCTGGGGCCTTCTGGTCAACTTCCTGCAGGGTCGCGAAGTCGTGGCGGTCGAGCACGAGCACGAGTGGCAGCCCATGTCCAAGCACCCGCTCGACCGCTGTGCGCTCTGCTGCCTGACCCGCATCACTACGGCAGATGTCGAGATCGAGGGGCAGCCATGAGCGATTACGTGAAGCTGACCGAAGCGCCGACTCTGGTGTTCCGCGCGCCGGAATGTGGCACCTGCTACCAGGAATGCGAGTCGGATGGTGACGGCTGGCTGTGCCCCTCCTGCGGCACCTCCTGGGGGTACAACGACTACGACGAGGGCGGGACACTCTACGAGAAATGGTCAGGCGAGGTGCTGGATGGAGACCCCGCCCCGCCCGACGCTGACTATTTCGATGACCCGCAGCTCAAGGCTAAGCGCGCAGAACTGCAGGCCGAGCAGAACGCTCGGCTGTGGGGCTGTGAGCATGGCCTCTTCTGCCGCGGGAAGTGCGCGGCAGAAGACGAGATTGGCGCCACCGCATGAGGCGCTGGATCGCACTGCGCCTGCAGCGCGCCGAGGCGGACCACCGGCACGCCCAGCGCGCCTCGTGGCTGCTCGGCGGGACCGCGCTCAGCAGTCACGCCGACCGGGCGGCACTGCGCGCGCGCCGGCGGCTGGATCGCTGGCTCGAGATCGCCGCATTCACCAACACGAAGAGAGGAGGGTCCGATGTCCGCACCACTGCTTGACCCGGAGATCAGAAGGTCGCCGGAGTTCATCGAGAAGCTGAAGACCGTGCCGCCGGCGGACCTCGCGTCGGAGTACGGGGTGAGCGCCAGCCTTGTGCATTCGTGGCGTCAGCGCTCCGGCGTCTCGGAGGACCGAAAGGTGTTCACCGCGGAGGCCGACGAGCGGCTACGCACCCTCGCCGCCGAGGGGGTGCCCGCATCCTGGATCGCCGAGGACATCGGCTACTACGTGGGCACTGTGCGCAAGCGCCTGGCGGACCTCAATCTGCCCGACGACGAGTGGGTGAAGATCCAGCTGTCGATCCGCAAGACCGCGCGGCTCGCGCCGTTGCACGAAGAGTTCCGACCGAAGAACCGCAAGGGATAGGAGAATCATGACCATTGAACAGAAGCTCGAAGTGGTGAAGGAGTGGGAGGCATTCTGCGCCGGCTACAGGCAGCTGCGAGGCACGGAGCCCACGGTGCAGGAGTGGGGCGCGGCGCTGCTCCAGGAGGCTGCGCAGACGGCGCTGGCGGAGATCCGCAGAATCGCTACCGAGATGCTCGGCGACGACTTCACCCGCGAAGAGGGCGAGCGGATCCTCGCCGAGGTCGAGGGGGTCAGATGAGCAAGCGTCGAAGGGAGAACCTCCCCAGCTTCGAGGGTGCGCTCAAGAACGCCGCCCTCGCCGCGCTCGAGCCGGATCGCTACCTGAACGTCCCGCAGCCGGAGTGCATCGATCGGCCGGACGAGTTCGTCGACTACGGCTACCCGCTACCCACCGCAGAAGAGGCGGAGGCGCTCTGCGCACCGTGCAAGCTGGTCGAGGTGTGCAACCTGAGCGCCCGCCACGTGAGGCCGAACTGGGGCATCCAGGGCGGCATCGTCTGGGTCAACGGAAGGCAGGCGCACCTCATGGCCGAGGACGATCCTCGGCTCGTCGGAGACCCCTCCGAAAAATAAGCCGCTTAAAGTCTTGACAAGCCTGGTCTGTATTTGTATATTTTAAGAGTGCTCAACACGGAGCACCGGATATGGATCGGGGGATTCGAGATGAGTGGATGCGGTGGTCTTCCAAGGAGGCCGGCGGGGCGCGCACAGCGCCCCGTCCACCCCTCCAAGCAAGGGGCACGAACCAACATGAACACCAAGCAGCGGAAGGGGCGGAAAGCATGGCCGGCATTCTGAGTGACGAGGAGCTTCGCAAGTTCGCGATCGACCTCCTCTCGATCCCGTCGGATCGCACCCGCCAGACCCGCATCGGAGCCAGCAACCTGAGCAACCAGTGCGACAGGGATCTGGCCTACGACCTGCTCGGAATCAAGCGGTCAAACCCGCAGGCCGAGCGCATCTGGATGAATGCCGAGATCGGCACCGCGATTCACTCGCTGCAGGAGGAGCGTCTCGAGTATGCGATCCGTCGGGCGATCGACGCCATCGTCGACGCCGCCCCCGGAGCGAAGGCTGAGCGCCACGTCTGGTTCGGCCACATCGAGGGCTACGGCGACATCGGCGGGACGATCGACCTCGACCTGGAGCTGCAGATCGCGGACTGGAAGGGCAGCAGTCGACAGAAGTCCTGCATCCTCCAGGACTTCATCGCGATCCAGCGCGGCGAGGAACCGCCGTTCGGCCGCAAGCACAAGAACGTCGCAGGCCCTGGACGCGGCATGATGCCGCAGGCCGAGTATGACAAAGAAATGACCAAGGTCGAGTACAAGATGACCGGCTACTACGGCCAGCAGTCCTTGTACATGCTCGGCCGTGAGAAGGAAGGTCGCCCCGTCGATCGGGGCTCGATCATCTGGATCAACCGCGACGGCAACGGATACTTCGATGTCCCCAGCCTCGCCCGCTATGACGACCCGAAGGCCGTCCACGATGTGTGGCCGCTGACCTTCGCCTACAACCGCGGCTACGCGCTCGATCTCATCGCGCGTGGTCAGCGGATCTGGGACGCGCTGCAGGCCGGCGCCACGCCGAACGACTTCGACGCGCACGAACTGTGCTGGTGGTGCTCCATGCAGGCGGAGGCCGAAGAGAAGAAGGCTCAGCCGATCGGCAACCTCGACGCACCGATCATGTTCGAGCAGGTGGCGGCATGACGCTCGAGTCCGGCTGGTTCGTCGAGCCGCTGCCTCGTCGAGGGTATGCGCGGCGCCCGCACTTCTACGCCGCGGGCCAGGAGCGCTCGGTGTGCCAAGTCGGCCACCGCGGCGCCGATGGCACTGTATTCGGCCGACGGCTGCTCGGCTTCGACCCGGCCACGGCCCGCACGACAGAACCGGACCCGCGACTGGGTGAGGCTCAGTTCCGCCGGGAGTGCGGCAGCTGTGTCCGCGAACTCCGCGAGGGCAATCTCTCGATTTAAGCCGCTTAAACATGTACACTGATAGACCAGACCACTTACTAGGAAGGGGAGTCTCATGACCACTGCACCTCCGTTCGCCAGCATGTTTGCCAAGCCCGAAGAGGTCGGCAACCCGAGCGGCATCCTGCTCTACGGCCCTCCGGGCACCTGGAAGACCAGTACCGCCGGCGGGATCGTCAAGGTCCCGTCGTTCGCGGACAAGAAGGTCCTCTACATCGACATCGACCAGGGCTCCAAGGTCTTCGTCAACGACCCGGAGGTGTTCGCCGGGGTCCAGGAGGGGCGCATCAACATCGTCCCGATCGACAAGCTCGCCCCCGAGGCGTTCGGCCAGCTGCAGTACTTCCTCGGCGCCGACGACGCGAACGGCGAGTTCCAGAAGGGCGAAGCCTTCAAGTGGGGCTACGACGTGGTGATCCTGGACTCGCTCGATGTCGCGCAGGATGTCGCGGTCAAGTGGTTCATGAACCACACGATCGCCGAGAAGACCGGCAAGAAGGACACCCTCGGCGCCTGGGGCAAGGTGGGTCCGTGGACCACGGATGTCGCCTGGGCCTTCCAGAACTACGAGGGGCTCGGCATCGTCGTGATGCACTCCGCCGAGAGCACGTCCGAGAGCGGCGTCTTCGCGATCAAGCCGAAGCTCGGCGGATCCGCGAAGGACAACATCGCGAGCATCTTCGACCTCGTGGCGTACGTCGACTTCGAGGCCAACCCCGAGGACCGCTCCGACGTGCAGCTGGTCGCCACCCTCGGCAAGTCCGACTACATCGTGTCCAAGAACCGTTGGATGCTGCCCGACAAGATCTGGAGCTTCGACCTCCCGTCGTTCTACCAGATGATCCATGCGCGCCGCGCAGACACCGCCAAGAAGGCCGCAGCCCTCCAGGCTGCGTAAGAGAGGAGAATCACATGAGCATCGCACAGGACGAATTCGTCATCGCGTTCGACGGCACCACGGTCGAGGAGGGCGGCAACGCCAAGCCCCTGCCCGACGGCACGAAGGTGCTGGTCACCATCGTGCCCACCCGCAAGGACTCGCCCTCGATCGAGAAGCGACCGTTCGCCAAGCAGGGCCCGAACGCCGGCATCACCGCACTCGCGGTCCAGCTGCGCATCTCCGAGGGACAGAGAGGCACCAACCGCCGCGTCTTCTCGAACGTGCCGCTGGCGCGTCAGATCTTCTCCTCGAAGAAGAACGCGCCGGTCCCCGCCTACGACTTCTTCGGGTTCTTCCGCGCCCTCGGCTACGACGTGGACGCGCCGGAGGGCTTCCGCCTCCCGGCCGATCGGGAACTCCTCGGCAAGTCGCTCGAGGTCGTTCTCGGCATCGAGGTCGACCAGGAGGGGAACGAGCGCAACAACGTGAAGTTCTTCAACAAGGCGAACGGCATCCCGGCCCAGTCCGCCGCCTCCGCCCCGGCCGCGACGAGCGCGGCACCCGCGGCAGTTTCGGCCGCCGCATGGACGCCGGGCGCACCGGTCGCGCAGGAGCCGCTCGCGGCCCCCGCAGGCCAGCCCGCGTGGATGGTCCAGCCGCAGGAAGCCCAGGCGGCGCAGGGTCTCCAGCAGGCCGCGCAGGCGAGCCAGGGGTTCTAGTCCGCTCGCGGCGTTGACGCCTACGTGAGAACGACGGGCAGCACGCTGAGGCGGTTGGGCGTGGAGTCATAACCTGCCCGTCGTCGCCGCAAGACCACAACTCAACACTCCGGCAGAAGCGCGCGTGGGGACGCGCGGGGGAACCGGCGGATTGGCCCTCCGAGGATCGGGCCGCAATGGCTAGTAGCTCAGTCGGCAGAGCAGCGCACTGTTAATGCGCCTGTCGCAGGTTCGAGTCCTGCCTAGCCAGCCAGTCCAGTTTTAGCCACCAAATCGAAGGGAGACGAGAGCATCAGCGGATTCCCTGGAGGCTACGCGAGCGTCGCCGAAGAATACCTTTCGCTCGGCTGGAAGCCGATCCCCGTCAAGGGAAAGAAGCCGATCCCCGCCGGCGCCACCGGCTACGACGGAACGGTGACCGAAGAGAAGGTCGCCGGATGGATGCGGGATCCGTACTGGCAGAACATGAACACCGCCCTCCGCTCCGAGGGTTGGATCGGCATCGACGTCGACGTGTACGGCGACAAGCGCGGCGATGTCACACTGAAGGCCCTCGAGGACCGTCTCGGCGAACTCCCCGTCACGATCACGTCGACCGCCCGAGGTCAGCTCCTCCCCAACGGGCTTGAGAATCCCTCGCGCCAGCACTTCTACCGCGTGCCCGAGGGGCTCAACTTCGTTCGCAACTTCCCGGACGTCGAGATCGTGCAGTTCTCGCACCGCTACGCGGTCGTGGCACCAAGCATCCACCCCGTGACGAACCAGCCCTACGTCTGGTACGGCTACGACGGTGAGCCTCTCGATGACTTCCCAGCGATCGACGACCTCGAGGAGCTGCCCGAGGCGTGGCTGAACGCACTCACCGTTCCCGACGAGAACCGCGGCGACTGGACCGGGTTCTCAGGCAGTGTCCAGGAGTGGATCGACTCCTGCGACCAGTCCGAGCCGACCCCGTACATCCGCGCCTGGATCTCCTCGATCCCCGCCGACGACTTCGGCCACGACGATCTCATTGCCCTGCAGGCGATGCTCGTCAACCTCGGCGCCCAGGGGGAGCCCGGCATCCCCGTCGCGCTCAACGCCCTGCACACGGCGTGGCTGCGCGACCCCTACGACACCCCTGAGTACCGCAAGGGCTTCGATGACGGATTGGTCGGAGCGATCGCCAAGTTCGGCGCCTTCACGCCGAAAGCGGCGGACATTCTCAAGGTTGACCACCTGGCAGCCTCAGAGCGGATCGACGACGAGCGATTCCTGGATGCCTGGACGACGCTGCCTGCAGTCGTGACCCCGGCATCCCTGCACGAGCGCCTCCGCTACATCATGTCCATGGGCCTCGCCTCGGAACTCACGCCGACACAAGCCGCCGCGCTCGCCTGGCACTCGCCGGCGAGCCGCGAGCCCGGCTCGCCGCTCTTCACCTGCGCGACCGAGCGGGAGGCGCTGGAGAAGCTCTGGGCTATGGCATACGCGGCGGCATCTGACCTCACGCTCGAGGAGCGTCAGTTCGCCGTCGAGCCGACGGTAGCCGCCGAGGTGCAGCCGCTCGCCCCCACGCGCCGCGTACGGCTCCTGTCGACAGCTGAGGAGGCTGCGCTGCAGCACATCACGTGGTGGGGCGACGACAAGGCCGCTGGGCACTTCATGGCGGTCATGCACGACATGAACCCGGTCATGAACGAGCAGTACTACCACCTCAACCGGTGGATGCTGCTGTCCCTGATCTTCGCCAACAAGGCGGTCATCCCGCTCGAGAACGGGACCGCCGTCACCCTGATCTTCTACGGGGGAGTCCTCGGCCCCTCCGGCGTCGGCAAGTCCGAGTCCCTGAACGTGGTCACCGACGTTGCCTCGATGTTCCACATGGGCGACGACGACCCAGACATCGGCGGCGACGCCACCGCGGCCGGACTCACCGAGGCGTTGATTCTCCGCGACGGCAAGACCAGCTTCTTCCACTCCGACGAGGCTGACGCGATCCTCCTCAACTGGTCGAACCAGCAGGGCGAGTTTCGCGGCATGAAGCAGAAGGTGACCGAGTTCTTCGGCGGCAAGGTGCCGCCGCTGCACCGAGCCACGAAGAAGGACATCTCCGGCATCCGCGCCAAGGCGTACCTCTGCGTGCACCTGACCGGCGTCGACGAGCGCATCATCGACGCCATCGAGCCGCGCGACTGGGAGTCCGGCTTCGTCAACCGCTTCGTCTGGGCGAACGGTCTCCGCAAGCCGCGCAGCCGACAGCAGAAGAAGATCCGCATCAGAAGGCCCGAGGCGGCCTCCTCGAAGGGCCAGGTGAACTGGTATCAGCAGTGGGTCGCCGAGTTCCAGCGCATCTCCAACACGGTCCTCACGCGCGCCGATTCGCAGCCGACGTGGATGGACATCGACGACGACGTGCTTGAGAGGCACACGGACACGATCGAGCATTTCGAGGCCATGACGCAGAACAGCCGTCATGGGGAGAGGCTCAACCCGACCTTCACCCGACTCGAGATGACGAT
Source organism: Microbacterium sp. M (assembly GCF_045181065.1). GTDB lineage: Bacteria > Actinomycetota > Actinomycetes > Actinomycetales > Microbacteriaceae > Microbacterium. The sequence continues at coordinate 2,514,876 of NZ_CP173721.1, read as the reverse complement.
CCTCAAATGCGCAGCGCTGGTCGCCATCACTGAGAAGCGAAGGCGGATCCAGATGTCCGACTACCTCATCGCCCTCGAGCAGGCGGAGGAGTGGGCCGAGAACATCCTCGATCTGGTCGACGCCACCGACAGGACCGCCAGAGCCCGCGAAGCGGACAAGATCGCCAACCTCGTCCAGAGCCGGGGCGGCCAGATGCTCAAGGCCGAGATCCATCGCATGTTCCCCGGCGACCAGAACCGCACCAACGGGCTGATCCGGGAGCTGGTCGAACAAGGCAGGGCGGAGGAGCTGCCCATGGCCGACAAGAAACCCATCATCATGCTCAACCCAGAAGGGAGCCGAATATGACCATCACGACTGCACTCGAAGAGGCCGCTTGGGTCTACTCGAGCATCGAGAACTACGACCGCCAGCAGCGGTTCGATGCCGCCGTCTCCCTCGCTGAGTGGAAGGTGTTCTCGTCCCGCCAGATCGCTCGCATCGTGGGTATCTCGCACTCCACTGTCGCGCAGCTCGGCGGCGCCAAGACGGACAAGACCGGCGGCCGGTTCGACCCGGACTCGCTCTCGATCCTGTGCAAGCTCGCCAAGAGAAGGCGCGCCGGCGAGGCGCTGGACCCCGCCGAGGTGGCCGAGGCGCTCGACATCGGCACCGGCACCAGTCCGTATATGGCATCCAGACTCACCGACATCCCCAGGATGCACCTGATCCGAAGGTACAACGCAGCGAAAGGAGCATCGACGTGACCACCATCCCGCAGCCCGTGTGGCCGTGGCCGATGAGCGATGAGCGCCTCGAGCTGCTGAAGCAGGCCAAGGCCAGCCTCACGGACATCGATGTTCTCATCGTGCCTGTGCCCTGGCACCCCGGATCTCCGGGACGGCCACTGTGCTTCGGCGCCCTGCCGGACGCGTACACGATCACGGCGCCGATCCGGGTGGAGAACGTCGACAACGTGGATTCGATCGCGGCGGCGCTGCGATTCGCACTGACGGCGCCGGCGAACGACCCGAACTACGACGAGGCGCACTGGCTCGGCGCGGTGATGGGGTGCGACGTCCGCTACTCGCACACCGAGGACGAGCACGGCGTGGTGTTCTTCTCGTGAGCGGGAAGGCGCCCGACGGCCGGACATGGGCCGAGTACTACGCGAGCCTGAAGCCCGTCGCCGATGTGGCCGAGGAGCACGAGGACAAGTTTGAGCTCCTCGAGACCAAGCTGCCGCTCGGCGAACTGACCGACACACAGAAGCGCGTGTGGGCGGAGGCCGAGAAGGCTGGGTTCCGCATGGAGGGCTACGAGGCCCGCGTGCACTTCTTCGACAAGATCCAGAAGAAGGACGGCAAGACCGCGCAGGCGGGCGAGGTCACGAAGGCGGCGCATGACCACCGGAACGTGTTCCTCGGTGGCTACGTCCCCGACTCGCACCTCCGCTTTCACGCAAGCTGGCTGGAGAACGGATTCCGCGGGTTCGTCTGGGACCCGATCGGCAGGTACATGTACGCCAACTCGATGCGCAAGGACGAGCGGCAGACCTATTGGGTGATCCGCGGCTCCACCGAGTTCGAGGCGTGGCTGGACGAGTGGCGGGAGAAGCTGACGGGCGACTCTCGCCGCCTCGAGAAGGCCCGCACCGAGGCCGCCACACTGGCCCGCAAGCGAGCGAAGCAGGAGAAGATCTACCGCGAATATCTCGAACACCAAGGTGTCGAGTGGGAGGACGGGGAATGACGCGCGAATACGGCCGAGGGCGCACGAGAAGGCTCAGCCTTGCACTCGCGCCCGACGAAGCCGCCCGGATCGGAAAGTGGGCCGAAGCTCACGGCATGACCACTGCGGAGTACGTGCGCATGCGCGCCCTAGAAGACCCGATCGAGAGAGTAGCGGCATGAGGTACATCCTCTGTCTGGACCCCGGCGGAACGACCGGCTGGGCACTGTTCACGATCGCCAACGATCAGCCGCTCACGCTCGTCGACTGCGGGATGATCCCCGGCGGGCTCCGCGGCTTCAAGAAGTGGTGGAAGACCTCCTGGGCTGTCCAGCTGTATCGGACCTACCGCGGCACGCTGGTCGTCGAGGACTTCCTCGTCGACGGACGCACGAAGAACCCAGACCTGCAGCCGCTCGAGATCGTCTCTGGCCTCACGATGCACCTGGACGAGCCGTTCATCCTGCAGCGCAACCAGATGAAAGGCCACGCGCCGGACGCCTTCCTCAAGAAGTGGGGGCTCTGGCAGCCTGGCGCCGGCCACGACCGAGACGCCATCCGGCATGGCTTCGCCTACGCGCGGACGCTGACACCAAGACACAAGCCCAGCTACGACAAGTACTGGCCTGATCGGCGCGCGATCGACGTGTGACCGAACGCCCACATCATGAAAAGCGGCCGATCGGCCACACGGAAGGAGTTCGATGCGTGAGAAATGCAGCTGCGGAGCGAAATTCAAGATCGTTCAGCGCACACCCTGGACGACCGATGGCTTCGAGCGTGCACTCGAGGCCGTGAAAGACTGGCGCGCGAACCACCGCCACGAGATGCCGGCGGCCGAGCCCGAGGAGCTACCGCTGATCCATGAGAGCGGGTCCAGCCACGAGCGCCTCGGTAGCTACCTGAGCACCGAGAATGACATCCCGTTCGGCTTCACACGCAACGAGGTACGCTGATCGCATGAACGAGCGCGAGCAGGCCCTCCTGGAGGATGCGAACGAGGTCATCGCCCAGTGGGCCGAGTGGTCGAAGAACGCCACGCACCACCGCGAGTGCTGGAAGAGCCACGTCTCCTGCTTCGCCGAGCGGGTGAAGGCCCGGCTCGAGGACTGAACGCCAGAGGAGCGGCTCGAAAGCCGCTCCTCCAGAGATGGGATCACCTGCCTCTCAGGCGTTGAAGGCGACGTCCTGGTACTCGGCCGGGACGCCCTTGCTCAGGATGCCGAGGTAGGCGTCGACGCCCGCCCAGACGGTCGTGACGACACCGGCGCCGACGATGCCGCCGACAACAAGCCAGTCGACGCCAACGACGGTGGAACCGATCGCGACCACGACGGCCGCTCCGGCGCCTCGCGCTGCCTGTGCAGCCGTGCGGATGCCGGCCTTGATTGCTGCGGCGTTGAGGGCCGCGTCCTCGCTCGTGAAGATGCTCATCGGGATGGTGCTCCTATCTGTTGGGGTGGGTGGCTTACGCGGCGATCAGCTTGCCGCCGTACAGGGTGCGGCCTTCGCGGATGCGGTAGACCTGCGGCCAGGACTGGCCCTTGCCGTCGTAGAGCAGGGCGCCGAAGCCCTGCTGCCAGTCCTCGACGACGCGCGCCGAGGAGCCGTCGACGTGGAGTGCGCCGTGGACAGAGGGGACGGTGCCGTCGGTCTTGGCGAGGCATCCGGGGTTGGCGGCGTAGGACTCGATCGGCTCGCCGCGGTGGCCGAGCACCGTCTTGTAGACGATCTCGGTGCGGTGCGTGTGGCCCGCCCAGGTATTGATGTGCGGCAGGTCGTTCGCGTACTGGCTCATCGTCGAGCCCTTGGAGTTCGCGCGCGTGCCGTGGATGTTGCGCGTGGTGTCGTCGTCCCAATGCGCGGCGGCGGGGTAGGCGTCCATGTACTGCACGCGCAGCTCGTCGAGCCGGAGGAGGCTCTGCAGGCTCATCACGGGCCACTCGTCGGGCATGCCGGCGCGGCGCAGCCCGAAGGCGGCGAGGGCGTTCTGCTCGATGAAGTTCTGCATCCGCTTGTCGTGGTTGCCCTCGATGAGGACAATCTCGGCGTCGGGACAGACTGCGCGGAGCATCGACAGGAAGATGTAGCCGGCGTCGAGCGCCATCTGGGTCGTGCGCGCGAAGCCCGCCTCCTGGACGTACTTGCCCTGGCTGGGGAGGTCCAGGAAGTCGCCGAGGATCACGATCGATTCGGGCTGCTCGAGGCGGCAGACCTCGACGAAGACGTCCATGGCCCGCCAGTCGTGGAACTCCTCGTAGGTGCCGTCGGAGAGGGCGCGGAAGCCGATCTGAGGGTCGGCGCATTTGAGTGAGAGGCTGAGGCCGTCGCGTGCCGGGCGGGAGGGAATCTCCTGGACGGCGAGGAGGATGGGAGTGGCCTGGCGAATGACCGGCCACGCGGGAGTGCCATCCTTGCCGGCGGTCTTGGGCCGGACGTTGTTGAGCTTGTTCCAGTAGCCGCCGCCGGGGTTCGAGGTGACACCGAAGTTGAAGACCACCGAGTCGGGATCGGTGCCCTTCTGGCGGAGGAACTCGCGCCAGTCATCCTCGCCCCATGCGGTTGCCGCCATGCGAGTGTAGGACGAACCCTTCTCGGGGTCATGCGAGTCGTCGACGAACTCAACGGGCTCCACCTTTGCATCATCGGCGGCGATCGCGGATTCGACCTTCTGCGCCGGCGAGACGCGCACCATCCTGGGGCCGCCATGCCTTTCCCGGCGGGCGACGACGAACCCGGAGGAGCAGCTCCACTTCTCCATGATCTGCTTCTTCGGCATGTCGGACTTGATGTCCGCGATGAACTCGCGGTTGTAATCCAGATCGGGTCGGGAAGCCATCGCTGCCCCTCTCGTGGTCAGTTAAGCGGCTACTTTGTGATGAGCGAGAAGACCCATTGGATGACCGCGAAGACGATGCCAGCGCCACCGGCCGCGAGGCCAATGGCCCACCGGGTCGTGACGCGAAACCCTTCGAGTTCAGCCTTCACCTCGGCGCGCACGGACTCCGCTTTCGCGGCGGCTGCGGCGCGGTGGGAGGGAGCTTCCTTCTCGTGCGACTCGAAGTCCCGCCGGAGCATGTTCGCCTCGGCGTCGATCCGCTGGACGGTGGCGTTGAACTCGCTCTTCGTCACCATCGTCTCGATGCTCCGGTCAACCTGGTCGAACCTGCGGTTCAGGTCCGACTTCAGGTCGCCGATCGCGGTGCGGATATCTTCGTCCACGGGGTCACGCCTTGAAGAGGAAGGCGTCCGTGTCGAACACGGTGACCTTGATCGGCGCCTTGTTGCCGGCGTCAGCGTTCAGCCGGGCGTAGACGGCGTAGCCAGCAGCGACGCCACGCTTGAACTCACGCGAGGCGCGAATCCGGCCGTCTCGGTCGAAGACCATGGTCTCGGTGTAGTGCGGCGAGTGGGCGCCGGCGGACTTCGTGTCGTCCCAGTAGAGGGCAACGTGCACGAGGTCGCCAGGGGCGCCGTCAGCGTAGATGTGGGTCGTGATGGAGTACTCGCCGATCCCACCGACGATGTTGCTCGCCTTGCTCGAAGTGGCGCTGGCATCGAGGTGCAGCCAGAAGCCGTCACCAGCGGCGATCGTGCGCCCGCCGGAGCGGGACTTCTTGTCTTCTCGGCGGTATGCGATCACTTCGATCTCCTTCTTGGCAGGGGCGGCGGATCCGCCGACGTTCGGCATGGTCCACGGGTTCGGGTCTCCGACGTGCCACTTCTCGGTGGGCTTGACGAAGTTGGTCTTGAGGCCCCACTTCTTCGCGAGGCGCGTGAAGACCTCCCAGGGCACCTGAGCCCAGTTGTCAACGTCGAAGGCGAAGAAGTCGCGGAGTAGGTAGCGGCCACCGTGCGAGGAGAAGCCTGCGGCGGACGCGAGGCGACCGAGCGCCTTCTTGTATTTGACCTGGATGTCGTAGGGGCGGTAGCCGTTCCAACCGCCGAGCCCGCTGCGATCGGGGGTGATGCGGAGCCAGACGCCAACCTCGTCGAAGATGTCCTGGCGGAAGCCACGCCACCGCGCTGCGGTTGCCGGCGGCAGGTAGATATTGTCTCCGAGGTGCTCGAAGAGGCTGAGGGGGAATCGCCCGTTCTTGTACTTTGCCATTAGCCTGCTGCAGCTCCGCTCGACATCTGAATTGCGATCCACATGACGTTCCGCTCGCCGGTCGAGCCGGTGTGGCGCAGCTGGAAGTTCGTCGTGGTGATGTTCGTGACCATCGTGGTGATCCCGATGTCAGCGGCGGCGCCGGAAAGGAGCTGCGCGATGATGATGGGCGGCTGGGAGAAGCCGGCCGGGAGTGCCACGGTGGGGAAGGTGGGGCCGACGCTCGTCACGCCGGCGGCGATCTTGTACGGCACATCCGCTACCCACTGGCTCGACTTGCGGCGCCAGATGATGTTCGTATCCGTGGCGAACCAGGTGATGCCGTTGCGCAGCGCTGCGCCGGTGAGGGCTACGCGCTCGGCGTTCGTCCCGATGTAGTAGCCCTGCTCCTCAGTGAGGTCGGCACGCAGATCGACGAGTGCGGTGTTGAGCGCGTTCGCCATCGCATTGAGCGGCCCCTGGATCGGGACGACGACCGTGTTCTCATCCGCGAGGGGGATTCCTTCGGACGTGGTAGCCATACCTTCAATGGTAGGCAGGTTTAGACCACTTAAATCGGGGCGCCGGGTGACCAGCGCCCCGATCGATCACTGGAACAGTGGCGTTGCGGTGATGAAGCGATCGCTCAGAGTCATGCTGAGCGTGCCAGCCGGCGTCCTCGTCGTCCACATGTTGAAGTCCATGTCGAAGTTGTAGTTCGAGCCCGGCGTCGTGGTCAGGCGGATCTGCCCCATGGTCTGACCTACCCGGTGGAAGGACTCCGTGCTGAACCCCTGGAGTTGGCCGCTGAAGCGTGCCGTGAAGCGCGCCCCTCCCGCATTGATCCCCGAGCCGTTCCGGCGGATTCCGACGTAGGGGATTGCGACAGCGCCGGGGTCAGCGGCAAGCGACCACGTTTGCCCGAACTGGATGATGTACGCCGGCGCGACGGCGGTCAGGGAGAGCACGCAGTCGTCGGACGAGTGGCGCGTGAACCCGTTGAACGCGCCCTCTCCACCGCTCGGGCCGTATGCCAGGTTGTTGCTGTAGGCGACGCTGACGGCACCGAATGCGGCATCCGCCAACTCGATGAGGGAGCCGGTGTACGGGTTGCGGATCGACAGGCCGGTAGGAATCCCGTAGCCGAGGCGCGTGAGCACCTGGTTGCTCGAGTTGACGACCTGGATGCCGTTCGAGTTCAGCTCCGTCCGGGCGCCGCTGGCCGAGGATCGCACGAGCGCGCCAGTGATCGTCTTGCCGTCGATCGCCGTGGCGGAGATCTTGTCGGCGGTGACGGCGCCGTCGACGATCAGCTCCGCGTTCGCCTTTCGGAGGATGCGGGGGTTGCAGAAGATCGCGCGACCTGTGGTCGACGAGGAGGCGCCGGAGACGCGGCACATGAAGTACATGGTGTCGGCGGAAGCAGGGACCGTAGCTTCGGCGGTGATGCTAGCCCAGCCGCTCCCCGTGTGGCTGACAGCCGGACCGCCAGCTACGTAGGCGCCATTCCGATCCAAGAAGTAGAGCCAGATGATCGGAGTGCCCGCCGAGAGTTCCGTGAAAACCTCAGCCGAGATCTGATACTTCTCACCCGGAACGACGGGGGTTCGGGCGTTGGCGTTCGGGCTGTTGCCCAGCCTGTGATCGCTCGTGGTCGGGTTGCACTGTATCCCCCGGCCATAGGTCGACGTGACCGTGGCTGACCATGCGCTATTTCCGCCGGTCGACGCGCTCCACGCCTGCCCGAGCGGCGCCAGGAAGGAGGGGTCGTCGACCATGTTGGTCGAATTGCCGAGGGTGATCTTGTCGGCGGAGATGGAATTCGCCTTGATCTTGTCGGCCTCCACCGCGCCCGCGGCCAGCTTGACCGTGGTGATCGCGCCCGCCTCGATCTTGTTCGCTGTGACCGCGTTCGCCTGCAGGTGGTTCGTGTCGACCTGGTTGGCGGCGATCTTCAGCGCCGTGATTGCGCCATCGACAATGAGTTCCCCGCCGTTCATGCGGCGGATGATGATGTCGTCCAGCCACATGAGGCCGTCGGTCGCGTCGTTGCCCAGGAGCATTTGGAGCGCCGTGACGCCTGCAGGCACCGTGAACGTGCCTGTCCGCTTGGTCCACCCAGAGTTCGTGTCAGACGCCGCATAGCCCACGGCGGCGATAAGAGAGCCGTTCTGGTCTCCGACACGAAGCTTAGAGTTCGAGTTGGTGCCGTTCCATGTAGCACTTCGTGAAGCCCACAACTCGATGTACCACTGCTCGCCCTCGGCGGTCGCGATGGGAACTTGGAGCCTGGAGGAGCCAGTGAGGGCTCCAGAGATCGCCATGGAGGTGGTGCCCGAGTGACTGCGCCCCGAGGATGGGTAGAACGTCAGGCCGGGTCCGTAGTTCGACCACGGCACCAGCTTGATGTCCTCGAAGTCGGAGCCGCTTGCGTAGTTGGAGAAGTCGCTGACCGCGAGCTTGGTGGCGGTGATCGTCCCGGCGTCGATGCGCGCGGCGTCGATGTAGCCGGCGTTGATCTTGCCGGCGTTCAGGTTGACGATCTTCGCGTCGGTGACCTGCGCGTTGCCGATCTTCGCCGTGGTGATCGCCGCGTCGCCGATCTTCGCCTCCACGATGGCGGCATCCGCGATCTTGGCGCTGCTGACGGCGAGGTTACCGATCTTCGCGTTGACGATCGCAGCGTCCGCGATCTTCGCCGTGCCGACGGCGAGGTTGGCGATCTTCTGCTCGGAGACCGCCGAGTCCTTCAGCTTCGCGGTGGCGATGGCGGCGTCGGCGATCTTCGCCTCGAGCACGGCACCGGTGGCGATCTTGGCGTCGGTGACCGCGCCGGCGGCGATGGCGCCGGCGTCGATGTTGCGGGGCTGCCAGGCCGTGCCGTCCCACTCCCACATCCCGATGATGCTGTTGGTCGTGTTGTGGCGATACCAGGTCGCGCCGGCAGAACGACCCGCACCATCCGCCGGCGTGGGGGCGAGCGTTGACCAGATGATCGAGCCGCCGATGTTCTCCTCGACGTTGGCCGTCACGATCGCCGTGATGGAGTCCATCACCTCGTCGGACACGTCCGTGTCGACGAGAGGCTGCGCGGTGGCGTCTGCGCGCTCGGAGGCGATGGAGCGGTTGCCGGCGAAGTCGACGGCGACGAGGTAGAACCAGACGGTCACCCCGTACTCCTGCTCGGGGGCGTAGAAGGTGTCGCCGCCGGTGTCGATCGTTCCGACCTTGTAGCCGGTGCCCGAGAGGGAGGTCGCCATCATCACGTCGGCGTGCGAGAAGTCTGCAGGCTGCGTCGCACCGCCGGAGGTGAGGCCGTCCCAGTTGACCATGATCTGCCCGAGGCGCGACGAAGCGGTCGGACGCGACGGCTGCGGCGGGGGAGTCGTGTCCTTCGCGAGCGTCACTACGATCTGCGCCGAGTTCTCGCCTGCCACGCCCGCGGTCGAGACCGCGCGGATCGCGAAGGCCCACTCCTCGCCTGCAGGGAGCCCGGAGACGGTCATCTCCACGAAGTCCCCGATGGTCTCGGTGAGCACCGTCCATTCCAGGCCGGCGACGTTCTTGCGGCCGAGCAGCTCGTGCCGGGCGACCTGCATGGCCTGGCCGAGCGTGTCCCGGATCACGGCGTCGGACGACGCGAACACCGCGGCGCGCGGGTAGCCGTACTCGTCGAAGTAGGCGTCGGTCGTGACGGAGGGGTTGTCGGGCGCCGCCGGCGTGCGGCGAGCGTCCCGGATGGCCTGCTCCTGCTCCTCCTGGGTGAGGCCGGTGTCGCGGAGGGAGCCGGAGATCGACTTCTGAGCGGACGCGATCGCCTTGCCGTTCACGAGGCTGATGCCGACCTGCCGCATGAGCTTGTCAACATCCTGCTCGACGGAGCGGCGCCATGCCTGAGCCTCGTCGGGCAGGTTGTTCGCGGGGCGCGTGGTCGTCATAGCGTGTGTCCCTTCAGCGGGTCGGAGCTGTACTCGCCCGCGGTGAGTCCGTTCGAGTGGAAGGCGTTCCACTGGGCGGCGGTCATAGTGGCGGATCCGGTCACCTGTTCGAGCGCGTACGCCTGCGCAGCACCGTCCATGCACTGCTCGGCGGTGAAGGTGCCGCCGGCGGGCGTGTAGGTGACCGACCGGATCCGGTAGACGAGCCCCTCGGCGACGAACAGGCTGCCCTCGAGGTTTCCGAAGACGTGCTGCTCGGGATTACCTTCGACGCCGGTTCCACCGAAGTACGTGGTCGGAGTGTGCTGCAGCACCTCGATCTGGCCGAGAGTCCCCTGGACCGTGTAGGTGGCCGAGGAGTGCTGGGACAGCATCCCCGACGCTGCGCGCCATGCCTGCTCGTAGTTGTTGAGGAACGGCGTGTCGACGATCGGCGTCGACTCCTGCGATGCGCGGTCGGCGCTGAGCCCCGTCTGCATGCGCAGCGTTCCCCGCTTGTATCGCAGGCCAACCCCGTAGATACGGAGGGAGGAGTAGTCGTCCGAGTCGGCGGGCATCGAGATCTGGTATGGGCCGTACTCCGACTCGGAGCTTCCGGTGATCGTGACGCGCAGCTTCGATCCCGCGTCGAGCATCTCGACGCTCAGGGATCCGCCGCCGGCCGCCCACTGCGCCGGCTTGATCGGGAAGTTGTCCTTGCCGGACACGGAGTACACGCTGCTCGAGTTGTGGCCTCGGTCCACCGACCCAACGCAGACGGGCTGCTGAACGGTCAGTGCACTCATCCCGATGCTGGACTCGTCACCGTCTTCGGGCTTCAGATCGATCTCGTAGGTGGCGACCTCGCCGGCGGCGACCTGGAATACCTCCACGTCTTCGCGCCAGCCGCCGGCCGGGTAGATCAGCTGCGACGCCGGCGCTGAGGTGTTGTACCAAGCGACCTCGACGTTCTGCGTGAGCTGGTTCTCGCTCGAGGTCCAGGTCCAGTCCGCGAACGAACGAGTGGAGATGATCGTCCTGCAGGCCGGGCGGAAGACGTAGGTGTCACCGATGAGCGCCAGCTCCATGTCGTGCGCCATGCAGAGGTCCTTCAGGTGGTCGAGCACGTTGCCCTCCCAGCCGATGTAGCGCACAGACTTCGAGGCGAGGGTGTCCGCGATGGCGATGTTCGTGGTGACGCCGCACAGCCCGAGCAGGTAGAGGAGGTAGGCGCGCAGCGTGCTGTTGGCCGGGGGCACCGTGCGCGACACGTTGAGCTTGGCGATGTTCGAGTAGCCGGTGATTGTCGCGTTGACGCCGTTGCCGCCACCGAGACGGAGGAAGCCGGTCGTCTCGCCCATCTCGGCGTCCTTGAGCGTGCAGGGGCGGCCCTGCAGGTACTTCGAGGTGAGGGTCTCGGGCAGCTGGAAGGAGACGGTGCCGGCGCCGCCGGTCATGTCGCCGGCGATCAGTGGGGTGGAGTCGCCGAGGACGGACCAGTCGTTCAGGCTGTAGAACGTCTCGTCGCCGATCGTCACGTCGACGGCGCTCATGGGCCGACCTCCGTGAGCTTGGCGGACACGCTCATGCGGTTGCGGTAGGCGGAGATCGGGGTCTCAGTCGGCGGGTCGAACATCTGGCAGCCCGAGTTGCCGCCGCCGCGGATGAAGCCCTGACCGACGGGGGACTGGCCGATGGGAAGGACTTCGACCATGATCCCGGCGATCGTGCCGGTGGACGGCAGCGTCACGCCGCCGATCGTCTCGCCGGGCGCCAGGCGAATGTCGATACCGGTCATCGATCCCGAGCGGGGGATGACGGTCGTGAATCGCGTGCTGGACGAGGGGGCGATTCCAGGCAGGCGGGAGATCGTTCCGGTGTTGCCAGAGGCGGACTGCGGGATGGCGATGACGATGCTGTCCGTCGCGCCGGCGGTGCCCTGGTGCACGCCGATGTGCGCGGCGTGGCCGGGCGGGATCGGGATGTAGCAGCGCGGCGGGGTGTAGCCCGAGATGGCGGTGAACTTCGCCGAGACGTGCGGCAGCCCCTTCGCGTTGGCGGTCGTCGCGACAGCTTCAGGGCGGATCTTGCCGTAGATGGGCGGGCCGTCCGTGCAACCCAGGCCGGGGAAGGACCAGTGCGCCGGGAGGACGTTCTTCAGCATCGGGTCGAGCCAGTAGATGAGGCCGTCTCCGTCGACGCCGTAGTACATGTCGGTCAGCTTGCGCGCGATCTCGGTGGGGACCGTGGGCCACGACAGCTCGTACTCCATGTGCGTGACGCGCGAGCGGCGACCCGTGGTGCGACCGTTGCGACCCTGCGTCGTCTCCGACCAGCCGACGGCCTGGAACGGGGTGCGCGGCGCGGGCGCCTTGATCCACTGCTCGGCGCCGCGGACGCCCATCCAGACGTTGCTACCCATCAGGAGCCTCCTCGTGAAGCGCTGTTGACGTTGTGGCGTCCCACGGACCCGGCGAGCTGCGCTCCCGGCAGAATGACCTTGAGATTCGCGGCGAGGATGTCCGCGATCAGGCGGGCACTCGATGCGGAGATGTCGACGACGCCGGGGCCGGACGCGACCGGTGCGGCGAGGCCGACCGGGGAGAAGCCCTTGCCCGCCTTGAAGAGCTGGTGCATGGCGTCCATCGCGCCAGGTCCGCCGGCGTTGCGGACGGCCTGGGCGGACATGACGTACTCCTGGCCATGGACGACGCCGGCGACCTGGTTGGTGGCGAGGTTGCCGGTGTAGCCACCAGATGCGTAGCCGTTCTCGACACGGATACCGCCGGTCCCGTTGGAGCCGATGTTCACGTTCTTGAGGGCGGCGGTCATGCCGGCCATGAGCCCGCCACTGACAGTGCGTCCGACGCTGCTTCCGGCGTTCCAGGCGGAGCCCATCTGAGCGGCGGCCCAGCCGTCGAGCGGCTTGTAGGCGGAGAGGTCGGTGTCAGTGGTGGTCTTGAGCCCGCCTGCGAGGGCGCCACCGACGAGACCACCGATTCCGAGCGCACGCGCGCGCTCCTCTGTGACCCAGTTCTCGCCGATGGTGCGGATTCCGTCCATGCCGGGGCGAAGCGTGGCCTCGAGCCCGTTCATGAGGCCGCCAGCGTAGAGCCCGCCCTGCATCGAGGCTTCCTCGACCGGCATCGCGCGGCCGACATGCTTCGAGGGGCGCTTCTTGGCGAGTTCCTCCTCGAGCCCGAGGTCGAAGCCGCTTCCGAATGCGTTGCCTGCGCCGGTGCCGCCTGCAGATGCGGCAGCTTCGGCCTGGGCGATGAACTCGTTGAGGGCCAGGAGCGCCGGGTCGGCGTTGAATGCGACCGTGACGCCCCACGGCACGGCGTTGATGATCTTCGCCATGTCATCGAACGAGGCTGCGTAGCGATCGACCTCGCCGCGGTTGTATCCGAGGGCGGTCGCCTGCGCCACGAACTCGCTGCGGAGGCGCACGCTCTCGCGCTCGAGGTCGGCCTGGCTCATGCCGGAGGCGGCGAGGGCCTTGAGGTAGTCCTGGTAGTTGCCGACGAGTCCGAGGATCGATGCGCGGTTCGCGATGGCGGCCTGGCTGTTGCCGGTGAGCGACATGCTCGCCTCGTCCTGCGCCTTCGCGAGATCCTTCTTCTCGGCAGCCATCTCGCCATCGAGTTCGGCCAGCTCGGCGCGGAGCTTGGCAGCACGCAGCTCGTCGCCGTAGTTCTCGGCAACGCTGAGCCAGTACTGCTTGACGGCGCGATCGGCGCCCATCGAGGCGAGTTCGCGGCGGTGCTCTGCAGCAGCCTCGCGCGCCTCGTTCGCAGCCTCGGCGATCTTGTACCAGCCGCTCGTGATGGTGTCGAAGGCCGACCCGCTGGCGAAGCGGATGTCGGTCGCGCGGGACATTACGCTGGCGAGGTCGTTCGCGTAGTCGACGAGGGTGCGGACCTTGGCTGCAGCGCCATCTGCGGCGCCGCCGACATCGCCGATGTCACCGGCGACCTCTTCAGCGCTGTCGCCGAGCTTGCCGAGATCGATCGAGCCGAGCTGGTTGGCGGCGTTCATGCCGGCCATCAGACCGCCGGTCATCTTCTCCGTGCCGCCGAACAGCAGGTCCATGCCGAACTGCAGGAGCCCGAAGACGACGGTCGCCTTGGCGACAGTCTTCAGTGCGACGGTGAGCATGTTCGCGGCGCGCGCCGCGAAGCCGGCGGTCGAGCCGATGGCCATGAAGCCTCGGGCGACCGTGGCGGAGCCGACGCCGGCGGCGCCCATCACGCTGTTCATGCCGAGCAGCGACTTCGTGAACATTCCGATGCGCGTGGTGTTCGTGGCGCTGACCAGGCCGAATTCGACCGCAGCGAGGCGCATGGCGTACATGGCGCCGGCGCCGAGCGCTGCGACCGTGATGAGGCCACCGAGGGCTGCGGTGACACCGGCGATCAGGCCAGCCGTGCGGAGGAGGAATCCGCCGATGTCGGTGGAGGCGAAGTCCGTGAAGCCCTGGACCATGCCGGTGAGCATCTCGAGCGCGCCGAGCAGGGCGGGGGAGAGGATGCCGCCGATGACGGCGCCCGCCTCGCTGAGCGCGTTGAGGAAGATCTGCCACTTCGTCGCCATGTCGTCGAGCACGAGCGAGTACTGGTCGCCCAGCTCGGTGCCCTGCGACCACGAGGTGCTGGAGTTGGCCATCGCCTGATTGAAGACGTCGACGTTGGCGGCGACACGGCCGAAGACCTCGCCGGCTCGGATGCCCTGCAGACCCAGCTGCTCGAGCGCACCGGTCTGCGCGATCTGGTCCATCGATCCGAGGCCGGTGGCGAGACGGCGGAAGTACTCGACCGGATCGGAGCGGACGAGACCCTCGACCTCGCTCGTGGCGAGACCGGCGTAGCGAGCGAATGCCTCGAGCTTGGGGCCACCCTGGGAGATCGCGGTGTTAAGCCGGTTAAAGTACACTTCCATGACGCCCTGCGCGCGCTCTGGGGCGATGCGGAGCGAGGCGAAGGCACCGGATAGGGCGATGACCTGCTGGGCGCTGAATCCGGCGTTGGAGGCCGACGCGGCGAGGCGCGTCGACATTGCGATGATCTCGGCCTCAGTGGCGACGGAGGTGCGGCCGACGTACGCGATCGCGGAGCCGAGGTTCTGGTACTGCGCGACGGCGAGCTTGCTGCCGTCCTCGTTGCGGAGCAGTTCGGAGAGCGAGCCGAATGCGGTCGCAGTGGCGTCGACGCTGAGGCCGGTGACGGTGGAGAACTGTGCGACGGTCTCGGAGAACTTGCCCACGTCGGCGCCGGCGATACCCAGCTGGTTACCCAGCGTGGCGATCTCTGTGATCTGAGAGAAAGCGAGCGGCATCTCTCGGGTGAGGCCGACGAGTTCGCCGCGCAACTCCTTGACTGCGGCGCCGCCCATGTCGTCGCTGAGCGTGCGCTCCACATTCGTGAACGAGGACTCGAAGCTGGACGCGAGGCCGGTGACCGCGACACCGGCGGCCGTGATGCCTGCGGTGAAGATGCCGGTCGTGGTGGCAACGTCGTAGAGCGCGTAGCGCATCCGGGGCGAGGCGAGGTCGGCGAGTTCCTGCTGGGAGGCGGCGAGGGCGCGAACCTTGGCGTCAGCGTCGGCGACTGCCGTGTTGAACTGGTTGTCCCAGTCGCCCATGCCGGCGCTGCTGGCGCGGGGAGCCTTCGGTCGCCCGGCGAGGTGTGAGGAGCCAGCGTTGATGCCGCGCGTGGCGGTGCTCATCCCGCTGGAGATCAGCCCGTCGACCTCCTTCTCGTTGAGGCGACGGACCTCATCGATGGCGCGCTTGGCCTCGCGGACCTTGTTGTCCGCAGCCTTCCTGTCGGCCTTGAACTGGTTCTCGAGGTAGTCGTTGTAGAGCCCGTTCTCGCGCTCAATGAGACGCTGCCGCTCACGCGACGCCTTGTCCTCTTCGGCGTTGCGCTTGCGGATGCCCTGGATGATGCCGGTGGTGGCGGCCTCATGGACCTGCAGTGCGTTGTCGCGCTCCTGGCGCGACATGCTGCCGGCGTCGGTGGCGGGGATGCCTGAGGGGGAGAAGCCCTTGACGACCTTCTCCTGGGCGAACTGGCGCTGAGCCTTGTTCGCCTTGCCGAGGGCCTTGACGTACTCCTCGAACCCCTGGGCCGAGTACTTGACGTTCTTGGAGCTGGCCTTCGCGGCGTTGCCGGTCTCGACGAACCCGTCCTGGACGCCCTTGAGGCTCTTGTTGATCTTGTTCAGATCGCCGGAGATCGAGGCGACGTCTCCGATGCCGCTCTCGAGCTTCGAGAGCGCGTCGAGAACCTGCTTGATGCCGTCGATCTGGGCGGAGATTACGGCTTTGGCATCAAGGTTGTCAGCCATGTTCTCCGCTCTCCACGACCAGGGTGTCCTTCAAGTTTAGAGGCGCTCAAGCCGCTTAAATTGGGGCGTCAGTCGTCCTCCGCCGCCTCCGCGAGTTCCGCCTCCCGCTGCTGGCGGTAAGAATCACGCAGCTTGTGCAGCGGCAATCCGTCGAGGTGGTAGGGCTCCGGGTAGATCGAGATGCCGTGCTGATCCTCGTCCTTACGGCCGGCCTTGTCCTTCTCGATCTCCGCTGCGATGAAGCAGCGATCCTCCTTGATGCGGACCTGCAGCTTCGGGTCCTCGTTGTGGCAGAGCCAGCGCGGCTGGAAGCACTGCTGGCACTGCTCACGCTTGTACATCTCGTACGCCTGCATGATGAGCACGTCGAGGTCCGACCACGCCTTCCGGCTGTCAGAGCCGAGAATCATCGTGGTCGGACGGACGTGGTTGCGGACAGCCGCCTCGATGAGGAGTACGTACCCTGATCCGGCGTCAGACCAGAGGTACGACGTCAAAAATCCGCGGAGTCAGTCGCCAGGTTGCTGATCTGCGCCTCGAAGGACAGTTCGCCGATCGCCTTGTCGAGCACGGTGAACTGGCCGACCGGGAGTTCGTCGCGCAGGGCGCGCGCCTCTTCGACGGTCAGGCTCGTGAACTTCTGCTTGGCGCCCTTGTCTTCCCAGGACTCGACCGATGCAGCGACGAGGATGGCGACGTGCTCGAGGTTGAACTCCTCGAGCAGAACCTCGGGGATCTTGCCCTTGATGCCGAGGTTCCTCTTGGCCTTGCGACGAGCGTCGCGGATCACGAGGTCAGGGATCGTGCGCAGCGTGAACTGCAGCGACGTCTTCTCGAGGCGCTTCAGGAGCGGGGTGATCTTCTTCTGCTCGGCGGCGACCTTCTCGGCGAGGGTGGCGATGTGGGCCTCGACCTCGGCGCGCTGAGCGGCAGCCTCGGCGTCATCCGGGTTCTCGTCCAGGATCTCCGTGAGGTTGACGAGGCGACGCTCGAGGTCCGTGGCGACTTCGCCCAGACGGTCCAATTCGCCCTTGATGCCCCAGCGCCGGCGGCCGTGACGGATGCCGTAGGCGTCCACGGAGTCCTCCGCACCGCCGAGTTCCGAACCGGCGATGTCGTCGGTGTACACGGTGACGGTCTTCGTGCGCTTGAGGCGGTTCCGCAGCCGATCGCGCAGGTCGTAACCCTCGCGCGCCTCTTCGACGATCTCTTCCTCGAATGCTTCGAACTCGGCGGACTTCTTTCCCATTGCGTGCTCCTTGTGGTCAGTGGTCATGGTCGCTATTTCAGTTTAGGAGCGATTAAGTGGCTTAAATCGGGCACGGAAGAGGCGCCCCCTTGTGGGAGGCGCCTCGTGATCCTAGGTAGCGATTGTCTAGGAAACCGTGATGGCCTTCGGAGCGCCGGCAGCCGAGCCGGGGTAGGTTGCCCGGATGTCAACCTCACCTGCAGCGACACCGATCACCAGGCCGTGCTTCGTGACGATGGCGAGCGTCTCGTCCTCGGTGACCCACTGGGCGCCGATCGTGATGTCGTTGCCCTCGTAGACCGCCTTCAGCTGGATGACCGCGCCGGCGGCCACCGTGGCGGCGCCAGTGACGGCAACCGCGGTGGGGACCGCGGACGGGATGATCCGGTTGACGCCGACGAAGCCCTTGTTCTTGAAGTCGATCGTGTAGTACCGGTTCTTGTCGCCGCGCAGCTCCGCGTTCGCGTCCGTGATGACGTGGTACACGTTGACGACCTGGCCGACCGCGAACGGCGTCGAGGCCGGGTAGCCGTCGCGGGTCACGATGACCAGTTCGGTGTGCGGCGTCGAGACGAGGTTGCGGGCCTGGCGATAGATGGACGAGTTGTCGCCGGGGGTGACCGAGTAGAACGGGATCACGCCACCGAAGTTCTCGTAGCCACGGCTCGCGGCGCCGGCCGCATCGGTGAGCGCGCGGTCCTCGTCTTGCTCGGACGCCTGGATGCCGAAGTCGTAGCCGTCCCACTTGACCGCCTCGGAGACGTTCGTGAGGGTGAGCAGCTCAGCCAGCTTGGGCGCGAGAACGCTCGCGACGGCGGAGATGGGGCCGATCCAGACTCCGGTGTTCTTGTTGGAGCCAATCTTCTTGGGAGGCATGTTCCTGGTTCCTTAGGCAGCGAGCGTGTAGTTGATTTCGGCCTCGGACTTCGGCACGAAGACCTGCTGGATCTTCTGCTTGGCACCGTCCGCGTGCACGTCGACCGGGAGGTCGGTGAAGGCGTAGTAGATGCTGATCTCCTGGCCGACGGCGAACGGTACGGTCGAGGCGTAGCCGACGCGGTGGACGAGCAGATACGGCACGTCGGGGGCGAACGTCAGTCGGCGCCAAAGCTCGAACACGCTGTCCGCGTTGCCGGGCGTCTCGTCCCGGAAGCCGGTCATGTCGGCGTCGAAGTTGAAGTCCGTCAGGTCGACCGAGTTGCCGGGGTCGCAGAGCGTGCGCTCGTCGTCTTCCTCGGAGTCGGTCAGGTTCAGGGTGAAGCCATCGGACACGATCGCGCAGGACACGTTGCCTCCGGCGCCCGCGTTCGCGTGGGACGTGGTGACCACGGGCGCGTAGCGGTTCAGGATGGCAGCGGTCAGCGCGTCGAACGGCGTGAGGCCGGTCGGCGTGACGGCGTTCGGGATGCCCAGCATTTCGTGTGCCGGGATGAGAAGGACGGTATCCGTCTCGTTGATGAGCCTGTCGGGCACTGGTTACTCCTCCGTCTCGTCGTCGAGGAGATCGCCCTCAGCCGACTCGTCTTCTTGGGCATTGCGAAGCGCGTCGATGGCCTCGCGGGGGATGGTTGTGTAGGCGAGGGGCTTGGAGCCTTCCGGGACCTCGATGAGGTTCGGATCTGCGAGCGCGACTCGAGGGTGGTACGACTTCACCAGGCCCGTGAGGCGGTGCCTATACAGTCTCCATGTAGCGTCAGCCATAACAACTATGGTAGGCGCGTTCAAGCGGCTTAAATCGGCGCGTCGATTCCCTGGTTGACGACATCCTCGAGGAAGAGCCCCTCGATGTGACGGGTCGGGGTGTTCGCGGTCGCTGCGCGCCGGGATCCGTAGCCGCCTTTCGACTCCCACGGGTCCGAGGTGCTCGACGGCGCCCAGTCGACGAGCAGGTCGAATACCGCAGCCATGAGCACCTGGGCCGAGTCGTAGTCGCCGGCGACGCACGCGATGTTCGCCGGCAGGATGTGCGGCTGCCCCTTCTCGGGGTTCGTCAGATTGCGGTCCCGAGACGAGCGCACGGGAGCGCCGAAGTCGACGATCGTGTGCGGCAGGACCTTGCCGGTGCCCGGCTCTCGAGGGACTTCGTAGTCGTCGTCGACGGAGCCCTGCCAGGCGCGGCCGGCGTTGATCGTCTTCAGCCTGGCGAGGGTTGCGCGGCGTTCCGCGAGTCCATGCGCTGCCATATCAACTCACTCTCAATCCGGCTGCCTGGAGCCGCTCGATGAATATCTCCCGAGCTTCGACGTAGGAGCCCTGCAGGGCTCCCATGGCCGTGAAGTCACTCGTGCCGTTCTCCTGGTAGAGGAAGTAGTCGAGCACTTCCTTCAGCCAGCCCCACTCGCCCTCGATGTGGGTGTCGCGCGGGCCCCAGATGCCGGACGAGATGGCGTCGCGCATGTCGCCGCTGTCGATGCGACCGGGCTGCCCGCCGCGCTCGGCACGCTCGAGACCGGTCTTGGTGACGGCGGTCTCAAGGATCTCGATCATGCGGTCTTCGCCGTGCAGGGTGGCGTCTTCGACGGCATCGTGAATCACCTCGATGAGGCGGTCGCCCCACTGCTCGATGCCCTCACGGATCGCGTCCATGTCGGGCGGTGTGTACTCAAGCCGGAACACGGGCGCCCTCTGTCGCGCAGTAGATCGTGCGCAGCGCCGCGTGGGACGAGTTTGTCGCCCAGAGCACCTGGAAGGTCATCTTCTCGATCTCGGGATCGCGCCCGCCGTCGAACGTGACGATCAGACCCTTGGTGATCGAGGGGTCGCCGGGCAGGATCTCGCACTGGAATCGGTAGCGGCGCTTCGTCTCCCAGCTGTCGCCGCCGTTGATCTCGCTCGGCATGGCGAGGTTCTGGGCGCGTGCGGCGCGCGGCCCCAGGACGACAGTCGGGGGAGTGCCGCCGGTCGTGCCGCCCGTGATGGGGTCGAACTCGCCGGGCTCTCCGGCCTTGGAGACGATGAGGGTTCCGTTGAACTCTTCACGTGCACTCTCGAGAATCTCGAGTGGCCAGTCGGCGTCATCGGAGATCGGGGAGAGTGCCATCCCATCAGTTTAGCCGCTTAAAACAGGCTACGATCAGGCGGCGTCGGCTGTGCTCGCGCGCACCACGCCGTCCACCCAGGCAGACACATCCGACGCGCGGTAGCGGATCGCCTTGGCGCTCAGCTTCGCGTACTTCGGCCCACGGCCCTCGTAGCGCATCTGCGCCAGGGCTCCTCGGGTCATCCCGAGCAACTCCGAAACCTCTTCGATCGTCAGCAGCCTGTCCATGATCCTCCTCAAATTTAAGTGGCGTAAAATCAGATTAGCGCATAATATGACGGAATGGCTACCGTTGAATCATATGAAACTGCGGCTGGCGTGCGATACCGAGTTCGATACCGCACGCTCAGCAACAAGCAGACCTCCAAGCGCGGTTTCACGACCAAGAAGGAGGCGAAGCTGTTCGCGTCCTCCGTGGATGTGTCCAAGGCGCGCGGCGAGTTCGTCGACCCAGCGAAGGCGCGCGCGACTGTGGGTGAGGTGGGGATCGAGTGGCTGAAGACGAAAGAGGTTCACCTCAAGCCCAGCTCGTATCGGCCGGTCGAGATCGGCTGGCGCCTGCGGGTGAAGCCGACATGGGGCGCGACGCCACTCGGCAAGGTCGAGCACGAAGACGTGCAGTCCTGGATCGATGCGATGGTGGAGTCCGGGCTGTCTGCCACAGTTGTCCTTCGCGACTACGGCACCCTCATCGGGATCCTCGATCGCGCGGTGCGAGAGAAACGCATCCCTGGCCACCGAGCGCGTGGAGTTCACCTGCCGGAGAAGAAGGGGAAGCCCCGCCGCTACCTCTCGCACAAGCAGGTGGAGCTGCTGGCGCTCGGCGCTGGTGACAACGCGACGTTCATCTACACGCTCGCGTACTGCGGCATCCGCTGGGGCGAGGCGGTCGGGCTGCGCGTTCAGTCCGTCGACCTCAAGCGCCGGCGGCTGAACATCGAAGAGAACGCGGTCCAAGTCGCCCGGAAGATCATCGTGGGCAGCACCAAGAACGACGAGGCGCGCAGCGTGCCGATCCCGAAGTTCCTCGCCAAGCGCCTCAAGCCGATCGTGACCTCTCGGTCGCCAGACCTCCTGGTCTTCGGCAACGGGCTCGACCACTCCAAGACCCCGAACGTCTACTGGGGCTGGTTCGCGCGTGCGGTGAAGGCTGCGCGGCTGGCAGATCCGAACTTCCCGGAGATCACTCCGCACGACCTTCGACACACGGCCGCCTCGCTGGCGATCAGCAGCGGAGCGAACGTGAAAGCCCTGCAGCGGATGCTCGGACACAAGTCTGCGGCCATCACTCTCGACGTCTACGCGGACCTGTTCGACGAGGACTTGGACCGGGTTGGAGATGCCCTGGATCAGGCCCGATCTGGAGCGATTGTGTCCAAAGTGGGTCCAAAGAAGGGTAAGAATCCTCGGAAGCCCTAGAAAACACTGGGGTTCCCTGCGTGCGGAAGGTGGGACTTGAACCCACACGCCCGAAGGCACAGGAACCTAAATCCTGCGTGTCTGCCAGTTTCACCACTCCCGCGCTGCGCTTTGCAAGTCTAGCCGGGGCTGCGGACGTATCGCGGGTCGGGGGAATCGTTACGGGTTTCCGGAAATGCCGAGGTTGAGACTCGCCGCACCAGCCACGACCTCGTCGCGAGAGCGGCCGAGGTGTTCCGCCGAGCGATGGTCTGAGCCGAGGCGCCGAGACCGGGGTCAGCCGCCCAGCAGTGCGGTGATCTCGTCGAAGCCGCGCTCGCGCGCATGATCCAGCGCGCTTCGGCCGTTCGCATCGCGGATGCCGGGATCGGCGCCCGCCGCCAGCAGCAGGCGGACGATCTCCTGCTGCCCCGACCCGCCGTCGCCGAAGACGACGGCCTCGAGCAGAGCGGTCCACCCGTTCAGGTTGACCCTGTTCAGGTCGATGTCCAGCTGTACGGCGCGGCGGACGTAGTCGACGTGGCCGCGTTCGGATGCCGGGTGGACCGGGGTTCCGCTACGGCGGTTCGCTATGGCGAGGTCGGGCTTTCCCGGCAGCAGCGCCTCGAGCATCGGAACGCTTCCGGTGACTCCCGTCATGACCCACGGCGTGTCACGGCGGTAGTCGTAGGCGTCCGGCTCGGCGCCCATGGCGACGAGCAACTGGGCGACGGCCACCCGATCGGTCATGACGGCGAGCATGAGCGGAGTGCGGTGCAGCTCGGCATCCCTCGTCTCGAGATCGGCTCCGGCCCGGATCGCGATGGCCGCGGCATCCGCATCACCGGACTCGGCGGCCACCAGCAGAGCGGCATCCGGATCTGCCGGCGCCGGCGAGGTGAGCGCGGTGCGGAGGGTGAGCTCCGCGGTGGCGCGGCTGCGCTGCTCGGCCATCTGCAGCGGCGTGAGCTGCTCGCTGCCCGACGGCCGGTCGAGCTCCGCACCGCCGGCGACCAGGGCGCGAAGCGTCGTGGCGTATTCCGGGGTGTCCTCGCCGAGCCAGATCGCCTCGTGGACCGCCTGATATCCGATCCGGTTCACGTGATCGCGGTCGATCCCCGACTGGAGGAGTGCGCCGACGACGTAACCGTGTCCGCGTTCGGCGGCACGGATGAGACCGGTGCCGTTCCAACTGTCCTTGGCATCGACGTCCGCACCTTCGGCCAGGGTGAGCCGCAGCAGGTCGAGATACCCCTCGCTTGTTGCGACGAGGTACGCGGATTGCTGGGTCTCATCCTGCGCGTCGACGTCCGCACCTTCGGCGATCAGGTCGGCCGCGAGCGGAAGATCGTTCGCCCAGGCCGCGGCGATCAGCGATGCGTCGACGGCTCGCAGGGCAGAAGGTTCTTCGTGCACGGTGCTCTCCTCAGGGGGCTTCGGTCGGGAACCCTCGGCGTCCGCGGTGCAGGCGACGAGCACGAGGGAGAGGGCCGCCGCGAGGGCGGGCAGGAATCGTCTGCGGCGCATGAGGGACCTCCCGGAATCAGTGTCGCTTCGATTCTGCGACGTCGGCGCACGCCGCGCGTCACCCGACCGGTCCGTTCCGACTGGCCGATCGGATGATGCGCGTCGATCTCACCTGTGGATAACTTCCGAGGCGCTCGACGGATTCTTGCGAGGATGCACGGGTGAGCCATCCAGCATCCGTCGTCGCCGACCGAGTGCGGCGGCGTCTGCGCGCGGATCGCACCGATCCGTCGATCGATCCGATCGAGGCCAGACGCATCGCGCAGGCGGAGGTGCGTCGCCACAACGACCTCGCACTGTCTCGCGGTGAAACCATGGTGGACGACGAGATCGCCCTGGTGAGGGAGGTTCTCGCCTCCGTCAACGGGTACGGGCCGCTGCAGCCACTGCTGGAGGACCCGGCGATCGAGGAGATCTGGATCAACGGCACCGACCAGGTCCACGTCGCGCGAGGCGGCGCGACCGAGCGGATTCCCCTGCGGCTGACGGATGCCGTGATCCGCGACCTCGTCGAGCGGATGCTGCAGTCGACCGGCCGGCGGGTGGACATCAGCCAGCCCTTCGTCGACGCCTCGCTCCCGGATGGCTCGCGACTGCACGTCGCGATCGCGGATGTGGTCCGTGGCGGCTGGGCCGTCAACATCCGCAAGTTCCTTCCTCGATACCGGACGCTCGACGCGCTGGTCCAGCAGGGCGCGATGCCCCCCGACATCGCCGAGATGCTCAGCACGGCGATGACGGACGGGCAGAGCGTGCTCGTCTCGGGAGCGACGCACGCGGGCAAGACCACCCTGCTGGGCGCACTGCTGGCTTCCTGCGCGGGCACGCAGCGCATCATCACAGCGGAGGAGACGTTCGAGCTCGCCGTCGACGGGCCGGATGTCGTCGCGCTGCAGGGACGGCAGGCGAGCCTGGAGGGCACCGGCGAGATCACGCTCAGGCGGCTCGTGAAAGAGGCGCTGCGCATGCGCCCCGACCGGCTGGTCATCGGCGAGGTCCGAGATGCCGAGGCGCTCGACCTCGTGCTCGCACTGAACACCGGAGTGCCCGGCGCCGCCACGATCCACGCGAACTCGGCGGCCGAGGCGCTCGAGAAGCTCTCGATCCTGCCGCTGCTGGCCGGCCGCAACATCGACCGCACCTTCATCGCGCCGGCGATCGCCTCATCGGTCTCGCTGGTCGTGCACTGCACGAGGGATGCGGCAGGACGACGTCGGGTCGCCGAAGTCCTCGCGCCGACGGGTGAGGTCGTCGAAGGACGCATCATCACCAGGGCGATCCATCGCGCGGAGGCGGCCGCATGACGCTGCTGGTCGGCGCTGCGCTCGCCGCAGGTCTGCTGTTGTGCGCATCGCCGTGGCTGTGGCCGCCGCGCGAGCGCACACCCGTGCCCGAACAGCGCACGGGCGCGCTCACGAGCCTGCTCGAAGAGGCCGGCCTCGGCGGCGTCCGTTCGCGCACACTGATGATGGTGATGGTCGCGCTGGCGGCCGTCGCGGCATCCATCGTCTGGCTGATCACCGGGCTTGCGGCGCTCGCCGTCATCGCCGCGGTCGCCGCCGCGGCCGCGCCCATCACGTACCTCCGCGGGCGGCGGCTGAGACTGCGCAAGGCCCGCCGCCAGCTCTGGCCGGATGTCTGCGACCTGCTCATCGCCGCGATCAGAGTCGGACTGTCGCTGCCGGATGCCGTGGCGGGTCTCGCCGATTCGGCACCGCACGCCGTGCGCCCCGCGTTCGCGGTCTTCGCGCGGGATCTGCGTGCCACCGGGCGGTTCGAGACGAGCCTGGATCGGCTGAAGGCCACGCTCGCCGACCCGATCGCCGACCGCATCATCGAGACGCTGCGGATGGCGCGTCAGGTCGGCGGCACCGACCTCACGGGCGTGCTGCGGGCACTGTCGTCCTCCGTGCGGGCTGATGCCGCTCTGCGCGGCGAGGTCGAAGCGCGGCAGTCCTGGATCCACGGCGCCGCCGTGCTCGGGGTGGTCGCGCCGTGGGTGATCCTCGGGCTGCTCGTGATGCGTCCGGAGGGCGCCGAGGCGTACGGCACGCCGGAGGGCGTGCTGGTGATCGTCGCCGGTGCAGCGATCTCGGTTCTGGCATTCCGCATCATGGTCCGCGTCGGACGCCTTCCCGAACCGAAGAGGTGGTTCGGATGACAGCGGTGACCGACCTCGCGATCGCGGTGCTGCTCGGCGGGCTGCTCGCCGGTGGCGTTCTCTGCGTACTGGCTGCGCTGCCGCGCTGGCGCGCTGCTTCGCTGAGCGTGCGGATCGCCCCATACGTGCGCGACGTGGTTCCCGATGCGCTGCTGCCGCGGGGGATCCTGCCCACCGCCGGAATGCTGTCGGTGTCTGGGCGCACGGTGTGGGATCGGCTGCGCGGCGTCTTCGAGCGCCTGGTGGGCGGCGGGGATGCCCTGCGGATGCGTCTCGCGCAGGCAGGAAGCCCTCTCGAAGCGAGTGCGTTCCGTGGTCGTCAACTGGCGTGGGGACTCGGCGGGCTCGCCGCCGGTGCCGTCATCGTCATCGCGTTGGCGCTCGCCGGAAGGATGTCGGCACCGACCGTGGTGCTGCCGATCCTGACGGGGGTCTGCGCGGCCGCGGGCTGCGACATGCTCCTCACCGCACGGGCCGGAGCCAGGATGACCCGGCTCGGCGAGGAGCTGCCGACGACGCTCGAGTTCCTCGCGCTCTGCCTGTCGGCGGGCGAAGGCCTGCTGGACGCGATCCGCCGGGTCGCCGCGGTCGGATCAGGAGAGCTCACCGAGGAACTGCGCCAGGTCGTACTGGCGGTGAACACCGGGTCTCCGCTCGCCGATGCCCTCGGCGAGATGGCATCGCGGCTTCAGCTTCCCGGCCTCTCCCGCGCGGTGGATCAGCTGGTCGCGGCACTCGAACACGGTGCACCGCTGGCCGGTGTGCTGCATGCGCAGGCGTCGGACGCGCGCGAGGACGCGAAGCGCGAGCTGATCGAGCAGGCAGGACGCAAGGAGATCCTGATGCTCCTCCCGCTCGTGTTCCTGATTCTGCCTCTTTCTGTTCTTTTTGCTGTCTTTCCGGGACTCTTCATCCTCCGGCTCGGTCTCGGCTGACACCTTCTCGACTCCTCTGACATCTCCCAGACCCCTACGAAAGGAACAGACATGAATCGACTGCGACAGTGGCGCGCCCGACTCGCGGGACAGGCCCGCGCCCTCATCGAGGACGAGACGGGGGACGTGCCGGGGTGGGTGCTCGTCACTTTGATGACCGCAGGTCTTGTCGTTCTCATCTGGGCGGTGGCAGGGCCCGCACTGACATCGCTGTTCGAGCAGGCGATCGCGCGCGTCTCAGGGATCTGAGCCGTGCTCCGCCGGATCGTGCGTGACGAGGACGGGTCGAGTCCCGTCGAGTTCGTGCTCGTCGGCTCGATCCTCACGGTGCTCACGCTCGCGGTGCTGCAGCTCGGGCTGGCGATGTACGTCCGCAACGTCGTGCACGACGCCGCGGTCGAAGGCGCCCACTACGCAGCGCTTGCCGACACCGCCCTCGAAGACGGCGCCGCCCGTACCGCCGACGTGATCACCACCGCGATCGGCGGCGACTACGCCGAGGACATCACCGTCAGCGCACGCGCCGAGTCCGGCCACGAGGTCGTCGTCGTCCGCGTGCGCACGGCACTGCCGGTGCTCGGACTCATCGGGATCCCTTTCGGGCTGGAGGTGGAAGCGGATGCACCGATGGAA
Organism: Microbacterium sp. M; assembly: GCF_045181065.1. Taxonomy (GTDB): domain Bacteria; phylum Actinomycetota; class Actinomycetes; order Actinomycetales; family Microbacteriaceae; genus Microbacterium. The sequence continues at coordinate 2,487,867 of NZ_CP173721.1, read as the reverse complement.
TCGTTGGGCGCGGAATGATGACGGCTCCGCGGCACTCGAGTTCATCGTCGTCGGCGTGATCCTGCTCGTCCCGCTCGTCTACCTGGTCCTCACGCTCGGTGCGGTGCAGGAGCAGACCCTCGGTGCCGAGGCGGCCGCCCGCCATACGGCGCGCGCCATGGGCCAGGCATCGGATGCCGATGCGGCCGCCACCCGCGGCGATGCGATCCTCGCCGACGTGATCGACGAGTACGGGATGGATCCGGCAGCCGTGCAGGTTTCCGTCGTCTGCACGCCGGCATCCGCGTCGTGCCCCGCGCCGGGTGCGACGGTCGTCGTGACGGTGTCGACCAGGGTGTCGCTTCCGTTCGTCCCGCCGGTCCTCGGGCTCGACACCGTCGCCTCGATTCCGGTCGAAGCCGCAGCGGCCCAGAAGATCTCGCGGGTCTGGGGATCCGGATGACGGCGCTGCGGAAGCGGATCACGGACGAAGACGGCAGCATCCTCCCGCTCATGCTCGGATATGCCGTGCTGGCCATCGCCGTGATCTTCGCGTGCGTGTGCGCGACCGACCTGTACATCGCCCAGAAGCGACTCGATTCCCTGGCGGATGCCGCGGCGCTCGCCGGATCAGACGGGTTCGCACTCGTCGTGGAGGGCGAAAACGCGCGGGCAGTGCTCAGCGACGCCGGTGTGCACGAGCAGGCCGCGGCGGTCGTCGCCGCGGTTCCGGGGGACGCGACACTGGTGTCGGCCGAGGCTCCTGACGGGGTGACGGCGCGGGTCACTGTGGCGTCGACGTGGCATCCGCCGCTGTTCTCGCCGTTCGTGCCGGATGGCGTGGCACTGGAGGCATCGGCGACGAGCCGTACCGCGCTGCGGTGAGTCTCAGTCGCGCCGGCGAGGGCTGAACCGAGGGATCCAGCGCAGGAATCCCAGGGCCCCGATGAATCCGACCACGCCCATCAGTCCGGTCGCGACGGACAGCGAAGCGATCGCCGTCACGCCGGACACGATGAGCGGGGCGACGGCACCGCCGGCATCCGTCAGCGTCCTCCACGATCCGAGGAACGCAGCCGGCTCCGTCTTCGGGGAGACATCAGCGCCCAGGGTGAGCAGGATTCCGCTGGACAGGCCGTTGCCGACGCCCAGGATCGCCGCGCACATCCCGAACCAGAGCACCGCGGCATCCCCGTCGTGCGTGAACGAGAGCACGACGAACCCGCTGCCCATCAGCACCATCGCCGGCATGGCCGCCCAGAGCCTGCCGAACCGATCCATGACCTGGCCGCTCGCGTAGAACAGCGCGAAGTCGATCGCGCCCGAGACTCCGACGACGAGGGCGATCGTCTGGGCATCCAGACCCAGCGACACGCCCCACAGCGGCAGGACGACCTGGCGAGCGGAGCGGACGGCCGACAGGGATGCCGCGGCGAGCCCGAGCCGGCCGAGCACGCCACGGTGATGCCACATCGTGCGGAAGATCCCCGGGCGCTCGATCGTCGGGATCGATCCGGACACGGCTTCCCCGGTGTCCTCGATCAACGTCCCGTTCGAGGTGACCGGGGGAATGGTCCGCTCCGGATCCGGACCGAAGAGCACCAGCACCACCATGACGGCGAGGCACGCGAGGAAGAACCAGATCGCCGCCGTCTCGTCACCGAACACCTGCAGGAGCGCCGCCGTGACGAACGGCCCGATGAAGATCCCGAGACGGAAGCTGCCGCCCAGCAGCGAGAGCGCACGGGCGCGGAACGCGATCGGCACACGCGTCGTCATGAAGGCGTGCCTGGCGAGCCCGAACGCCGCGGCGCAGAATCCGAGAAGGAACACCGCGGCGGCGAAGACGCCGATCGCGGGTGCGAAGATCATCCCCACGACGGCCAGCATCGAGATGACTCCGGCGATGACCATCGTGAACCGCTCGCCGATGCGCGCGACGGCCCAACCCGCCGGAAGATTCCCGCACAGCTGACCGACCACGAGCGCCGAGGCGACCAGCGCGGCCGATGCGACATCGGCACCCATGTTCGCGGCGATCACGGGGATCAGGGGGAGGACGGCGCCCTCGCCGAGCGAGAACAGGATAGTCGGCAGGTACACCATCGGCCCGAAACTCCTCAGGACCGCTGACGCGCTGCTCATCACGCGCCACTTTACCCGCGGCGGCGCGGCCTCTCGCAGCCGCGCGAAGCAGGATAGGCTGGGGTGTCATGCTCGAACTCGATCTTTCCGCCGAAATCCAGGCGCTCAGGCAAACCTTCGGCGACATCAGCGAGGTCGTCGATGTCTCCCGTCTCCGCGATGAGATCGCGCGACTCAGCGAAGAGGCCGGTGCACCTGATCTCTGGGACGACACCGAGCGCGCTCAGAAGGTGACCAGCGCGCTCAGTCACCGCCAGTCCGAGCTCGCGCGCATCACCGGCATCGCGCAGCGGCTCGACGATCTCGAGGTCCTCATCGACCTGGCAAACGAGATGGGCGACGAGGAATCCGCGCTCGAAGCACGCAGCGAACTGACGGCGCTCACCGAGCTCATCAACCAGCTCGAGGTGCAGACGCTGCTGGACGGCGAATACGACGAGCGCAGCGCGATCATCACGATCCGTTCCGGCGCCGGCGGCGACGACGCCACCGACTTCGCCGAGATGCTGATGCGCATGTACCTGCGCTGGGCCGAGCGGCACAAGTACCCGGTCAAGGTCATGGACACGTCGTACGCCGAGGGCGCCGGCATCAAGTCCGCGACGTTCGAGATCGACGCGCCCTATGCCTTCGGCACCGTCTCGGTCGAGGCCGGCACGCACCGTCTCGCCCGCATCAGCCCGTTCGGTTCCGCCGACAAGCGGCAGACGTCGTTCGCAGCCGTCGAGGTCATTCCGCTGATGGAAGAGGCCACAGAGGTCGACATCCCCGAGAACGACATCCGCGTCGACGTGTTCCGCTCTTCCGGTCCCGGTGGCCAGTCCGTCAACACGACCGACTCGGCGGTGCGCATCACCCACCTGCCCACCGGCATCGTCGTGTCGATGCAGAACGAGAAGTCGCAGATCCAGAACCGCGCCGCCGCGATGCGCGTCCTCCAGACCCGCCTGCTGCTGCTGCAGAAGGAACAGGAAGCGGCGAAGAAGAAGGAGCTCGCGGGGAACATCACCGCGAGCTGGGGCGACCAGATGCGCTCGTACTTCCTCTACGGCCAGCAGCTCGTCAAGGATCTGCGCACCGGACACGAGTCCGGCAACCCCGCTGCGGTCTTCGACGGCGACCTGGACGGGTTCATCTCGGCCGGCATCCGGTGGCGCAAGCGTCGCGACGACGACTGATCCGTCTCATACGAAAGCGGCCCCGGTGGATCACCGGGGCCGCTTTCGTATCCGTCAGCGCATCACTGAACGAGCGCGCACGTCGTGATGTTCTCGCCGAGCAGGGTGGCGAAAGCCTCTGCGGCCTCCAGATCGGTGAAGTCTCCGTCGGCCTCAACGATGGCGCGGAGCGTCGCGTCGTCGGTGTCGGAAGCCACGAACGCCTCCGCGAAACAGGTGACCTGGGCGTCCGTGTAGGAGCCCTCGGCACCGGTGGCTTCGAGATACGCCTCGATCCCGTCCTCGACCTCGTCGACGGTCGGGCGGGTGCCGGATGCAGAGGTATCGTCGTCGGTCTCATCCTGCGGCGCCGAAGACGAGGTCGAGTCCGAAATCTCCTCGTAGGCCTGCACTCCGACCGCGACAAGCGTGACGATGAGCACGATCGTGCCGATGATCCCGCCGACGACGGCGAGGATGAGGCCGGTGATGGCCGGCCACTTCGCGCCCTTCATGAAGAGGGCCACGATCGAGAGGATCAAGGCGATCGGAAGCAGGATCAGCCCGATGATCACGGTCGCCGGGATGCAGGCGAGGATGAACCCGAGCGCCGCGACGCCGAGGGCGATCCACGCCAGGATGTGCGGCTTCGTCTTCACGCCGGGACCCGAGGGGCCTCCGGGTGCTGCGGCCGCGTACGGCGCGGCCTCCGCACCAGGTGCAGCGGGTGCGCCCTCTGCGGCAGCGACCTCTGGCGCGAAGTGCTCCGTCCACTTCGTGCCGTCCCACCAGCGCTGCCGTCCCGAACCGTCGTCGTACCAACCGGCAGGTGTGCTCATGATGTCCTCGAGTTCTCGCGCCGTTGCTGTGCGCGGCACGGGCGCAGGACGCGCCCCTCCGGCGTCCCCTTCCATCTAACCAGCCCCGTCGGACATCTGCGGGGGCACCTCTGCCCGCGCAGGTGGGGTGTCGCTCGCAAGCAGCGACGCGGGCGCGCTTAGGCTCGTACCGCCATGATTCGGTTCGAGAACGTCACCAAACGCTACCGGGGCACCAAGCGCCCTGCCCTGTCGGGCATCGACTTCGAAGCGCAACGCGGGGAGTTCGTCTTCCTCGTCGGCGCTTCGGGCTCCGGCAAATCGACCTGCCTGCGACTCATCCTGCGGGAAGAGGTCCCCTCCACCGGCCGCGTCGCCGTGCTGGGCCGCGACCTCCGCGCGCTCGCGAACCGAAAGGTGCCGTACTTCCGCCGCCACATCGGCTCCGTCTTCCAGGACTTCCGGCTGCTCCCGTCGAAGACGGTCTATCAGAACGTGGCGTTCACGCTGCAGGTCACCGGATCATCCCGTGGATTCATCCAGCAGGCCGTGCCGGAGGCGCTCGCCCTCGTCGGCCTGGACGGCAAGCAGAAGCGGATGCCGCACGAGCTGTCCGGCGGTGAGCAGCAGCGCGTCGCCATCGCCCGCGCGATCGTCAACCGCCCGCAGATCCTGTTGGCGGACGAGCCGACCGGAAACCTCGACCCGGCCACCTCGGTCGGGATCATGCAGTTGCTCGCCCGGATCAACGCCGGCGGCACGACCGTGCTCATGGCGACCCACGAGGCGGGATTCGTCGATCAGATGCAGCGCCGTGTGATCGAGCTGCGCGACGGCGAGATGGTCCGCGATGAGGTTCATGGCGGCTACGGCGACACCTCGGCCATTCCGGCGCTGGGCCCGCAGCAGCAGCGCGGAGCAGCGGCGGCCGCCGCGCTCACCGCCGTGCAGGAGGTCCAGCGCGAGACGGCATCGATTCCGCCGCTGGATGCTGTGACTTTGGCGCGCATGCGCGAATCGAAGAGCCGAGCGGCCACCGGCCCCGTCCTGACCACGCCGCCCGCCGAGCCGGCCACCGAGCCGGCCGCCGCACCGGATGTCCCGGCGACGACGCACCCGGCGGCGGCATCCGAACAAGCCACGGCAACGGGATCGGAACCGACCCCGCCGCGAACGCATCCGATCGTCCTGCCGGAGGTCGACATCGCCGAAGTGGGGGTGGCCGATCGTCTCGGCCTCGTGGACAAGGACGACGACGAAGTGGGGCCGACGTCATGAGGATCGGACTCATTCTGACCGAGGCCCTGGTCGGCCTGCGGCGCAACGCATCCATGGTCATCTCCGTCGTGCTGGTGACCTTCGTGTCGCTGACGTTCGTGGGAGCGGCGATCCTGATGCAGGAGCAGATCTCCACCATGCGGGCCTACTGGTCCGAACGCGCGCAGGTCGCCGTGTACATGTGCTCTCCGGTGTCGGAGACCGATACCTGTGTGGACGGCGAGGCGACGCAGGAGCAGCTAGATGTCGTGGCGGGTGAGCTCGACGGTGACGCGCTGTCGCCGTTGATCGGCAGTGTGCGCTTCGAGGACAAGGCCGAGGCGTACGCCAATCTGATCGAGCTGGTCGGCGAAGAGCAGGCCAGCGTCCTCACCGAGGACCAGATGCAGCAGAGCTTCTGGGTGACGCTGAAGGATCCGGCGCAGTCCCGCGTGATCGCTGAGTCGTTCACGGGCGTGCAGGGCGTGGAGGAGGTGGTCGATCAACTGAAGTATCTGGATCCGCTCTTCTCAGCGCTGACCGTCGCCACCTACATCGCCGTCGGCATCGCGGCGCTGATGCTGATCGCTGCCGTTCTGCTGATCGCCACGACGATCCGGCTGTCCGCATACGCGAGACGCAAGGAGATCGGCATCATGCGCCTGGTGGGCGCCTCGAACAGGGTGATCCAGACGCCGTTCGTGCTGGAGGGCGTGTTCGCCGCGTTCCTCGGGTCGGTGCTCGCGAGCGCCGCGGTGCTCGCCGGAATGCACTTCGGCGTCGACGGCTATCTGCGAGGGCGGGTCCCGTCGATCACCACGTGGGTCACGATGCAGGATGCCGCGTTCGTGGTGCCGATCCTGATCGTGATCGGCGTGGTGCTGGCGGCGCTGTCGGCCGGGTTCGCGATTCGTCGCTGGCTGCGCACCTGATAGGCTGACAGGCTGTCGTGCGCCCGCACGACACGGATTCAGGAGAGCGCCATGCCCAGGGAACGCGGGGAGAAGGTCGTCGCGACCAATCGTCGCGCACGTCACGACTACAACATCGAGAAGTCGTACGAGGCGGGACTCGTGCTCACCGGCACCGAGGTGAAGTCGCTGCGCCAGGGGCGTGCGAACCTCTCCGACGGCTACGCGTTCATCAAGGGGAACGAAGCCTTCCTCGATTCCGTGCACATTCCGGAGTACTCCCAGGGGCACTGGACCAACCACGCCTCCAAGCGGATCCGCAAACTGCTGCTGCACCGCGACGAGATCGACAAGCTCCAGCACGCCGTTTCGGCCGGCGGCTACACGCTGATCCCGCTCAAGCTGTACTTCTCGGACGGCCGGGCCAAGGTCGAGATCGCCCTGGCGAAGGGCAAGCGCGAGTTCGACAAGCGCCAGACGCTGCGCGAACGCCAGGACACCCGTGAGGCCGAGCGCGCGATGCGGCTGCGCAACCGCGTGGGCGAATAGCGGTTACGGCACCGGCTCGAATCCGAACACCCGCCCGAGGAAGCGCAGTTCGCGTTCCAGGGCGTCGACGATCGTCGGAGCGCTGCGGAAGCCGTGCCCCTCGCCGAGGTAGACGACGTACTCGTGATCGATGCCGCGCTCCGCGAGAGCATCGCGGATCGCCTCGGACTGCGACGGCGGGACGACCGGGTCGTCCGCGCCCTGCAGCAGGAGCACCGGGACGTCGATGCGGTCCGCGTTCGTCAGCGGTGACCGCTCGATGTACACGGCCTCCGACTCCGGCAGGGGGCCGACGAGTCCGTTCAGGTACTCCTTCTCGAAATCGTGCGTATCGGCCGCGAGAGCGCGCAGATCGGTGACGCCGTACCGACTGATCCCCGCTCCGAACACTCCGCCGCGCACGAGCGCGCTGAGGACGGTCCAGCCGCCGGCCGAACTCCCGCGGATCGCGATCCGCGCCGGGTCGGCCAGGCCCGCATCGGCGAGCCCTCTGGCCGCGGCCAGCACGTCGTCCACGTCGACGATGCCCCATCTGCCGTCCAGACGCTCCCGGTAGGCGCGGCCGTATCCGGTCGAGCCGCCGTAGTTGACATCCAGCACTCCGATGCCGCGGCTCGTGTAGAACGCGATACCCGCGGAGGCGGCGCCGGTGACGTGCGCAGTCGGCCCGCCGTGCACGAACACCACATACGGCGGCAGTTCGCCGGCGGGCGCTGCGGTCTGCGGGTTCGCCGGAGCGTAGGCGAATGCGTGCACAGGGCCGTGCGCTCCGTCGACGACGATCTGCCGCGCCGGCGGCATCCAGGCGGAGTCCACCGGAGTCCCGCCGGCGATCGCGTCCACCGCGCCGGATTCGAGATCGACCGACCACAGACCAGGCGCGACCGACGAGCCCGTTCCGGTGACGAGCATCCGCGAGCCGGAGACGTCGTCGATGCTGACGTGCCCGTCGCAGGGCACCTCGATCGTGCGGGCGCCGCCGTCCTGATCGATCACGACGACCTCGTCGCGGCCGTTCGTGCGCACGGCGACGATGCGTCCGTCTGCCATGGGCTGGTACCACCGGTTGCCGAGGACCCAGAGTCCGTAGCCGATGTCGGCGTCGACCGGCGCGATCGGCGACGGGCGCCCCAGGGGCTCGACGCCGTCGATGCCGATGCGGTGCAGCGTCCAGCGGTCGTCCGGGATGTCCGAGTACAGCAGCTCGCCGTCGTCGGCCCATTCCGGCTGCAGTGCCGCTCGTGTGGGCAGTGCGCCGGTCTCACCGCCGCCGATCCGAGCGATGCGCACATGCGCGCTCTCCCACGGCATCCGATCGCCGGTCCACTGCACCCAGGCGATCCGCGATCCGTCGGGGGAGAGCGCAGGGTGGGCGAAGAATCCGGGCCCCTGTGCATGCACGACGACGGCCGTCGGATCGTCGGCGGCCGATCCGTCGACAGGGATCTCCACGATCGCCCGCCGATGGGGAACACCGGAGAGATCCTCGCGGACGGCGAGCAGCCGTCCGTTCTGAAGCCGCAGTCCGCCGTGCGCCGGTCCCGGCGCCGTCAGCGGCTCCGGTGCACCGCCGGGCGCGAGCCGGTGCACCTGCTGACCTCCGGCTTCGACGAAGTACAGGATGCCGTCGGCATCCGCCGTCCAGGCGCCACCGCCGTATTCGTGGACACGGGAACGCGCGCTCCACGGCGACGGCAGCACCTCGGTCCCCGTCGAGCTGCGCACCGTGACGCGTCCGCCCTCCGCGGGTACCGATTCGCCCCACCAGATCTCGTCGCCGACGAAACGCGCGCCGTCCAGGCGGGGAGCGGACGACGCGATGTCAGCGGCGTGGAAGGGCGAGGGCCAGGAACCGAACGGCTGGGGCATGATCCGAGCCTACGAGAGCCCGACACATGGCGTCACACAGATGCGCCGGGATCACGGCGTGCCTTACCTTCGTGGAAACGCCCCATTCGCCGTGGAGCGTCGAGCGTGGAGCGACAGCCGAGCCCGGCATCCGCCCGCGAAGCGCAGCGCTCTTCGCTGGTGCCCCGTGTCCGTTCTGTCAGCTGGAGAGAAACATGTCCTCCGAGGACTCCACCACCGCCGGTGCCTCGCGCGTGCCGTTCTCCTTCGAGCTGTACCCGCCGCGCACCCCGTCCAGCGAGGACGCACTGCACGAGACGGTGCGCCGGCTGGCGGCAGCGGGTCCTGCGTTCCTCTCGGTGACCTACGGCGCCGGCGGCTCGACCGGCGGACGCTCGCTCGAGGTGCTCCGCTACATCCGCGCCCACACCGACGTCGAGCCACTGGCCCACCTCACCTGCGTCGGCAACACCTACGCGGGTGCCACCCAGCTCATCCGCGAGTTCCTGGATGCCGGGATCCGCAGCTTCCTCGCTCTCCGAGGCGATCCGCCGATCGGGCAGACGGAGCCGTTCCTCGGCGACCTCGAGAGCGCGGCCCAGCTCGTGCAGCTCATCGACCGGGTGCAGGCCGAGCGTGCCCCGTACGAGGAATCGCCCGTTCCCGGCATCCCCGGTGCCGCACGGGTGGCGCCCCGACGCAAGGTGAGCATCGCCGTCGCCGCGTTCCCGAAGGGGCATCCGCGTTCGACGCATCGCACGCAGGATGTCGAGGCGCTGCTGGCCAAGCAGGCAGCCGGTGCGACGTTCGCGATCACGCAGCTCTTCTTCCACCCGGACGACTATCTCGCCTTCGTCGAGCGTGCGCGCCGTGCCGGCGTGACGATCCCGATCCTCCCCGGCATCATGCCGATCACCTCGCCGACGCGGCTCTCCCGCGTACTGGAGTTGACCGGTGAGGAGATCCCCGGCGAGCTGCAGGTCGCGCTCGAAGTCGAACCGACTGCCGAAGGTCGTCGGCAGATCGGCGTCGACTGGGCGGCGCGGCTCGCGCGCGAGGTCGTCGCCGGCGGAGCACCCGGCGTGCACCTGTACGCGTTCAACCAGCACGAGACCGTTCTGAACGTCCTCGAATCGGCAGACATCCTCCCCGCTCTTCACCGCTAGACCCCTCCTGAAAGGACCCACCATGACTGCATTTCCCGAGGGAACCATCCTCGGCTACCCGCGCATCGGGCGCCGCCGCGAGCTGAAGAAGGCGATCGAGGCGTTCTGGGCAGGGCGGATCGACGAGCAGGAGCTCGAGACGACCAGTGCCGGCCTGCGTGCCGCCACCCGCGAGCGCCTCGCGTCGCTGGGGCTGGGTCGTGCGGACTCCGCCATTCCGGAGTCGTTCTCGTACTACGACCAGGTGCTGGATGCCGCGGTCACGGTCGGCGCGATCCCGGCGCGCTTCGAGGACCTGCGCTCCGCCGACGGCACGATCGGCCTGCCGGCCTACTTCACGGTCGCCCGCGGCGAGGGCGAGCGCGCGCCGCTGGAGATGACGAAGTGGTTCGATTCGAACTACCACTACCTCGTTCCGGAGATCGGTCCGGAGACGTCGTTCTCGCTGTCCAGCGACCGTCTCGTCCGCGAGGTCTCCGAGGCCGCAGCAGCCGGTTTCGTCACGCGACCGGTCATCGTCGGTCCTGTGACGCTGCTCGCCCTGGCGAAGGCGTCCGACGACGCGCCAGAGGGCTTCGATCCGCTGTCTCGCCTCGAGGATCTGCTTCCCGTCTACGTCGAACTCCTCGCACGTCTGCGCGCAGCCGGCGCCGAGTGGGTGCAGATCGACGAGCCCGCTCTGGTCAGCGAATCGCTTCCCGCTTCGACGGAGCAGCTCTCGGCTGCTGCCGAGCGCTCGCTCGCGGTCCTCGGCGGCGCTTCCGAGCGTCCGTCGATCCTGGTCGCGGCTCCGTACGCGGCACTGGATGCCGTCTTCCCCGTACTCGCGGCAGCGCCCGTCGAGGCGATCGCAGTCGACCTGGTCCGCGGTACGGTCCCCGCGACCGCCGAGGGTCTCGCCGACAAGGTGATCGTCGGCGGTGTGATCGACGGACACAACATCTGGCGCGGCGATCTCGCCGCGGCGTTCGACAAGCTCGAGGCGCTGCGCGGTCTCGGCGCGGCGCAGATCGCTGCTTCGACATCGACGTCGCTCCTGCACGTGCCGCACGACGTCGCGGACGAGTCCAAGCTCGACGAGCGCCTGGTCTCCTGGTTGGCCTTCGCCGACCAGAAGGTCGAGCAGGTCGTCACGCTCGCTCGTGGACTCGGCGACGGACGCGAGGCGATCCGGGCAGAGCTGGACGCGGCATCCGCTGCTCTCGCCGACCGTCTGACCGCACCCGGCGTGCGCGACGGCGCCGTGCGCGCACGTGCGCTGGCGGAGGCCGACTTCTCGCGCGTCTCGTACGCCGAGCGCGAGGCCGCCCAGGAAGAGGCACTCGGGCTCCCTGCGCTGCCCCTGACGACGATCGGCTCGTTCCCGCAGACCGGCGACATCCGCCGAGCCCGTGCGCGCTTCACACGCGGTGAGATCACCGAGGCGGAGTACCAGGAGTTCCTGCGGGCCGAGATCGACAGCGTCGTGGCGCTGCAGGAGGAGCTCGGACTCGATGTCCTCGTGCACGGCGAGCCGGAGCGCAACGACATGGTCCAGTACTTCGCCGAGAACCTGGACGGCTTCGCCGTCACGGAGAACGGCTGGGTTCAGTCCTACGGCTCGCGCGCGACCCGCCCGTCGATCCTGTGGGGCGACGTGTCGCGCCCAGCGCCGATCACGGTGGACTGGTCGACGTACGCGCAGGGACGCACGGCCAAGCACATGAAGGGCATGCTGACCGGTCCGGTCACGATCCTGGCCTGGTCGTTCGTCCGCGACGACCAGCCGCTGGGGGAGACCGCCAACCAGGTCGCTCTGGCCCTGCGGGAGGAGATCGCGGATCTCGAGACCGCAGGCATCGAGATCATCCAGGTCGATGAGCCGGCGCTGCGCGAGCTGCTGCCGCCGAAGCAGGCGGATCAGCCGGCATACCTGAAGTGGTCGGTGGACTCGTTCCGCCTGGCCACCGGTGGCGCTGTCGCGGCCACGCAGATCCACACGCACCTCTGCTACTCGGAGTTCGGTGTGGTCATCGATGCCATTCGTGCCCTCGACGCCGACGTCACCTCGATCGAGGCGGCGCGCAGCCGTATGGACGTCGTGGACGACATCTCCGCCGTCGGATTCGATCACGGCATCGGCCCTGGCGTCTACGACATCCACTCGCCGCGCGTCCCGTCCACGGACGAGATCGAGGCCCTCCTGCGACGCGCCGCCGCGGAGATCCCGAACCGTCAGCTCTGGGTCAACCCGGACTGCGGTCTCAAGACCCGCGGCTACGCGGAGACGACCGAGTCGCTGCGCAACATCGTCGAGGCCACCCGTCGCGTCCGCGAGGACGTGTCGGCGGCGGTCTGATCGCGCCGGCACAGCAGAACGGCCGCTCCCGATCGGGAGCGGCCGTTCTCGTCGGCGCGGATCACACCGCGCGCAGCACCGCCACGACCTTGCCGAGCACCGTGGCGTCGTCGCCGGGGATCGGCTCGAACGCCGAGTTGCGGGGCAGCAGCCATGTGTGACCGTCGCGGCGACGGAACGTCTTGACGGTGGCCTCGTCGTCGAGCATGGCGGCGACGATCTCGCCGTTCTCCGCCGTGTTCTGGGTGCGCACCACGACCCAGTCGCCATCGCAGATGGCGGCGTCGATCATCGACTCGCCGTTGACCTTGAGCATGAACAGCTCGCCCTTGCCGACGAGCTGACGCGGCAGGGGGAAGATCTCCTCGACCTGCTGCTCGGCAGTGATGGGGATGCCGGCCGCGATCTGACCGACGAGCGGGACGAGAGCGGCGTCGCCGACCGGAGGAGCGGTATCAGCGGGGTTCTCGGTGCCGCTGCCGGGGAGATCGATCAGTACCTCCATGGCGCGCGTCTTGCCGGGGTCACGGCGCAGGTAGCCGCTGAGCTCCAGCTGGCCCAGCTGGTGGGTGACGCTGGAGAGCGACTTCAGGCCGACGGCGTCGCCGATCTCGCGCATGCTCGGCGGATAGCCGTGGCGTGCGATGGAGGTCTGGATGACCTCGAGGATCGCCATTTGCTTGGCGCTGAGGCTCTTGCGTCGACGAGTGCGCGGTGCCTCGGTGCCGGGGGCTGTTGCGTCGCTCATGGCTGCTCCTTCGTTGACCGATCGGGTGCCCCTGCATCGATGTCGGAGGCCCGTGGTGAGGTGTCGTTAGCGAAACCGTATCCGAGATCCTGCGGTCGGGGAAGATCTGTTCGAGCGTGTCGGAGGATTCGAGGATCAGGTTTCGAAAAAGGCTTGACAGAGATTCGAAATCGAAGATAGATTCGGTACGTAGCTTCGCATCCCCCACTCCCGGCCGAGTGGGGAATGCGAACGCTACGCCAAAGTCTCCCGATCGGGAGAGGAAGCACGAGGAGCAGCGATCATGAGCAGCATCACCGTCACCGCACCGTCCATTCGTCCGTCTGCAGCCGCAACGCGTCTGCGTCTGACGGCGAGGGGCCGTCGCGTGCTGCTGGCTCTCGCAGCGCTTCCGCTCGCAATCGGTCTGGCCTTCGCGGCGCTCAGCGGCGGGTCGGCATACGCCGGTGGCGAAGAGGTCTCGGCCTCCTTCGAGACGGTCACGGTCATGCCGGGTGACACGCTGTGGTCGATCGCCGAGGACATCGCTCCCGGCGCCGACCCTCGTGAGGTCATCGAGTCGCTGCAGCAGCTGAACCTGCTTGAGGGCGGCATGCTGATGGTCGGCGAAGAGCTCGCGATCCCGACGGTCTACGCCGACTGAGACGGTTCGTCACATCGGCGCAGCCGCCCCGGAGCGGCTCGGTAGCATGGGACGGGTGACCTCCCTCGAAGACCTCCCTCTCCGTGAAGACCTGCGCGGCCTCACCCCGTACGGCGCTCCACAGGCGCCGCTGCCGGTCGCGCTGAATGTCAACGAGAACACCCACCCGGTTCCGGATGCCGTGGCCAGCGACATCCTCGACGACATCGCTGTCGCGCTGCGCGACGTGAACCGCTACCCGGATCGCGAGTTCACCGCCTTGCGCGAAGGCTTCGCCGAGTACCTGGGTCACGCGCTGTCCGCAGACCAGATCTGGGCGGGCAACGGATCCAACGAGGTCCTCCAGCACATCGCGCAGGCATTCGGCGGACCGGGGCGCACGGCATTCGGGTTCGCGCCCACCTATTCGATGTATCCGCTCATCACGCAGGGCACCGGGTCCACGTGGGTCGCGGGGACCCGCCAGCCGGATTACACGCTGACCGCGGACGAAGCGGTCGAGCAGGTGCTCGCCGCCGATCCGGACATCATCCTGCTGTGCTCGCCGAACAACCCCACGGGTACTCCGCTCGGGCTCGACGTCGTCGAAGCCGTGTACGAGGCATCCCGCGGCATCGTCGTGGTCGACGAGGCGTACCAGGAGTTCGCGCCGCGCGACGCCCCTTCCGCGTTGACGCTGCTTGACGGACGCCCGCGATTGGCGATCTCCCGGACCATGAGCAAGGCGTTCGCGTTCGCCGGTGCGCGCGTCGGCTACCTCGCGGCCGATCCCGCGTTCATCGACGCGCTGCGTCTGGTGCGGCTGCCGTACCACCTGAGCGCTCTCACGCAGGCGGCCGCCGTCGCGGCACTGCGCAACGCCGACACGATGCTCGCGATGGTCGATGAGATCGTCGAGCAGCGGGATCGGATCACCGCGACGCTCGAAGCGCTCGGGTACACGCCGCACGAGTCGTGGTCGAACTTCGTGCTGTTCGGTGGTGTGGCCGACCCGAAGGCGACGTGGCAGTCGCTGTACAACAAGGGGATCCTGGTGCGCGATGTCGGCATCCCCGGACACCTGCGCGTGACTGCCGGCACCGAGGCCGAGACCACGGCGTTCCTGGACGCGCTGGCGTCGATAGAATCGGCCTCATGAGCCGCATCGCCAGCCGCACCCGAAGCACGTCCGAGTCGTCCGTCGAACTCGAGCTGAACCTGGACGGCGCAGGCAACAGCCACATCGACACGTCGGTGCCGTTCTTCGACCACATGCTGACGGCCTTCGCGAAGCACTCGCTGACAGACCTCTCGGTGCGCGCCTCCGGCGACACGAACATCGACGCGCACCACACGGTGGAGGACATCTCGATCGTGCTCGGTCAGGCGATCCGCGATGCGCTGGGCGACAAGTCCGGCATCTCGCGCTACGGCGACGCGCTGGTCCCTCTCGACGAGGCTCTCGCTCAAGCCGTCGTCGACATCAGCGGCCGTCCGTACCTCGTGCACACCGGCGAGCCGGCCGGCTTCGAGCACCACCTCATCGGTGGGCACTTCACCGGATCGCTCGTGCGGCACTCCTTCGAGGCGATCACCTTCAACGCCGGCCTCACCGTGCACGTGCGCGTCCTGGGCGGCCGCGATCCGCACCACATCGCAGAGGCCGAGTTCAAGGCTTTCGCACGCGCCTTCCGCCAGGCGAAGGCGCTGGATCCCCTCGTCTCCGGCATCCCGTCCACCAAGGGGGCCCTGTGAGCCGCCCCAGGGTCGCCGTCTTCGACTACGAGTCCGGCAACGTCCACTCCGCCGTCAAGGCGCTCATCGCTGCCGGTGCGGATGCCGTGCTCACGGGCGACCGATCCGAGGCGCTGGACGCCGACGGTCTCGTCGTGCCGGGTGTCGGCGCCTTCTCCGCGGTGCGCCAGGCGCTCGCTGCGCACGGCGGTGACGAGATCATCGAGCGCCGCCTCGCCGGCGGACGCGCTGTGCTGGGCATCTGCGTCGGCATGCAGGTGCTGTTCGAGCATGGCGTCGAACGCGGTATCGACACCGAAGGGCTGGGGGAGTGGCCTGGGGCCGTCACCGAACTCGACGCGCCCGTTCTGCCGCACATGGGCTGGAACACCGTGACGCCGGATGAGGGCAGTGCGCTGTTCCGCGGCATCGAGGACGAGCGCTTCTACTTCGTGCACTCGTTCGCCGCTCAGCACTGGGAACTGGACGTGATGCCGCCGTTCCCCGAGCCGTCGCTGACCTGGTCGACCTACGGTTCGCGGTTCCTCGCGGCGGTCGAGAACGGCCCTCTGTCCGCGACCCAGTTCCACCCCGAGAAGTCCGGGGAGGCCGGCATCCAGCTGCTGCGGAACTGGGTCGCAACGCTCTGAGCCCGTGTCGCATGCCGTCACGCTGGCGTCATCGTTTTGAACCGTGCCGCCGACGGGACTAGTCTCGTGTCTCGTGCCCGCGAACGGTGCACATTCATCCACCCGAGGACGACATGAACGACTTCGCGTCAACCCCCAGCCTGATCCTTCTCCCGGCCGTCGACGTGGCCGGCGGCAAGGCGGTGCGTCTCACCCAGGGTGAGGCGGGCAGCGAGACCAGCTACGGCGACCCTTTGGATGCTGCGGGCGAGTGGGTCGATCAGGGCGCGGAGTGGATCCACCTCGTCGACCTCGACGCCGCTTTCGGGCGCGGATCGAACGCCGGCATCCTTCGCAAGGTGATCAAGCAGTTCCGCGGTGTGAATGTGGAGCTCTCCGGTGGCATCCGAGACGACGCGAGCCTCGAGGCCGCGCTCGAGACCGGTGCTTCCCGCATCAACCTCGGCACCGCGGCTCTGGAGAACCCGGAGTGGGCGGCCGACGTGATCAGCCGTTACGGCGAGGCGGTGGCTGTCGGGCTCGACGTCCGAGGCACGACCCTCGCGGCGCGTGGGTGGACCAAGGAGGGGGGAGACCTCTGGGAGGTGCTCGACCGCCTCGAGGAGGCCGGCTGCAGCCGTTACGTCGTCACCGACGTGACGAAGGACGGGACCCTGCGCGGCCCGAACCTCGAACTGCTGCGCGAAGTCACCTCGCGCACACCGAAGCCCGTGGTCGCCTCAGGCGGCATCTCGAGCCTCGATGACATCGCGGCTCTGCGCGAACTCGTGCCGCTGGGCGTCGAGGGCGCGATCGTCGGCAAGGCGCTCTACGCCGGTGCGTTCACGCTGGCAGAGGCACTGGATGTCGCAGGGGACTGATTCCTGCGATCACCCGAGCCAGGGCGATTCGGCCGGTGTCCCCTGGGAGGGGCGCGGCTTCGAGGCGAACCCTCACGCGGCGGACGACGGTTCGGCCGATCCCGCGCTGCTGGACGCGCTGCTGCGCTTCCGCGCCGGTGAGGGCAGCCAGATCGAGATCGTCGACGCTTTCCGATCGGCGCGCGTGCTGATCCCCCTGATCGCCGAGAAGGGGGAGGAGGGCATGGCGCCGTCGGGTCTTGCCGTCGACAAGACGCAGGAGCTGTCGATCGTGACGGTCGCCGCCCCTGACGGTCGACGGGTTCAACCCGTGTTCTCCTCCGTCGAGGCGATGCAGCGATGGGATGCGTCGGCGCGACCCATCCCGGTCGAGGCCGTGCGTGCGGCGCTGGCGGCCTCAGCCGAGGACACCGACCTGATCGTGCTCGATCCGACCAGCGACACCGAGTTCGTGCTGCGCCGCCCTGCTGTCTGGGCGGTGGCGCAGGGGCATGCCTGGGAGCCGAGCTTCCTCTCGCCCGAGGTCTTCGCCGCCCTTCAGGACAGCGTCGCGCACGAACTGGCCGTCATCGACGTCGCCGTCGCACCGGGCGACCCCGACGCGCGTCTGCGCGGCCCGGAGTTGATCGTGATCCTCGAACTCGTCGACGGCCTGGAGCGCCAGGTGCTGGACGCGGTGCTCGCCCGCCTGGCGCAGCGCTGGGCCGCCGACGACCGCATCGCGGTCCTCGCCGACTCCCTGACCGTGAAGCTCCGCCGCTCCGCCTGACCGCGAGTAACCACTTCCCGCGCGAGAACCACCCCACAGACGTGGTTTCTCGAGCCCCGTTCGGTTTCCCCACACCTCAGTCCGCCCCTCCCCATCCACCGGTCAAGGTCTCGCGAGGGCGCAGGCCCGCAGGGCGCAGGGACGCCGCCGGAGCGAGCATCGGGAGGGGCCCGCGAAGCGGGAGGGTCCCCGCTCTGCGAGCGAAGGCGGCGCCCCGGAGTCCGGAGGGCCGGAGCCCGTCACCGGGAAGTCAGTTGACCGGCCCCGTCCACTTCTCGCCCGGCCCCTTGCCGATCGGGTCAGGGATCGCGGATGCCTCGCGGAACGCGAGCTGCAGCGACCGCAGCCCGTCGCGCAGCGAGCGGGCGTGCATGTCGCTGATCTCGGGCGCACCTGCCGTGATGAGGCCCGCGAGTGCGTTGATGAGCTTGCGCGCCTCGTCGAGGTCGAGCTGGGTGTCCGGGTCGTCGGCGAGGCCGAGTTTCACGGCCGCTGCGCTCATGAGGTGTACGGCGGCGGTGGTGATCACCTCGACTGCCGGGACGTCGGCGATATCGCGGGATGCGGCGGCCGCGGCATCCTCCTGCCTCGCCCACTCGTCGTGTCGGTGGTCGTCGCCTGATGCCTGAGTCGTCACTTCGCCTTGCCTTCTGTTAGACTGTGCCGGGCTCCGGAACGTTTTGTTCCGGTACGAAAGAGGATTCACTTCCCACCCGCGCTTGCCGTTCCAGGCTACCGGGTCTTGCACTCCGCCGGCTCCGTTCGCACGAGCGGCCGGTAGACAGGGTGCCAGCCGGCGTCTGGATGCCGGTGGGTGGGAGACGATTCTGATTTCGCCCGGGATGCTGACGGCATCCTGGTGGCTGAAACCATCGTCTAAGGAGTTCCGCATCAGCGATCCCCGCACCAATGAGCGCATCCGCGTCCCCGAGGTCCGCCTCGTCGGTCCCGCGGGTGAGCAGATCGGCGTCGTCCGCATCGAGGCGGCGCTGCGCCTCGCGCAGGAAGCCGACCTCGACCTCGTCGAGGTTGCCCCCAACTCGAAGCCGCCCGTGGTCAAGATCATGGACTACGGCAAGTTCAAGTACGAGGCTGCCCAGAAGGCGAAGGAAGCTCGCCGCAACCAGGCGAACACGATCCTCAAGGAAGTCCGCTTCCGTCTGAAGATCGAGGCTCACGACTACACGACGAAGCTCAAGCGTGCCGAGGGCTTCCTGAAGGCCGGCGACAAGGTCAAGGCGATGATCCTGTTCCGTGGACGCGAGCAGTCGCGCCCCGAGCAGGGTGTGCGCCTGCTCCGCAAGTTCGCAGAGGATGTCGCGGAGTTCGGAACCGTCGAGTCGAACCCCACGATCGATGGTCGCAACATGGTCATGGTCGTCGCTCCGCTGAAGAACAAGTCCGAGGCGAAGGCCGAGCAGAACGCCGTCCGCGACGCGCAGCGCGCCGCGAACAAGCAGGCGGCTCGTGAAGCCAAGACCACGGATGCCGTGGACGAGGCCGCCGCGGAGTAACGCCCGCCCCACAGACTCCCGCATTGCGCGGGTGAACACCGTCGCCTGAGAAGGCGCCATACGAAGGAAGAGAAGATGCCGAAGCAGAAGACCCACTCGGGTGCTAAGAAGCGCTTCAAGATCACCGGAAGCGGAAAGCTGAAGAAGCAGCAGGCCGGTATGCGCCACAACCTCGAGCACAAGTCGAGCCGTCGCACCCGCCGCCTCAACCAGGACCAGGTGCTGTCGAAGGCTGACACCAAGGTCGCGAAGAAGCTTCTCGGTCGCTGACGCGCCCGAACGCACGAACAGGAACACAGGAAAATGGCAAGAGTCAAGAGGGCGGTAAACGCCCACAAGAAGCGTCGCGTCATCCTCGAGCGCGCGTCCGGTTACCGCGGTCAGCGTTCGCGTCTGTACCGCAAGGCCAAGGAGCAGGTCACTCACTCCCTCGTCTACGCGTACCGTGACCGTCGCAAGCGCAAGGGCGACTTCCGTCGTCTGTGGATCCAGCGCATCAACGCTGCGGCCCGCCAGAACGGCATCACGTACAACCGCTTCATCCAGGGCCTCGGCCTCGCGGGTGTGCAGGTCGACCGTCGTATGCTCGCCGAGCTCGCGGTGAACGAGCCCGCCACGTTCGTCTCGCTCGTCGAGACGGCCAAGAAGGCTCTGCCTTCGGACGTGAACGCGCCGAAGACGGCTGCGTAAGCACTCCGTCGTGTACGGGCGTCCTCCTTCGGGAGGGCGCCCGTTTCGTCGTCTCAGTGCGACGTCGACAGCGCGCGCGGTCGAGCCGCCCGGGAGATCGCGACGTCGATGATCATCGTGACCACGACGGCGGCCGCGTACACGAGCAGATCGCGTTGGTCGAACCCGGCACCGAGCACGAGCGCCGCCGGAGGGAAGACGGCAGCCACCTCGCGAGGGATGCCGGTGAGCTGCAGGAACTCGACCACGGCGCAGACGATGAGCGCGAGGGCGCCGATGAAGCGTCGGGGGCTGCGCGGAGCGAGCAGCGCGAGCAGCAGATACACCAGCGTCGCGTACAGCGCATCGCCGAGGATGTCGCCTGAGTCGCCTGATCCGTACCTGTGCACGAGGAGCCCTGCCGCGATGGTGAGCGCCGCAGCCGCGCCGACCGCGCTGCGTCGGCGAATCGGGGAGCGCTGGGCGGCGGTGGACACCTGGGTACACTAACTCGCGGATCTGCGTGGACGCCGAGTGAACAGCGTCGATCCGTGCGCGCGGGAGCGGTGCCGGTGTCTCTAGACTGAGACCGTGCTGGAGAATCCCCGGTCCCCCCGTGTTCGAGCCGTCGCCAAGCTCACCAAGCGCAGTGCCCGTACCGAGACGGGCCTGTTCCTCCTCGAGGGCCCGCAGGCGGTGCGTGAAGCGCTGTCGTACCGCCCGGAGGCGATCGTCGAGCTGTTCGCGACGCCGACGGGATGGGAGCGGCACCCGGATATCCGCTCCAAGGCGGCCGAGCACGGCGTCGAGGTGGAGTACGTCACCGAGTACGTGCTGAACGCGATGGCCGACACCGTCACCCCGCAGGGGCTGGTCGCCGTCGTGCAGCAGACGCCGACCGCCGTGAAGGAGATCTTCGCGGCATCCCCCCGCCTGATCGCCATCTGCGAGGAGGTGCGGGATCCCGGCAATCTCGGCACGATCATCCGGGCTGCGGATGCCGCCGGCGCGGATGCCGTGGTGCTCACGGGCCGCACGGTCGACCCCTATAATCCGAAGGTCGTCCGGGCGACGACCGGATCGCTGTTCCACCTTCCGATTTCGGTCGGTGGAGACCTCGCGGACGTCGTCGCTCGCGCTCGCGCGGCCGGCATCACGGTGCTGGCGGCCGATGTGAAGGGCGACGACCTGCTCGCCGCGCGGGCCGAGGGCGTCCTGGACGGCCCGACCGCATGGCTCTTCGGCAACGAGGCCCGTGGACTCGAGGATGCCTCGCTCGCCCTGGCCGATCGCGCGCTCAAGCTGCCGATCTTCGGACGCGCTGAATCGTTGAATCTCGCCACTGCGGCGAGCGTGTGCCTGTACGAGAGCGCCTTCACGCAGCGCGCCGCAGCCGCGCGCTGAATGCGTCCGCCCGGGTTACAACTATGTAACTCGGGCGATTCCGCTCTGGTCCGGGGGGCCGCCGACTCCTAGGGTGGGGAGCATGACCGAGACTGGTGCGCCCCTTGTCGTCGTGGACAACGTCCAGAAGCACTATGGCGAGTTCCAGGCGCTGACGGATATCGACCTCACCGTGAACAAGGGTGAGGTCGTCGTGGTGATCGGACCTTCGGGTTCGGGCAAGTCGACGCTGTGTCGAACGATCAACCGCCTCGAGACCATCACCAGCGGCCAGATCTCGATCGATGGCAAAGAGCTCCCCGCCGAAGGCAAGGGACTCGCGCACCTTCGTGCGGACGTGGGCATGGTGTTCCAGTCGTTCAACCTCTTCGCCCACCTGACGATCCTCGAGAACGTCACGCTCGGCCCGATCAAGGTGCGCGGCCTGAAGAAGGCGGATGCCGAGAAGGAGGCGATGCTGCTGCTCGACCGCGTCGGCGTCGCCCAGCAGGCATCCAAGCTTCCGGCTCAGCTCTCCGGCGGACAGCAGCAGCGCGTCGCGATCGCTCGCGCGCTGGCCATGAACCCCAAGGTGATGCTCTTCGACGAGCCGACCAGCGCGCTCGATCCCGAGATGATCAACGAGGTCCTCGATGTGATGGTCGAGCTCGCTCGAGACGGCATGACCATGATCGTCGTCACGCATGAGATGGGCTTCGCCCGCAAGGCCGCGAACCGCGTCGTCTTCATGGCGGACGGGAAGATCGTCGAAGAGGCGACGCCGGAGGAGTTCTTCACGAAGCCGAAGAGCGACAGGGCGAAGGACTTCCTCTCCAAGCTCCTCACCCACTGACTTCCTTGACCAACCTGCACACACAGCACACGAAGGAGACGCATATGCGACGCACACGGACACTGGCAGGGATCGGGATCGCGGCAGCCGCGCTGCTCGCGCTGACCGCCTGCAACAGCGGCACCCCGACCGACCCGGGCGGCGACACCGACGGCGGCGACGCCGGCGAGGAGACCACCTGGTTCGAGGTCGCCGACGACGTCACGCTCGAAGGCAGCCCGACGTTTGACGCCATGACGGCGCGCGATGGCGTGATCATCGGCGTCAAGGAGGACCAGCCCGGTCTCGGCTACCTCGATGTCACGACAGGTGAGCGCACCGGCTTCGACAATGACATCGCACGTTGGATCGCCGCGTCGCTCGGCTTCGAGGAGGAGCAGATCGAGTTCCAGCCGATCGCTTCGGCGAACCGCGAGCAGGCGCTCGTGAACGGCGACATCGACTACTACGTCGGCACCTACTCGATCACGGACAAGCGCAAGGAGCAGATCGACTTCGCCGGTCCGTACTTCATCACGGGCCAGGGCTTCCTGGTCGGCGCCGACAGCGAGATCACCGACGTCGAGGACGTCTCCGACTTCAACGGCATGACCGTGTGCTCGGCGACCGGCTCGACGCCGATCCAGAACATCAAGGACAACTACCCCGAGATCGAGACGCAGGAGTACGACCTGTACTCGGCCTGCGTCGAGGACCTCATCTCCGGCAAGGTGGATGCCGTCACCACCGACCAGGCGATCCTGATCGGCTACGCGGCGCAGTACCCGGACGACGTCAAGGTCGTCGGCGGTCTGTTCACCGAAGAGCGCTACGGCGTCGGTCTGCCCAAGGGCGACACGGCGCTGCAGGAGCACATCAACACGCTCTTCACCGACGGCGGAGACATCTGGCAGGCGATCTTCGACAAGAACCTCGGTTCGAGCGGCATCGAAGTCGAACAGCCGGCTGTCGACTGATTGCTCGCGGAGGGGACGGCCTGTCGGGTCGTCCCCTCCTCACCACTTGAGAAGGGCAGGGCGGATTGGACGTCATCTTCGGCAACCTCGACCTGTGGGGCGCGGCGCTCCTGAACACGCTCATCGTGTTCTTCGCCGGCGGGGTGATCGCGCTCGTGCTGGGCGTCATCGTCGGGGCGATGCGGGTCTCACCGGTTCCCATCGCGCGCGGCGTCGGCACGGTCTACGTGAACCTCGTCCGCAACACGCCGCTCACCCTGGTCTTCTTCTTCTTCGTCTTCGGCTATCCGCAGCTCGGGCTGCCGAAACTGAGCAACCTCACCCTCGGCATCCTGGCGATCGGCATCTACACCGCGACCTACGTCGCCGAGGTCCTGCGCGCCGGCATCAGCACCGTTCCGGTGGGCCAGGCCGAGGCGGCCCGCGCGATCGGCCTGCCGTTCGGGCAGGTCATGACCCTGGTCGTGCTGCCGCAGGCGTTCCGCTCGGTGGTTCCGCCGATGATGAGCGTGTTCATCGCCCTGCTGAAGAACACGACGGTAGCCGCCGGGTTCTCCGTCGCCGAGCTCGCTTCGGTGCGGGCCGCCATTAACGATTCGCACACGCGCCCCGGCAACCCGATGGAAGTGCTGCTCTGGGTGGCCATCATCTTCGTCGTTCTGGTGCTCCTGCTCAGCTGGGTGCAGAACTCCCTCGAGAGGCGATGGAGGATCGCACGATGACTTCCGTTCTCTACGATGTGCCCGGTCCGAGGGCGATCGCTCGTAACCGCATTCTCAGCGTCGTCACCGTTCTCGTCGTCCTCGCCGTCCTCGGTTTCCTCGCGTACCGCCTCTATGTCTCCGGGCAGTTCGAGGCCAGCAAGTGGTACGTCTTCACCTTCACACGGGTGTGGGAGCAGATCGGCGTCCATCTGGTCAACACGCTGGCGGCCTTCGCGCTCGCCGCGGTGCTGAGTCTGGTGCTCGGTTTCGTGCTGGCCATCGGCCGGCTTTCCGACCACGCCTGGATCCGGATTCCGGTCACGGCCGTCACGGAGCTGTTCCGAGCCATCCCCGTTCTCGTGCTCATGATGCTGCTGTTCTTCGGCCTGCCGACGATCGGCATCAAGATGGATCCGTACTGGGCCGTCGTGCTCGCTCTGATGGCGTACAACGGCTCGGTGCTCGCCGAGGTGCTGCGCGCCGGCATCGAATCGCTGCCCCGAGGGCAGAAGGAGGCCGGCTACGCGATCGGTCTGCGCAAGAGCGGCGTCATGCGCCTCATCCTGCTGCCGCAGGCCGTCCGCGTCATGCTGCCGGTCATCGTCGCTCAGCTCGTGGTGACCATGAAGGACACCGCGCTCGGGTTCATCATCACGTACCCCGAACTGCTGTACTACGCGAAGCTGCTGAGCTCGCAGCAGGGGCGACCGATCCTGCAGTCCGCGTTCATCATCGGCGGCATCTACATCGTGATGTGTCTGATCCTCTCCGGCATCGCGAAGTACCTCGAGATCCGCACACGTCGTTCGCCGAAGCTCCGGGCGATCGCGAACGCGCACAACCCGGCGGCGGATGACGAGTCGACCCTCACCGAGGCGATCGCGATGCAGCGGGGCGCGGGGAAGCGCGATCTGGGCGGCGGGGGCGTGCCTCCGCTCTGACGGCACGGTGAGTCCACCGCGCGCCGGTAGACTCGACTCTCGTGTCAGACGTACCCGAGATCACGCCCGAGGCGGTGGAGACCGCCGTCGCAGCAGCGCTCGACGCGATCGGTGCCGCAGCCAGCACCGCAGAGCTGAAAGCCGCGCGCGCCGCGCACGTGGGGGAGGGGTCGCCGCTGGCGGTCCTGAACGCCTCGATGCGCCAGGTCGCCCCAGAGCACAAGGCGGCGTTCGGCAAGCTGGTCGGCCAGGGCCGGGGTCGGGTCACGCAGGCGCTCGCCGCCAAGGAGGCCGAACTCGCCGAGGCCGAGACCGCCGCACGCCTCGAGGCGGAGCGCGTCGACATCACCGCAGTGTCCTCGCGCACGCGCGTCGGCGCCCGGCATCCTCTCACCCTCCTCCAGGACGAGGTGTGCGACATCTTCGTCGGGATGGGCTGGGAGATCGCGGAAGGCCCGGAGCTCGAGCACGAGTGGTTCAACTTCGACGCCCTGAATTTCGACGTCGATCACCCCGCTCGACAGGAGCAGGACACCTTCTACGTCGACCCGACCTCGCGCCACCTCGTGATGCGCACGCACACGAGCCCCGTGCAGGTGCGCTCGATGCTCGACCGCGAGGTGCCGATCTATGTGCTGTGCCCCGGACGCGTCTACCGCACCGACGAGTTCGATGCGACGCACCTGCCGGTCTTCACCCAGTTCGAGGGCCTCGTGATCGACAAGGGCATCACGATGGCGCACCTGAAGGGCACGCTCGACCACTTCGCTCGACAGCTGTTCGGGCCGGAGGCGAAGACGCGCTTCCGCACCAACTACTTCCCGTTCACCGAGCCATCCGCCGAGCTGGATCTGTGGCATCCGACCTTCAAGGGCGGCGCGCGCTGGATCGAGTGGGGCGGCTGCGGCATGGTGAACCCGAACGTGCTGCGCGCGGCGGGCATCGACCCCGAGGAGTACAGCGGTTTCGCGTTCGGCATGGGGATCGAGCGGGGCCTGATGTTCCGCAGCGATGTGAAGGACATGCGCGACATGGCCGAGGGTGATGTCCGTTTCAGCGAGCAGTTCCGGATGGTGGTGTGATGCGCGTCCCGCTTTCGTGGTTGCGTGAGTACGTGGATGTGGCAGCGGATGCCACGCCTGAGGACATCTTCGCGGCGCTCGTGGCCGTCGGCTTCGAGGAGGAGGAGATCCACCGCTTCGAGATCGCCGGCCCCGTCGTCGTCGGACAGGTCCTCTCGTTCGAGGAGGAGCCGCAGTCCAACGGCAAGACCATCAGGTGGTGCCAGGTCGACGTCGGCGAGGCGAACGGCGGAGTCCGCGGAATCGTCTGCGGCGCGAGCAACTTCGCCGTCGGCGACAAGGTCGTCGTCACCCTGCCCGGTGCCGTGCTCCCCGGTCCGTTCCCGATCGCCGCGCGCAAGACCTACGGCCACGTCTCCGACGGCATGATCGCCTCGGCGCGCGAGCTGGGATTGGGCGACGAGCACAACGGCATCCTCGTCCTGTCCGCGCTGGGTCTCGACCCTGAGGTCGGCGTCGACGCTCTCGCCCTGTTGGGGCTGGACGACGTGGCCGTCGAGATCAACGTCACGCCGGACCGCGGCTACGCGTTCTCGCTGCGCGGCGTCGCGCGCGAGTACGCGCACGCCACCGGCGCGGACTTCCGCGACCCGGCCGAGCACGAGTGGGACGAGGTCGCTCCAGGCACCGGATTCCCGCTCGCCGTCACCGCCGAGCCGCTGCGAGAGGCACCGGCCGTGCAGGAGTTCGTCGTGCGCGTGGTCCGCGACGTCGACCCGACGCGTCCGACCCCGCCGTGGATGGTGTCGCGGCTCGCTCTCGCCGGCATCCGCTCGCTCGGAGTGCTGATCGACATCACCAACTACGTCATGCTCGAGCTCGGCAACCCGATCCACGGCTACGACTTGGACAAGCTGTCCGGCGGCATCACGGTCCGCCGTGCGCAGCAGGGCGAGAAGATGACGACCCTGGACGGCCAGGAGCGCGTTCTTCACGTCGAGGATCTGCTCATCACCGACGACTCGGGGCCGATCGGCCTCGCCGGTGTCATGGGCGGCGGAACGACCGAGATGTCGGACGAGACGCGCAATGTGCTCATCGAGGCCGCGAACTTCGACTCGGTGTCGATCGCCCGCACCGCGCGCCGGCACAAGCTGCCCAGCGAGGCGTCCAAGCGTTTCGAGCGCGGTGTCGACCCGCTGATCCCGTTCGTCGCTGCGCGTCGTGTCGCCGACCTCATGGTCGAGCTGGCCGGCGGCACGTTGGACGAGGTCGGCGGGGCGCTGTACTCCGAGGTTGAGATCGCGGGCATCGAACTGCCGGCCGAGTTCGTACCGGGCCTGATCGGTGTGGACTACGAGGATGCCGAGATCGTCGACGCCCTCGAGACGATCGGCGCCGAGGTCACCGAGACGTCGGACGGCTGGTTCGTGATCCCGCCGAGCTGGCGACCCGACCTCACCGACAAATGGACGCTCGCGGAGGAGGTCGCCCGTATCCACGGCCTCGACCGCATCCCCTCGGTGCTGCCGACACCGCCGTCCGGTCGTGGACTGACGGCGATGCAGCAGGGACGACGCCGCGTCGCGAACGCGCTGGCCGCCGCCGGCCTCGTCGAGGCTCCCGCATTCCCGTTCACCACCGAGGCGCACAACGACCTGCACGGTTCGGCGACGGGGGAGCATCTCCCCAGCATCCGCCTGGCCAATCCCCTCGACGGACAGGCTCCGTTCCTGCGTCGCTCGCTGATCCCCGGTCTCCTGCAGACTGCGCACCGCAACATCGCACGGGGAATGACCGACGTGGCGATCTTCGAGGCGGGCGTAGTGTTCCTCCCCGAGGCGGGCGTCGTCTACGGCACCGATGCGGTGCCGCCGCTGGGCGAGCGTCCGTCGGATGAGAAGCTCGCCGAGCTGAACGCGTCGATCCCGCCGCAGCGACGTCACGTCGCCGCGCTGTTCGCAGGCAACGTGACGCCGCGCCAGCCCGGTCGTGCCGCCGAGGCCTACGGCCTCAGTGAAGCGCTGGACGCCGTACGGGTGATCGCCTCCGCCGCGGGGGTCGAGATCGATGTCGTCCAGGGGCAGCGTGCTGCGCTGCACCCCGGACGCACCGGCGTTCTGAGCGTGCGAGGCGCCGAGGTCGGCTACGTCGGCGAACTGCACCCTGACGTGTCGTCCGACGCGGACCTCCCCGGACGCGCCGTCGTGCTCGAGCTGGATCTCGACGGCATCCTGGAGCTCGCGGGGACCGGTGTCGTCGCGGAGAGCCTGTCGACCTTCCCGGCGGCCACGCAGGACGTGTCGCTGGTCGTGTCGGCGGCACTGGCTGCCGGTGACCTGCGCGAGGCGCTCGTCGAAGGCGCGGGAGAGCTCCTCGAATCCCTGCGGCTCGTCGACGACTATCGCGGTGAGGGGCTCCCGGAGGGTTCGAAGAGTCTGACCTTCGCGCTCCGCTTCCGAGCGCCGGACCGGACGCTGACCGCGGCCGAGGCGACGGAGGCGAAGCTCGCCGGCGTCGCCGTCGCCGCAGAGCGCTTCGGAGCGACGCTGCGGGAGTGACCCACTTCGTCGTCAGGGGAGCGCGCCGCACTCGTTCGTTCGGCGTACCATCCCTCGTTCGTTGAGCGAGGCCGGCGGAGCCGTCCGAGTCGGAACGCGCTGAGGGCTGAGGCTCTTCAGCAGCGAACGCGTCTTGGCTCCCCTCGCGCGCTCAACGAGGGCGCCCACCCGCCCGAGCGAGGAGTGCGTCAGGATGGAAGCATGACGATCTCACCGCGGCGCTTCGTGATCGCAGCGGTGTTCGTGTCGCTGGGTCTGGGGCTCGCGGCGTGCGCGCCGGCCGCAGCGCCCACGCCGGAGAGCGCGTCGTCCGCACCGGCGGCGACTCCGTCGCCCACTCCGTCGCCGACGCCGAAGACGGGGCTCGAGCTGGCGGCCGAACGCGTCGCCGAGATGCCCCTTCGAGAGCAGGCGGCGCTGGTCACCATGGGCTACGCCGACGGGACGGATCCGGCAGCTCTTGCGGCCTATGTCGCCGGCGGACCGCGCGGGCTGATCCTGATGGGGAACAACATCCCCGCCTCGCCGGACCAGTTGCGCGCCCTGACGGATGCCGTGCACGCGGCGTCGCCGGAGGCGCTCATCGCGACGGACGAGGAGGGCGGCGACGTCGCCCGCCTGCCGTGGGATGACCTTCCGTCGGCTCGGACTCTGAAGAACGAGGACCCGGCGGCGGCGCAGGCCGCGTTCGCAGCGCGCGCTCAATTGCTCGACCAGGGCGGGATCGACATCAACTTCGGGGTCGTGGCCGACGTGCCGCGCTCCGACGGCTCGTTCATCTACCGCAGGTCGTACGGCACGGATCCGCAGGCCGTGGCCGAGCGGGCCGCCGCGGTCGTGACCGGCGAGAAGGGACAGGTCGCGACGACGCTCAAGCACTTCCCCGGACACGGCGCGGCGGAAGGCGATTCGCACCACGCCATTCCCACGACCGACCTGAACCTTGACGAATGGCGCGCGTTCGACGCATTGCCGTTCCAGGCCGGCATCGATGCGGGTGCCGAGCTCGTCATGATGGGCCACCTGAGGTTCACGGCGGTCTCGGAACTGCCAGCGACGCTGTCACCGGAGTGGTACGCGATCCTTCGCGACGAACTCGGGTTCGCCGGCGTCGCCGTCACCGATGACCTCGGGATGCTGCTGTCCTCCGGGGACCCGGCTTACGCTGATCCTGTGGCCAACGCAGTCACGGCCGTCGACGCGGGTGCGGACATGGTCCTGACGATCGCGGGTTCGACGCCGGAAACGGCTGGGCGGATCATCGATGCGCTGACGGCACGGGCGGAGACGGAGCCGGTGTTCGCAGAGCGGCTGGCCGAGGCCGCGACCAGGGTGGCGTCGCTCGCCGCGTCGCTGCGATCCTGAGGCTCCCGGTCGGAGACGGCCCGGCGAGCGGGAAGAGCCGCCAGGATGGTCGTATGACGACTTCTTCGGCTGACTGGTTGCGCTCTCAACCGACGCTCGTCGGTACGCCGCCCCCGCTGGATCTCGTCGCGCTGCCCGACGATCCCGAATCCCTCTTCCTCGACTGGATCACTGCTGCGAGCGAGTCCGGCGTTCCGGAGCCGCTCGCCATGACGCTCGCGACGATCGGGGCCGATGGCATCCCCGACGCGCGGACGCTCATCATCAAGGACGTCGACGGTCGGGGCTGGGCGTTCGCGAGCACTCGGGCGTCGCGCAAGAGGGAGCAGCTGTCGGCCCACCCCGCGGCTGCCCTGAACTTCTGGTGGCAGCCGGTGATGCGCGCGGTGCGGGTGCGGGGACGCGTCGTCGAGGCGGATGCCGAGGAGAGCGCCGCGGATCTCGCGGCGCGCGCGCCGTCCGCCCGTGCGGGCATCGGGCCCGGCGAATGGGTGCTCTGGCGCGTGGTCGCCGAGCGCGTGGAATTCTGGCAGGGTGCGGTCGATCGCCGGCACACGCGCATCGTGTACGAGCGATCGCACGAGAGTTGGACCCACCGCATCGTCACCGCTCACAACGAAAGCCCACCGAACGGAGAGATCAGCGCATGAGCGACTACGAAGTGATCAGCATCGGGGCACCGGACACGTGGCGTGAGCATTTCGGCGGGTTCGCGCCATCGCGCTCGCGCGACGGACGCCGGGTCGTCGATCACGAACTCACCATGCAGTACATCGGAATGACCTCGAACGCACTGAAACCGGGCGAGGAGGCCGGTTACTGGCACACCCACTCCCGCGTCGAAGAGCTGTACGTGTTCCTCGCAGGCCGCGGACAGATGGGCCTGGATGACGACGTCGTCGAAGTCGAGGCGGGTACCGTCATCCGCGTCGGCCAGGACGTCTGGCGCACGTGGCGTGCCCGGCCGGACAGCGATGGCGAGCTGCGCTGGCTGTGCATCCGCGCCGGCGGCGAGCAGCTCCCGCACCTGCCGGACGACGCCACCCGCGCTCCTGACCGGCCGATGCCCTGGGCGAACGGCGGCTGATCCGGCGCACTAGACTGCGAGGCAGTGACACGGGGTGCCGCGACCGCGGCTGAGAACAGACCCGTCGAACCTGATCTAGTTCGTACTAGCGAAGGGATGTCGCGATGAGCGATCGTCTGCGTCCGATTTCCGATACCGGCCTCGCCTCCGAGGCCGCCACCCTCCTGGAGGAGCTGCGCGCAGCACCTCCGTTGACCCACTGCATCACCAACACGGTGGTGACCGGCTTCACCGCCAATGTCCTGCTCGCCCTCGGTGCGGCGCCGGCGATGGTCGACATCGTCGGCGAGTCCGAGATGTTCGCGTCCGTCGCGTCCGGTGTGCTCATCAATCTCGGCACCCCGACCCCCGAGCAGCGCGCGGCGAGTCGTGAGGCGGTCGCCGGCGCCGCCGCGGCCGGAACGCCGTGGGTGCTCGACCCCGTCGCGATCGGCGTGCTGCCGGTGCGCACCGCGCTCGCGCAGGAGCTCGCCGCGCAGCGCCCCACCGCGATCCGGGGGAACGCTTCGGAGATCCTCGCTCTGGCCGGCGCGGGTACCGGCGGCCGTGGCGTCGACGCCACCGACGCCACGGATGCCGCCGTCGACGCGGCGTTCGCGCTCGCGCAGCGCGACGGCAGCGTCGTCGCGGTCTCCGGTCCGGTGGATCTCATCACCGATGGCGACCGGATCATCCGCATCGCGAACGGCGACGAGATGCTCACCCGTGTCACCGGCGGAGGCTGCGCCCTCGGGGCCGTCATGGCGGCGTTCCTCGGGACCGCACGTGCGACGGGCACGGATGCGGTGACGGCGGTCGCCGCAGCGAGTCTCGTGTACACGATCGCCGCCGAGCGGGCAGCGTCCGTCTCCACCGGCCCCGGCAGCTTCGCGGTGACTCTGCTGGATGCGCTGGCCGTCGTCGGACCAGCAGACCTCGCCAGTGCGGCGCGCATCGAGGAGGGGACCCGATGACCGCGGATCTCTCGCTCTATCTCGTCACCGATGCGGCGCTGTGCGGCGCCCGTGGCGTCGTCGAGACGGTCAGGCAGGCCGTGGACGGCGGTGTGCGCATCGTCCAGCTCCGTGACAAGGCGGCGACGGATGCCGAGACCACCGCCCAGCTCGTCGAACTGTCGCGCGTGATCGACGGGCGCGCCCTGCTCGTCGTCGACGACCGGCTCGATGCGGCGCTCGCCGCGCGGGCCCAGGGCGCACGCGTGGACGGCGTGCACCTCGGTCAGGATGACGCATCGGCGCTCCGTGCCCGTGAGCTGCTCGGCCCGGACGCGCTGATCGGTCTGACCGCGAACACCCCTGCGCACCTGGACGCCGTGCTCGCGCTGCCCGACGGAACGGTGGACTATCTGGGCGTCGGCGTGATCCGCCCGACCAGCACGAAGCCCGATCACCCGCCGGCACTCGGTATCGACGGGTTCCGGACCTTCGCCGCGGCCAGCCCGCTGCCCTGCGTGGCGATCGGCGGCGTCGGTCTCGACGACGCGGCCCAGCTCAGGGATGCCGGGGCCGCCGGCGCGGCAGTCGTGTCCGCGCTGTGCGCCGCCGATGACCCGGGTGCCGCCGCCGCGGAATTCCTGAGTCGATGGCGCGCCAGGTCGACGCCTCGCGTTCTCAGCATCGCGGGCAGCGACCCGTCGGGTGGCGCGGGCATCCAGGCGGACCTGAAGTCGATCGCCGCGAACGGCGGATACGGGATGGCGGTCGTCACCGCACTGACCGCGCAGAACACGAGGGGAGTGCGCGCCGTGCATGTGCCCCCGACCGTGTTCCTGCAGGCGCAGCTCGATGCGATCTCCGACGACATCGTGATCGATGCCGTGAAGATCGGGATGCTGGCGAACGCGGACGTGATCCGCACCGTGACCGCGTGGCTCGACGCGGAGCGTCCGCCGATCGTCGTCGTTGACCCGGTGATGGTGGCCACGAGCGGCGATCGCCTGCTCGATGCGGACGCCGAGGATGCATTGCGCGCGCTGCTGACGCGGGCCCATGTCGTGACGCCGAATCTCGCCGAGCTCGCGGTGCTGGCAGGACACGCGATCGACGGCTGGACCGGTGCGCTCGCCGCAGCCGAGGCGCTGTCGGAGCAGATCGGGGCCGCTGTGCTCGTGAAGGGCGGGCATCTCTCGGGTGACGACGCGCCGGACGCCCTCGTGGATGCGGCGCAGCGCACGCGGCACGAATTCGCGGGCACACGCATCACGACGGCGAACACGCATGGCACCGGATGCTCGCTGTCGTCGGCGATCGCCACGCGCCTCGCTCGCGGGGACGAGCCCGAACAGGCGGTCGCGGCCGCTCGCGCCTGGCTGCGCGAATCCCTTCGGGCCGGCGACGCGCTGCGCGTCGGAGGCGGGCACGGCCCGATCAGTCACTTCGCCGGGCTGTGGGACAGGGGCGGCCTCGACACCCGTCCGTCGGCGACCGAGATCGCCGACGACTGGTGGGACCGCATCCGCGGCATCCGCGACGGCATCGACGAACTCGCGTTCATCCGCGGGCTGGCCGAGGGCACGCTGGAGCGTGAGCCGTTCGTGTTCT